>CANKHJ010000180.1 GCA_947481635.1 Bradyrhizobiaceae bacterium
CGCAGCGAATGCACGCGCCGACGAGGCAGTGCTTAAGCGGCTCCAGGACGATCCGAAGCGCAAGGTCGTGATTCCGTCGGATGCCGAGGTTGCGCGGACCAAGCAGATGGTTCTGCCGGTGATCGATGCCTGGAAAAAGCAAAACCCGCGCAATGAGCAATTGTATCAGGCTGTGGAGCAGGAACTGGCGGGGCTGCGTGCCTCCCGCTAGCCCGGGGCACCGGCCGTGATGGCGACGATTGAGGGAGCAGTGCTCGCGGCAACGCGAGCACTCTCCACGCTCGGATTGCTGGGACTGATCCTGCTCGCGGCGATGACCATCGCCGACGGCGGTGCACGTTCGCTGGCCGGCCAGCCGATCGCGGGCGTGCGCGACGTTGCGGCTTTGATCATCGCCGTCGCGGTGACCTGCTGCCTTCCGGCCGGTCTGGCGGAGCGGAGCAACGTGACGATCCGCTTTGCTGAGGCGCTTGGCAAAAAAGTCTCCGGCGCGCTCGACGTCCTGGCTGCTGTCGTGGTTCTCGCTGTGATGGTGTTGATCGCCTACCAGTTCTACCGGCACGCCGCGGGCATTGCGCGGGATGGTGAGACCACGTGGGTGCTCAAACTGCCGACGGCGCCGTTCTGGTACGCGGTTGACGCGCTGCTCTGGTGCGGCGTTGTGGTTCAGTTCACGGTGGTGCTGTTCGAGATTCGCCGTTTTGCCAATCTGATCGCCTCCGGCGAGCCGCAGACATGAGCCCGCTCGAAATCGGCGGTGTTGCGCTGCTCGCGCTGCTGGTGCTGATGCTGGTGCAGATCCCCGTCGGCTTGGCGATGATCGTCGTCGGCGTCGGCGGGTTCGCGCTTCAGACCGGGTGGGGGCCGGCGCTTTCCATTCTGTCCAGCGAGCCGTCCACGATCCTGGCCAGCCCCGATCTGGCCGCGGTTCCGCTATTCCTGCTGATGGGGTCGTTCGCGAGCGCTGCGGGTTTTTCGACCGACATCTATCGCGTGGCCTCGTCTTTTCTCGGTCACCGCCGCGGCGGGCTGGCCTATGCAACGATCGGCGGCAGTGCGGCGTTCGGGGCCATTTGCGGGTCGTCGACCGCGACGGCGGCAACCTTCACCCGCGCCGCGCTGCCGGAAATGCTGCGCTTCGGCTACGCGCCGGGTTTTTCCGCGGGGGCCGTTGCCGCCGGTGGGACGCTGAAATGCCTGATCCCGCCGTCGATCATCATGATCCTCTACAGCATCACGGCGAAGACCTTCATCTTCGACCTGTTCATCGCGGCACTTTTGCCGGCGCTGATTGCGATCACGCTGAACATGCTCGCGATTGCCATCGTGGTCCGGCTCGACCCGAAGCAGGCTCCGGTCGGGCCGCGGCTACGGTGGCCCGAGCGATGGGCCGCCTTGCAGGCCGCGGGACCGGTCCTGGTGCTGATGCTGTCGATCTTCGGCGGCCTCTACAGCGGCATTCTCACGGTCAATGAAGCCGCATCATTCGCGGCGGTCCTGTCGCTGGTTTTCGCCGTGGCGCGTGGACGGCTGGACCGGGCGTCATTCTGGCTGGGCTTGCGTGAAACCGCGACCGCCACTGCGATGATCTATTTCATGATCATCGGCGCGACAGTTTTCACGTCTTTCGTCACGCTGGTGCGCATCCCGGAAGCGCTGATCGCGCTGATCAGCCAGCTCAATCTCTCGCCGCTATCGATCATCTTCGTCCTGCTCTTGACCTATCTCGTGCTCGGCGCGGTGTTCGACGAGATTTCTGCAATGCTGATCACACTGCCATTCGTTCTGCCGATTGTGATCAAGCTCGGCTATGACCCGGTCTGGTGGGGCATCCTCAATGTCGTGATCATCGAGCTCGGCATGATAATTCCGCCCATCGGCCTGATCGTGTTCATCATGTATGGGATGAGGCCGGACATTCCTCTCGCGACGATTTATCGAGGCGTGACTCCGTTCATCATTGCCGATCTCGTCTTGCTGGCGCTGCTGACGATCTTTCCCCGTCTCACGACATTGCTGCTGTAGGGCGACGACGCGTTGCGGCATCGCGAGCGATCAGGCCGCAGTCGTCGACCCGCAATTGAGGGTGTTCGGTACGGAAGGTCCTGCGCGTCGTCGACGCTTCGGTGATGCCGGACATGACAGGCGGTAACATCAACGCTCCGGTGATCATGATCGCCAGCGTGCCTCCGACCTGATCCGCGGCAGGCCACCGCTGGCGCCGGCGCAAGTGTGACGGGGACGTGAGCTCCGCGTCGGTGGCTTGGCCGAACAGGGAGGTCGAAAACAGTCTGTGGCCGCCCGATCTTCCAGGCCTCGGCGCGGAGCCGAACTACGCGAATCTGAACGGCTCAAGCCGAATATGTTGACCGCCTGACCTTGGCAGCGCATGACGACAGTGAATTCTCCCACCGGGACACCAGACCCATTGTCCGGCATTCTTGCGATCTTCAACGACATTACGCCCGGCCGCGAGGTCGAGTTCGAGGAGTGGTTTCAGCACGAACATCTGGCGGAGCGCATCGCGATCCCCGGGTTCCACATCGGACGGCGCTACGAGGCGATATCGGGGCATCCGCGCTACTTCAATTTCTATATCGCGCAATCGGTCGAGGTCTTCAGGTCCGCGGCCTATCTCGGACGGCTCGACGACCCGACGCCGATGACACGCAATGTCATGTCGGAGATCTTCAAAGGCATGATCCGGACTGTCTGTCATCGCGTCTTCCGGCTCGGCGCCATGCGTGGTGTTGTTGCGGTGGCTGCGAGGTTCCATGAGCGCCCGGCCGAAAGTGATCTGAGAGCTGCAATCGAAACCTTGATGCGGGACAAGGCTGTGGCTTGCGGCGAAATCTGGCGGGCCGCTGACCCGCTTGAATTTCCTGTATCGATGGAGGAGCGCCTGCGCGGCGGCGATCGCAGGATCGAGGCGTGTCTGTTGATCGAGACGCTCCGCGTACACGACGCCGAAGCGATCGCGGCAGCGCTGGCGCGTGATTTTCGGAATGCCGAGGTCGGCGTCTATCGGCTGCTTTGCGACATCACGGCGAGCGACCCGGCGGATGCGATACCGCTGGCTGGCTCTGGCCGATAATTTCCGCGGCGTTTAAGCTAATGCCCGGCCATGTGTTTGCCGATCTCGGCGCGATTGGTCGATCCGACCGGCGAGACGTAGTTGATCGTCCCGGCTGACATCACCGCGACACGGTCCGCCAGATCCAGGATCTCGTCGAGATCTTCAGACACCAGCAGCACCGCCGCGCCGCGGTTGCGCTGCTCCATGATCTGGGCGCGGATCTCGGCCACCGACGCGAAATCTAACCCGAAGCAGGGGTTGGCGACGATCAGCAGGTCGACCTCGCCGGACAATTCGCGCGCCAGCACGGCACGTTGGACGTTACCGCCTGACAGGTCCGCAATGGCGGATTCCGGCGATGACGTCTTCACCCGGTATTGCTTGATCAGTGCGCGCGCCTTGGTGCGCATCGGGCCGACCGACAGCCACCATCCGAGCCAGGCGCTGGGGGGCTGGTCGAAGGTCCGAAACGCCATGTTCTCGGCCACGGTCATGCGCGGGACGGTGGCGTTCTTCAGCGGCTCCTCGGGAAGCCCGAAGATCTTCAGCTTCGCGTAACTCTTGCGGTTCGGCTCGAAGATCTCGTCCTTGACCACGATGCGCCCGTCCTTGAGCGGCCGTTGCCCCGAGAGCACCTCGACCAGTTCGGACTGGCCGTTGCCTGACACGCCCGCGATCCCGACGATCTCGCCGGCATGGACCTTGAGGTTGAATTGGTCCAGCGCGGGCAGCCCTTCGTCGTCGTCGGCGTAGAGTGCGGACAGATCGAGCACGACATCGCCCGGCGCGCGGTCGGCGCGGATCGCGCGGTCACGGATCGGGGTGTCGCCGATCATCATGCGCGCCATGTCTTCGACCGACAGCTCCGACACCTTGCCGCCGCCGACCTTGCGCCCGCGCCGGAGCACGGACACGCTGTCGGCGAAGGCCGTGACCTCGCGGAATTTATGCGTGATCATGATCACGCTGACTTCCTTGCGCTGGGTCATGCCGCGCAGCAGGCCGAGCATCTCGTCGGCTTCGCCCGGCGTCAGCACCGAGGTGGGCTCATCCAGGATCAGCAGCCGTTGATCGAGATAGAGCAGCTTGAGGATTTCGAGCTTCTGCTTCTCGCCCGCAGCCAAAGCCGAGACCGGAACGTCGAGCGGCACGCGGAACGGCATGCGGTTGAGGAACGCCTCGAGCCCGGCTTTCTCTTTTTTCCAGTCGAAGATGCTCGGCGCGTCCGCACGGCTGATCACCAGGTTTTCCGCCCCGGTCAGCGAGGGCACCAAAGTGAAGTGCTGATAGACCATGCCGATGCCGTTGGCGCGCGCGTCGCGCGGATTGGCGATCTTGGCTTCGGCGCCGTTGAGCAGCACCTTGCCGCGATCGGCGGAGTAGAAGCCCATGATGCATTTCACCAGCGTCGATTTGCCGGCACCGTTCTCTCCCAGCAGCGCGTGAAATTCGCCGGCCTCCACCGAGATCGAGACGTCGTCCAGCGCGGTGAGCGGACCAAAAATCTTGCTGACCCCGATGGTCTTCAGCGAATAGGCCCGCACCGCATCGCCGGCGGGAGGGGACGGCATGGTCAACACGTTCATGGCAAATTCTCCACGAAGCTCTTGGCATCCGACACCGAGCCGAACACGCCGCCCTGCATCTTGACCATCTTGATCGCCGCGAGATGATTGCCGTGGTCGGTCGCCCCGCAGCAATCCTCGAGCAACAGGCATTCGAAGCCGCGGTCATTGGCCTCGCGCATCGTGGTGTGGACACAGACATCGGTGGTGATGCCGCTGAGCACGATGTTGCGCAGCCCGCGGGTGCGCAGCATCAGCTCGAGATCGGTGGCACAGAACGAGCCCTTGCCGGGCTTGTCGATGATCGGCTCGCCGGCCAGCGGGGCGAGTTCGGGGATGATGTCCCAGCCCGGCTCGCCGCGGATCAGGATGCGGCCGCACGGGCCTGCATCGCCAATGCCGGCGCCGATCCGCTGCGAGCGCCAGCGCTTATTGGCGGGGAGGTCGGTGAGGTCAGGCCGGTGCCCTTCGCGGGTGTGGATCACGGTGTAGCCCTTCGCGCGCATCGCACCGAGCACGCCGCGGATCGGTTCGATCGGCGCGCGCGTCAACGAGAGGTCATAGCCCATGGTGTCGACATAGCCACCCTTGCCGCAGAAATCGGTCTGCATGTCGATAATGATCAGCGCGGTGTTCTGCGGCGTCAGGTCGCCGTCGAACGGCCACGGATAGGGATCGCCCGGGATGGTGGCCATGGCCTGCCTATTTCGTAATGCTGAGCTCGCCGGGCACGTTGCGCGCTGCCTGCTTCGATCCGGCCGAGGCGATCATGACCAACAGGGTGAGGATGTAGGGGGCGGCGTTGAAGAAGTAATAGCCCTGGGTGATGCCGACCGATTGCAACGCCGGGCCGATCGCCCCGGTCGCGCCGAACAGCAACGCGGCGAAAGCGCAGCGGATCGGGTCCCAGCGCGCGAAGATCACCAGCGCGACGGCCATCAATCCTTGCCCCGATGACAGGCCCTGATTCCATGAGCCCGGATAGAACAGCGACAGGAAGGCGCCGCCGACACCGGCGAGGAAGCCGCCCGCAGTGGTGGAGAGGAAGCGGACCATGTCGACAGAGACGCCCATGGCGCGCGCAGCCGGCGCGCTGTCGCCGGTCATGCGGACGATCAGCCCCCATTTGGTATTGGCGAAGGCCCAGGACATGGCGATCGCAACCACGACGCCGACCAGCAGCAGCGGGTTGATCTGCAGCGCGGTCTCGATCTGCTGATTGCCGGTCCAGGCGCCGAGCGAGAATGACTCGAGCCGTGGCGCGGAAGGCTGGATATAGGCTTTGCCGAAAAAGAAGGCGAGGCCGGTGCCGAACAGCATCATCGCGATGCCGATCGCGATGTCATTCACGCGCGGCAGCTTGCAGACATAGCCGTGGATCGCGCCGAGCAGCGAGCCGGCGCAGCCGGCCGCCAGCACGCCGAGCCATGGCGATCCGGAATGGAACGAGATCGCATAGGCGCACATCGCACCCAGCACCAATGTGCCTTCGAGCCCGAGATTCACCCGGCCGGATTTCTCGGTCAGGCATTCGCCCAGCGCCACGAACATGAAGGGCGTGGACACCCGCAACGCGCCGCCGACGATCGCCAGCAGCACAATGATGAAAGGACTGTCGCCGCTCATGTCCGGTCCGCTGTGATGGGCGGCTGGAAAATCTTGAAACGCCCATAGAGCGTTTCCGACACCAGCAGCACGACGAAGGTCAATCCTTGAAGCACCAGCACCGTCGCGTCCGGCAGGTCCATGCGGCGCTGAACCAGGCCGCCGGAAGCGACCAGGCCGCCGAACATGATCGCGACCGGAATGATCGCGATGGCGTTGTGGCGCGCCAGGAACGCGACCAGGATGCCGGTGAAGCCGTATCCGGCGACCAATGACGCATTGGCGCGGCCCTGGATTGCGGCGACTTCGTAGAAGCCGGCAAGGCCGGCGCAGGCGCCGGCGATCAGGCAGCAGATCACGATCAGCTTGCCGACCGGAATGCCCTGCGCCAGCGCGGCGCGCGCATTGCCGCCGGTCACCCGCACGGCAAATCCGAACGTCGTGCGCGACATCAGGATATGCAGCACGATCGCGAGCAGCACGCCGATCGCCAATCCCCAGTGGACATCGGTGCCGGGAATCTTTCCGACCATATAGGCGTCACCGATCGGCATGGTCGACGGTTTGTTCGGATTGGTGAGGTCGCGTAGCGCGCCCTCGACGAAGAAGTTCATGGTCGCGATGCCGATATAGGTCAGCAGCAGCGACGAGATCGTCTCGTTCACGCCCCGCGCGTAGCGCAGGAATCCGGCAATACCGACCCACAGTGCGCCGAAGATCATGCCGGCGATCGCCATGATGATCAGCGCGACCATCGGCGATGCCTTGCCGGTCACCAACGGGATCGCGATCGCCGCCGAGGCAAAGCCGCCGACCACCAGCGCGCCCTCGCCGCCGATCATCACCAGGCCGATGCGCGCTGGGATCGCCACCGCGAGCGCGGTCAGGATCAGCGGCGCCGCGCGCTGCAGCGTGTTCTGGATCGAGAAGGCGGTGCCGAAGCCGCCTTGGTGCACCAGTTGGAAAAATTGAATTGGTGATTTTCCCAGCGCCAGCAGGAACAGGGAGAACAGGATCGCCGAAACGACGAGAGCGAAGAGCGGAATCGCGACATATTCCGCTCCCCGCCGAATTCGGATCGAGAGATCGCCGCGCCACTCGGACGCGGCGACCATTGGTGGTGCCATAGGCTCGGCGATATCCGCCATGTCGATCTCGCCCTGAAGTGGTCGTTATGCTTACGTGATCGAGCCGACGACGCCTTCGAGCAAATAGTCCATCTGGTCGAGGAAGGGATCGAGGTTGTCGTAGGTCTTGGTGATGACGACCTTGCCCTTGTTGTCCTTCAGCGGGCCGACATAGATCGGCTTCTTCGCCTTGAGGTCGGCGATTGCCGTCGTGGCCGCCGCCTTGGCCGCTTCGGTTGCGCCGGCGCCGAACGGCGAGTTCTGCACCATGTCGGCCTCGTAACCGCCGGCCAGCATGTTCGGCAGGGGTTCGCCCTTGCCGAGCGCGGTGGCGTAGGCCTTGTAGAAGGTCTCCCACTTATACTCGGCGCCGGTGATGAAGCCCTTCGGAGCCAACGGAGCCTGCGAGGCATTGTGTCCGCAAGTCTTGGCGCCGCGCTTTTCGGCGGTTTCGATCACCACCTTCGGGCCGTCGACGTGGCAGGTGATGACGTCGCAGCCGGCGTCGACCAGCGCGTTCACCGCTTCGGCCTCGCGCACCGGAAGCGACCAGTCACCGGTGAAAATCACCTGGACCACCGCGTTCGGATTGACCTTCTTGGCGCCCAGCATGAACGAGTTGATGTTGCTGAGAACCGACGAGATCGGCTTGGCGGCGACGAAGCCGAGCTTGTTCGACTTGGTCGAGAGGCCGGCGGCGATGCCGTCGACATAGTGACCCTGGTTGAGATAGCCGAAATAGCTGCCGAGATTTTTCGGGTGCTTGTCCGCGCTCCAGAGCGGGGCGGCATGACGGAATTCAACCTTCGAGTATTTCTTGGCCAGGTTGACCATGAAGGGGTCGAAATAGCCGAACGATGTGCCGAGCACGATGTTGGCGCTGTCGAGATTGACCATCGATTCCATCGACTTGGCGCAGGCGTCGGTCTCGGGAACGTTCTCTTCCTCGACCGCTTTGACGCCAGATAGCGTCTTGAGCGCCTTCACGGCGGTGGCATGCGCCTGATTCCAACCGAAATCGTCGCGCGGCCCGACATAGACGATGCCGATCGTAACGTCGGCGGCCGCCGCGCTACGGATGCCGGTTGCGCCGGCGACAAGACCTGCAGCGGTGCCTTGAAGGAACGACCGCCGCGAAACGTTCAACAGTGACATGAGACCCTCTCCCCTTCGATGATGGGAGGGAATTAGCAAGCTGCATGCCAAGGGTGGTGCAATGCAGCACCGTGGGTGATTTGACGCTGGTCAGCGTCCGAAGTCCTCGAATCCATCAATCGAAACAGCGCCATGGTCCGACGCGGGGCTGTGGATAAGCGAGCCTATTGCAAGCCGTATGATCTGTCTGGTCTTCTTTGGTCGCCTAAAAAATTAGCACTATCCGCTTTGTTGTATGCAATCTGGGCGGCTTTCAGCCGTTCGAACGGTCCGGGTTTTGCTTCGATGCGCGCAGCAATGCGATCGATCGCAGGAAGGTTCTCGGATGCCGCGCAATGACGATCGCATTCTCACGACCCATGTCGGGAGCCTCGCGCGACTGCCGCCGCTGCTCGACTTCAACCGGACCATGGCGAAGGGCGAGCCTTACGACCAGGCGGGCTATGAGGTCTGTCTCACGGACAGAATCGACGAGATCGTGCGGCTGCAGGTCGCCGCGGCCATCGACATCGTCAGTGACGGTGAGTTCAGCAAGGGGCGCGGCTGGTCGTTCTATCTTCATGAGCAGATCACCGGTGTTCGCTCACGCCCACTCACGCCCACTCACGCCGGACGAAGCCAGCGATCCGCTGGCGACGCTCGGCGGGGGCCGCGACCGCGTCGCGTTTGCGGAATTCTATGCGGAGGCCGACAAGGCGACCGGGTTGGCAAGCCGGGTCTCGTCCCGGTTCATCGTGGACGGGCCGCTCACCTATCAGGACACCCAGGTCAAACGGGACATCGCCAATCTCAAGCGGGCCGCAGCCAAGGCAGGTGCGGTTGGCACCTTTCTTCCCGTTGTCGCGCCGGCCAGCGCCATCCCGTCCGCCAAGAACGAACGCTATGCCGACGATGAATTACTGCTATTCGCCATCGCGGACGTGCTTCACGAGGAATACAAAGCGATCAGCGACGCCGGGTTGATCGTGCAGATCGACGATGGCTACCTGCCGTATATGCACGAGAAGGCAATGTCCCGAGCCGTGTTGAAATTCGTTCGGCAGGCGTCGCTGTTTGAACAGGCTACGCGGCCTTGGCTTGCTGTTCAAGATCTGGGTTGATGGAATGCTTGACCTGATGGGCAAGCAGGGCCGCTCGCAGGGTTGGTAGTTGCTTGTGCGCCTTGAGCCGCCGGAAGCCCTTGGCGGCCTCCTGCATGGCGGCGCCGGTCCAGCGGAGCGCCATCCTGGTGTCCCGCCAGCGTTTGAC
>CANKHJ010000181.1 GCA_947481635.1 Bradyrhizobiaceae bacterium
AGATCGAGGAAGCGCTGAACGAGTTGGGGGCGTTGTTCCGCGACGAGAATGAAGGCGCCTGCAACACCGCCTGGATGCTGCTCGGGCAGAGCGGCTATATGGCGAGCGGCATGCTGGTGCGGCCGGAGACGCTAAAACGCGCTTCCGTCAGCGGCGCAACGCGCTGATCGCACCGACCAGGTGATAGAGGCTGCTCGCGGGAGCGGGCTCGTTGGTGAATGAGCCGTCCGGCCGCGACACGTCGCGCCACAGACCGGGCACCGGTACATCCAGATAGGTCTTGATCGCCGCGAGCGCGCGCTGCGCGTCGGCTTGATCCGACGTCATCAGCGCGGTGCGGAGCCATTCGCATTGCGGCCAGAGCCGCGCATCCGCATCGCGGATCGTGCCGTCGTCGCGCAGCCCGTTCATCACCACGCCGCGGCGCGGGTCGATGCCGGCGCGGCCATGCGCGATCAGGCGCGGGATCGCAGCCGCAGCATCGGCGCGTCCGCGCAGTGTCGCCCAGGTGTTGAGCAGCCAGGCCCATTCGAATTGATGGCCCGGCTCGACGCGATGTCCGTCATCCCCCGTGACCGGCTGCCAGTCCGGTCCGAAAAACTCGCGCAGATAGCCTTGCGCTGGATCGATGAAATGCGTCAGGCACAGCGCGACGATCTCATCGGCGAGGTCGATCCACGGCTGGCCGCCTTCGATGCCGGCCCAGGCGAGGGCTGCTTCGAGCAGGTGCATGTGCGCGTTGGACTGGAATTCATGTGCGCCATGCTCGATGAAGCCGCCATTGACGTGGCGCCGCGCGTGCAATGCGTTGCGCAGCGTCTCGGCTTCCCGCTTCAGGTCGGCGCGCTCCGGCGCGGCCTGGTACAGCGCGGCCATCGCCAGCAGCGCGAAGGCCTGGTCGTAGAGCATCGCGGTCTCGTCGCGCGGCGCGCCGTCCGGTGCGACCAATGTGCGGAACAGCCCGTCCGGCCGGCGGTAATGCTTCAGGAAAAATGACATGCCGTGCTCGGCCGCCTGCCGCCAGGGCCCGGGCCAGCCGAGCCGGCCGGCCGCGGCATAGACATAGACCTGCCGCGTCTGCACCCGCGCGCGGCGCGGCTTGTCGACCGGGATGGCCGATTGATCGATCGCTTCATGGAAGCCGCCGCGCGGATCGGCGCCCAGCGCCCACCACAGCGGCAGCGCGCTGCCATTCAACCACAGCGTCATCGCCTGTGCGGCATCTTGTGCTGGATCTTCGGCGTCGCGCTTTGGCGCGTCGCTGGTGCGGCGCTTGATCTCATCGACCACGCGCTTGACGTCCTGGCTCGCCGCGAGATCGCAGACCAGCACGGTATCGCGCTCGGCGACGATCGCGAGATTGCGCGCGCCGATCACCGCGACGGTGACGCCGCTGCCGGCGCGCACCAGATTGCCTGCGGCATTCACCAGCACCGCTTCGCCATGCACCGCATTGCCGTCGGCATCGCGCGGCGCGATATCCCACACCGCATTCCAGGCGCCGAGATCGGACCAGCCGAAGGCACCGGGGATCACCGCGGCGCGATCGGTCTTTTCCATCACGGCGTAGTCGATCGAGATTTTTGGCGCGCTACGGAAGGCGCTGCCGAGTGCAAGAGTCGCATCTTTGGTCGCATCGCCGGCGTGAGTGCCGGACAAAGCTTCGCGCGCCGCGGCATTGATGGCGGGCGCATGACGCTCGACCTCGCCGACGAGCGTCGCCGCAGTTGCAACGAACATGCCGCTGTTCCAGAGGAAGCCTGCTGCGCGATGGCGCTGCGCGGTTTCAAGGTCGGGTTTCTCGACAAAACCCGCAACGCGGAACGCGCCGCTGCTCAGCGCCGCGCCGGGGCTGATATAGCCGTAGGCGGTGGCCGGCGCACTCGGCGTGATCCCGAGCGTCACGATGTAACCCTCGCGCGCCACGGCGACCGCGCGTTCGGCAATCGTCGTGAATGCCGCGAGGTCGCCGATGTGATGGTCGGAGGCCAGCACGAAGGCGATGGCGTTCGGGTCGCGCGCCTCGATCCACAGCGCGGCGGCTGCGATCGCCGGCGCGGAATCGCGCGCCTCCGGCTCGATCATCAGGTGCGCGGTGGCGCCGATTGCCGCAAGCTGCTCGCGCACCAGCGCAGCATGCGCCGAGCCGGTGACGATCAGTGGCGTCGCATCCGGCCACAGCCTGCGCGCGCGCAGCATGGTCTGCTGAAAACAGGACTGCGCCTCGACCAGCGGCAG
This sequence comes from Bradyrhizobiaceae bacterium, assembly GCA_947481635.1. Lineage (GTDB taxonomy): Bacteria > Pseudomonadota > Alphaproteobacteria > Rhizobiales > Xanthobacteraceae > CANKHJ01. Next base: position 2,239 of record CANKHJ010000181.1, read on the forward strand.
GAACTGCTTGGGATAGGACGGCACCGACGCGGGCCACAACCGCGTGCCCGAGCCGCCGCACATGATGACCGGCACGATGGTCGTTGCTGGCTGCTTGTCGGTCATCGTTGAATCAGGTGTTCGAGTCGCGCCGGATCGCCGACCGCGAGGAAGGCCGGCACGCGGAAATCCAGCTGCGCCTGGCCGTAACGCAACGCCTCGCCGGTCGGGTTGACGACCTTACCACCCGCAGCGGCGAGTACCGCGTGTCCTGCGGCAATGTCCCATTCGCAGGTGGTGCCGAAGCGCGGATAGACGTCGGCCGCGCCCTCGGCGAGGCGGCAGAACTTGATCGACGATCCGCAGGAATGGCGTTCGATGCCGGGCAAGCGGTCCAGAAACGCCGCGGTCGTCGCATCGAGATGCGACAGGCTGGCCAACGCCACGGCCGAGGCGCCCCAAGGCCGGGTATGAATCGGCGTGCACTCACGCGCCTGCTCGGGGCCGTTGCCGGGATCGAGCTGCAGGGCATCCGCGCCATGTCCGACATGGCCGCGCCAGACCAGGCCGAGGGCCGGCGCGGCGACGATGCCCAGCAAAGGTGTCCCGTTCTCGATCAGCGCCACATTCACCGTGAACTCGTCGCGGCCGGCGAGCAGTTCGCGCGTGCCGTCGAGCGGATCGACCAGCAGGAAGCGTGCGCCGAGCGCTTCGGGACGGGCATCGACCGATTCCTCGGACACCACCGGGATACCGGGGAGGAGGGCGGCCAGGCCGGCGAGAATGATGGCTTCGGCAGCTTCGTCCGCCGCGGTCACCGGCGAGCCATCCGCCTTGTCGCGCTTGTCGAGGGAGCCGGCGCGCACGCGCAGGATCGCCGCGCCGGCGTCCGACACGATGCGGGTGAGATCGTCGATCAGGCTGGCCGAAATCACAGCCGCCACAGCGTGACGCCGTCCGGCACGGCGCCGCGATCGAGCACGCCATGCAGGTCGGCGACGAAGCCCTTGCCGTTGTCATGCAAATGACCGCGCACCAGATCCCAGCCGCCGCGGCGGAATTCGTCATGCGCCACCGCGACGATCACCGCATCCGCGCGCTGGAGCTGATCCGGCGGGGTCAGCGTCAGCCCATATTCTTCATGCAATTCGTCCGGAAACGCGTGCGGATCGACCAGTTGTACATCGACGCCGAAGTCGCGCAGCTCGGCGATCACGTCGACCACCTTGCTATTGCGGATGTCCGGCACGTTTTCCTTGAAGGTGAGGCCGAGCACGGTGACACGCGGCGTGATGCCGACCTTGGCGCGCGCGCAGCCGCGCACCACGTGGCGCGCGACGAAGCGTCCCATCGAGTCGTTGAGCTGCCGCCCGGCAAGGATGATCTGGCTGTCATAGCCGGCGATCTCGGCGCGATGCGTCAGGTAATAGGGATCGACGCCGATGCAGTGGCCGCCGACCAGGCCGGGACGGAATTTCAGGAAATTCCATTTGGTGCCGGCCGCTTCGAGCACGTCGCGGGTGTCGATATCGAGATGCTTGAACAGCATCGCGAGCTCGTTCACCAGCGCGATGTTGAGGTCGCGCTGGGTGTTCTCGATCACCTTCGCGGCCTCCGCCACCTTGATGGTGGAGGCGCGGAATACGCCGGCGGTGACGACGCTGCCATAGGTCGCAGCGACCCGCTCGAGCGTCGCCGGCGTGTCGCCGGCGACCACTTTGACGATACTGGTGAAGGTGTGTTCGGTGTCGCCCGGATTGATCCGCTCCGGCGAATAGCCGACGCCGAAATCGCCGAGCTTGAGCTTCGAGCCTTGCTCCAGCAGCGGCACGCAGATTTCTTCGGTGCAGCCCGGATAGACCGTGGATTCGAACACCACCACGTCGCCGCGCTTGATGAACGGCGCGACCATGCGGCAGGCGCCTTCCAGCATCCGCAGGTCCGGCCGGCGCGCCGCATCGATCGGCGTCGGCACCGCGACGATGTGGAAGGTGGCCTGGGTCAGCGCCTTCGGATCGCTGGTCAGTTCCATTCCCGCGACCGGAAAATCGCCGGTCTCGAAATTACGCGTCCGGTCGAAGCCGCGGTTGAGTTCCTCGATGCGCCGCTGCGAGCGATCCAGCGCGATCACGCTGCGTCCGCCGCGCGCGAAGGCGACGGCCACAGGCAGCCCGACATAACCGAGCCCGATAACGGAAATGACTTCGTCGGTCATGCGGCTTTCTGTTTGTAGTAAGCGAGATACCAGTCGAGGAAACGGCGCACGCCTTCCTCGACGGTGATCTGCGGACGGAATCCGGTAGCGGCTTCGAGGTCGGAGACGTCGGCCGAGGTGCGCGGCACGTCGCCCATCTGCATCGGCAGGAAGTTCTTCTTCGCCTTGCGGCCGAGTGAGGTCTCCAGCGCTTCGATATAGCGCATCAGGCTCACCGGCTTGGCATTGCCGATGTTGAACACGCGCCACGGCGCGACGCCGCTGGTGCCGGGATCGGGACGATCGCCCGACCAGTTTGGATTCTCGGTCGGAATGACCTCGAGCAGGCGCGTGATGCCCTCCACCAGATCGTCGATATAGGTGAAATCGCGCTCCATATCGCCGTGATTGTAAACGTCGATTGGCTCATCGGCGAGGATCGCCTTGGCGAATTTGAACAGCGCCATGTCGGGCCGGCCCCACGGGCCGTAAACCGTGAAGAAGCGCAGCCCGGTCATCGGGATCTTGAACAGATGGGCGTAGCTATGCGCCATCAATTCATTGGCGCGCTTGGTCGCCGCGTAGATCGTCAGCGGATGGTCGGCGACGTGATGCTCGGAAAACGGCATCGCGGTATTCGCGCCATAAACCGACGAGGTCGAGGCATGAACCAGATGCTTCACGCCGTGATGGCGGCAGCCCTCGATGATCGAGAGGAAGCCGTCGACATTGCTGCTGATATAGCTGCGCGGGTGTTCGAGGCTGTAGCGGACGCCGGCCTGGGCCGCGAGATGCACCACCGCGTCGGGCTTGTGCCTGGCGAACAAAGCCGCGACCGCTTCATGGTCGGTGAGGTCGATCTCGAAGTCGGTATAGGCGGCATGCTTCAGCAGCCGGTCGCGCCGGGCGCGCTTGAGCGACACATCATAATAGGGGCTCATATTGTCGAGCCCGACCACGCGCCGGCCCTGGCTGAGCAGCTTCAGCGCGACATGGTTCCCGATGAACCCGGCGCTGCCGGTGACCAGGATCGTTTGCAAAGCGCTCATCGTGGATAGCCAGGGAAGGGGGGATCGGCCGTGCCGTCACGACCGGCCGAAGCTATAGCGGCTCATGTCGGCAGGAACAATCACGGGACGCGGATGAGGGCATTGTGGCGCCCCACCATCGTGGCTGTGGTTGAGGCTTAACCGTATCCCGGTCACCCATCCTCTTGATATAACAGGGAAACAAACCCCGTCAGCCCCCCGGCCATGACCGGCAGCCAGGCCGCCACGAGCGGGTAGAGCAGTCCGGCCCGGCTCAAATCCTCGGTGACCTTGGACAGCACATAAAGCAGGAAGCCGGCGGCGATGCCGCTGAGCACCATTTTCTGGACGCCGCCGAACCGGAACAGCCGCAGGCTCACCGAAGCGGCCAGGAACACCATCGCGGCCAGCAGGAACGGCAGCGCGATCAGCTTGTAATATTGGAAGCGATAGCCGGCGGAGCCGAGGCCGGATTGTTCGGCGGTCTCGATATAGGCCGGGAGTTGCCAGAACGGCACCGTCTCGGGCGTGGAAAAGCTTTCGCGCACCTGTTCCGGGGTCAGGGTGGTGCTGAGCAGGTAGGTCGCCTGCTCACGCGGCGGCACCCCGATCCCAAAGATCCGGGCGTCCTCGAGCCGCCATTGGCCTGGGATCAGCGTCGCGTTGCGCGCCTCGATCCGCTCCAGGAAGCGCCCGTCATTGTCGAAGGTGAACACCGCCACGCCGGACAGCCCGATGCCCTGGCTGCGGCTCGACTTGGCATGGATGATCGACTGGCCATTCTCGCCGCGCTGGCGCACCCAGAAGCTTCTATTCGCCTCGTAATAGGAGGCGGCGCCGGAGCGGAACAGGCTCTCTTCCAGCCGCTTGGCGCGGTCATGCAGGATCGCCGAGACCGGATTGTAGATCGTGGTGGCGAGGATCCCGAGCGCAAGCGCCGCGATCGCCGCCGGCGCGATGAATTGCCAGGCCGACATCCCCGCCGCCCGCGCCACCACCAATTCGAGCCGGCGCGACAGGCCGAGATAGCAGGACATCGCCGCGATCAGCACCGAAAAGGGCAGGATTTGTTCGGTGATGTGCGGCGCGCGGAACAGCGTGATCTTGGCGATCACATAGGCGGATGCGCCTTCGAGGCCGTCGGTGCGGCGCGTCATCTCGATGAAATCGACCAGTACGATCAGCAGCAGGATGCCACCGAACACGCCCAGCACGGTGCCGAGGAAGCGCTGGCCGAAATACCGCGACAGCCTGCCGGTGGTCACGCCCATCGTTTCACCCTCAGCCCGCCGCCGCGACGCGCGTGAAGCGCTCGCCGATGCGGGTGATCGCATCGGTGATGAAGGCGGGCGGCTCGATGATCAGCCCGCGCGCGATGATGAAATAGCCGGCCACGAACACAGTCGCGATCGCGAGATAAGGCATCAGCAACGCCTCGGGCGAGCGCACGCCGACGACGACGCCGATCATGCCGATCATGCGCACCAGCATGACCATGCCGATCGCGCCGAGCATCGACAGCGCGCGGCTCTGGCGCGTGGTGCGCGGCGCGCCGAGATAGGCGAAGGCGATCACCACGAAGGCGAGGGGGTAGAGCGCCGAGGTGATGCGGTCATGCAGCTCGGCGCGCACCTGGTCGGCATCGCCGAGCAGCGATGCGTCATCGGTCGGAAGGATCAGCTCCCAGAAATACCGTTCGCGCGTGGTGTAGCGCACGGTCGGCGCCGCCCCGAAGCGCGACAGGTCGAAAGCGTATTTCTCGAATGTCACCATGGTGGGATCGCGCTGTCCTGCTTCCAGGCGCTGGACGCTGCCATTGGCGAGCAGCAGATAGGTATTGCCCTGGCTCTTGATGATCTCGCCGGTTTCCGCGAGGAAGGTGGCCTGCTCCTTCGGATCGCGCTGGTCGTCGAGGAAGATGCCCAGCAGCAGTCCGTTCGACTGCCGTTCGCGAATATGAAACACCAGATTGGCTTCAATCCGCGTGAAGCGGCCGGGCTGGACGATGTTGGCGACCAGATCGGCGCGCACTTCTTCGCCCCAGCGGCGCAATTCGCGCAGCCCCTTCGGCGCGAGATAGGCGGCGATGATGGTCACCATCACCGACACCGTCAGTCCGACCAGGATGAAGGCGCGGAACAGCCGCCACGGCGACATTCCCGCGGCATTCATGACGATGATCTCGGAATCGGTCGCCAGTTTGTTCAGTACATAGGACACCGCGACCACCAGCGCGACCGGCGCGATGATCAGCATCAACAACGGGATCACCATGCTGGTGATGCCGACGAACACCAGCACCGACTGGCCCTGATTGGTCATCAGGTCGATGTCTTTCAGCGCCTGGGTGAGCCAGATCACCCCGGTGAGGCTCAGCAGGACGAGCACGAACGCACCCAATGTGGTGCGAAAAATGTACCGCTCGATGGCGTTCATCCGCCGCGTCATCCCCTGGCGGCGCGGCCACCCAAGGGGTGCCGGTCGCGGCCACTTTATCCTTTGGCATGATGGCCAAGGCAAGACGAGGGGTTGATGACGATTGTGTCATCCTGACCACAGGTAGACGGGCGGACGACCGGGGAGGGTCGTTCAGGGCGTTTCGGAAAGCCCATTCTCGGTTGTCGCCCTCCGCGAAAGCGGAGGGCCCAGTACTCGGTGCCCTATCGACAGGCCGCGGCGTACGGGCCCCCCGCTTTCGCGGGGGGGGGGACACCTGTTGGATGTGGACGGAATCGGGCTCAAATCGATTCAAATCGGCGCGCCTCCGGAATCAAAAAACAGCTGATCCCCCCGAATTTCTGTCACGACCTCGACACGATCCGGGGCATGATCGTGGCTGACTCGCCGGGATCCAGTCGGCGGGAGGGGAGACTTCCATGCTGGCGTCGGTCCGGATCGTAGCCGCGTTATTTCTGTTTGCCTCCACCGCCTTTGCTGCCGACAAGGAATTTCAGCGCAACGATCTCGACGACGCCGCATTGCGGCTCGAGGCGCAGATCAAGGCCGATGCGACGCCGGCGACCAAGCCGCTCGCGACCTTGCGCACCGAAGCGGACGCCGCGTTCCAGAAAAACGACGCGCGGACCGGGCTGAGCATCCTCGGCCAGATCGTCGCCACCGCGCCGGCCGACGGCGCCAATTGGCTGCGGCTGGCGCGCAGCGTGATGGCGATCCGCACCAATAACGAGCGCGACCGCAGCTTCTATCTCGAGCGCGCCACCGCCGCGTCCTACATCGCATATCAGCGCGCGCGCACCGCGCCGGAGGAGGCCGACGCGTTGCTGACGCTTGGCCGCTCCTTCAACGAGCGCAAGCTCTATCGTCCGGCGCTGGATTCGTTGCGCCTGTCGCTGGAGCGCCGCGAGGTCGCCGAGGTGCGCCAGCAATATGAGCGGCTGCGCGACGAGCATGGTTTCCGCGTGATGGACTATTCCGTGGATTCCGACGTCGCGGCGCCGCGCGCCTGTTTCCAGTTCTCCGAGGAAATCGGCAAGCGTGTCGACCTGTCGCCATTCGTGGCGGTGGCCGGCCAGGACAAACCGGCGGTCACCATCGACGAGAAGCAGGTCTGCGTCGAAGGCCTCAAGCATGGCGAGCGCTATACCATGACGCTGCGCACCGGCTTGCCGTCGGTAGTGCGCGAGACGCTGCAGAAGACCGCCGAATACAATATTTACGTGCGCGACCGTTCGCCGTTCGCGCGCTTCACCGGCAAGGCCTACGTGCTGCCGCGCGCCGGCCAGCGCGGCATCCCGGTGGTGACGGTGAATACCCGCGCCGTCGCGGTGGCGATCTATCGTGTCGGCGACCGCAATCTCACCGACACCGTGCTCGGCACGGAATTCCAGCGCAACCTCGACCGCTACGAGGTCGAGCGGCTCAGCAGCGAGCGCGGCACGCAGCTCTGGAAGGGCGAACTCGCGGTCGAGTCGACACTCAATGCCGAGATCACCACCGCTTTCCCGGTGACCGATGCGATCGGCGAACTGGCCCCCGGCGTCTATGCGATGACCGCCGAGCCGACCGGTCCGCGCGCCGACGATTTTGGCTCGGTCGCGACCCAGTGGTTCATCGTGTCGGATCTCGGGCTCACCGCCTATTCCGGCAATGACGGCATCCACGTGTTCGTCAATTCGCTGGCGACCACGGCTGCCAACGCGTCGGTGCAGGTTCGCCTGATCGCGCGCAACAACGAGGTGCTGGCGACGCGCCAGACCGACGCCAATGGCCGCGCCGATTTCGAGCCGGGCCTGGCGCGCGGCGAGGGGGGCCTCTCGCCCGCGATGGTGATCGCGACGCTCGCCAATGACTATGCGTTCCT
>CANKHJ010000182.1 GCA_947481635.1 Bradyrhizobiaceae bacterium
GACGGGTCTTGCTCTGCGCCCTGCCAGTCGCGACCGAGACGCTGACAGTCACGTGGTCCTCGGCAATCGATTCCCGGTTGGCGAGTTCGAGTTTCGCCACCGCGGCACGCAACGTGTTGGCAAGCCGGCCGGCCGCCGACGCGTCGCAATGCGGCGCGACGAGAACGATGATTCCGTTCGGGTAAGCAGCGGCTGTCACGCCGACGGTTGCAGCCTCGCCCCGGATTGCCGTCGCGATCGCCTCGAGGATTCGATGTGCAACCTCCGGACCTTTCGCGTCGCGCAACACGTCCAGGCGGTCGACCGACAGCGCCAGCACCGACATCTGCGCGTTCGGATTGCGCTCGCTCATCGCGGTCAGATAGGCTTCCGCGCCTTCGCCGAGGATCAGGCCGGTCGCCTCGTCGATCCATCCCGCCGCGTTGCGGTCGCCCCAATTCGACAGGAAGCCGAGCAGTTCACGTTCGCGCGCCTGGCGGCGATCGAGCTCGGCCTTGAGCTTGAGCGCTGAGCGCACCCGCGCGATCAGTTCGACGCGATTGACCGGTTTGGTGACATAATCCGATGCGCCGGCGACGAAGGCGTTGGCGAGGCTCTGCATGTCGTCCGACGACGTGACCATGATGATCGGCACGTCGACATAACGGCTGTCGCTACGGATGCGCGCGCAGGTCTCGATCCCGTCGATCCCGGGCATCATCACGTCGAGCAGGATGATATCCGCCACCGGCGGGGCGGCGGTCGCGCGCCCGATATCGAGCAGCTTGAATGCGCTCCCGCCTGAATCGGCTTGCCCGATGTCACGGTAGCCGCCGCTCAGGAGCGCAGCTTCGGTGACATCGCGCGAATCCTCGGAATCGTCCACGATCAAAATCTGCAATGTCGCCCCCTATTGCTGGTTTGCCAGGCGCGGCGGTTCATCCGCACGCGCATACATGCGCCAGGTCTGGTTTTGGTAGACCAGGCGGTAACCCTTCATTCCGCGCCGGTAGAGCAGCGGGAAAGCCCTGTTGATCCGATCCTGCGCACCGGTCGCGCTTTGCGGGTCGGCCAGCGCGACGAATGGCGCGTCGATCCGTCCGAACAGGATCGACAACGAGAAAGCTTCGTTATTGGGACCGATCAGGCCGCTCGCCTGCGTGCGGCCGAGCACGACGGCGGGGGCGTTGAAAGTATCGACCAGCACGCCAGCCATTCCTACCGTCGCATGACCGAGCTCGAGCGCATCGACGCGGTCGCGATCGCCGCGCGTCGCGGTCCATGCGTCACGGGCCTGTACTCCGATGCGCGGGTCCATGATCAGGAGGCCGACGGCACCGCCGAGCCAGCCAAGCGCCAGCATCGCCAAGGCAAACGTCCGATGCTCGCGCATATCTGGGACACGCATCAGGATACTAGCCGCCAGAATGGGCGCGGCCGCGAGCAGGATGGCGGGGTCTCCGAACAGCCCGGTCCCCACGGTGAAGACAGCAGCGGCGACCGCCGCGCAGGCAACGATCAGTGGTGGCATCACCAAAGGCAGACGACTGCGGATGCGAACCATCGTCGTCACGGCAAGCGGCGCACCGAGTGCAAGCGCGGCAGCCGTGGCAATCGCCGCGACGATCGCCAGGATCGGCGTCGGCGCCATGCCGACGAGCCGCGACATGCCCGCGCTCCACGCGGCAAGACTCTGCTCCGGAGCAGTGAGGAAACTCCAGCCGCTGCCGGGGAAGACCCACGAGACGTAAGAGAAAGCGCCGACGCAGAACACCGTCGGGAAAATCAGCGCGATCACCATGTTGGCCGATGCATTCGCGGCCAACGCCGGGCGCACCGCCAGGATCAGGAACGGTACTGACGCAATGCACAAAGCCGCGCCGACCGGATGCGAGAAGGACAACCCGACCAAAGCGAGGCCGATGGTCATGACCTCGGGCGCGGCGCTGCGCGCGCGCAAGTCGTAGAGCCCGGACGCGAACAGGAACAGAAACAACACGAAGAACATCTCGGCTGGGCCAGCGACCGCCGCACGCAGCATCGCCGGGTGCAACATGGTCAGCGCGGTCGCCGCGGTCGCGACGATAAAGCCGATGCCGCTGTTGCGAAAGGCGGCAAACGACAGGAAGCAAAGCAGCGAGAGAATGCTCGCAGCGATCAGCGCCGGCGTGGGCGTGCCGATCGGCGTGAGGTATTCGAGCAGCGTGGTTGCCATGAAAGGCATCGACGGATAGGCCGCAATGATGCGGCCGATCGGCACTTCGCCGTCGCCGGCAGCGATGGCGCCGGCCCACAGGCTCACCGCATCGTCGGAAACGAAGCCGACGCGCATTGCCAGTGCGGCAAGCACCATCACCATGAAGAACGCGACCAGCGCGACCGGTGCGGCGGCGACTGCGCGGATCACGGCGCCACCTCCACGGGAGGAACAGCCGGCGTCTCATGGCGCGAGACCCCGTGTTGCGTCTTCTCCCAGTGGAACGGATTGACCAGCAATTGCCCGAGCGCGCGATATGACGCGACCGACAGCAGAAACCAATAGCCCATCACCGTCAGGCTGAACGGGATGAGGCCGAGCCAGCCGCGGCGGATCGGCGCGATCATGCTCAGATAGGTGAAGGCACCGTTCCCTGCGAGCAGATTGAACAGGCTGAGGAACAGCAGGATCTGCGGAAACAACGGATCGAATCCGGCGGCGATCGCTACCAGCCAGCCGGCGTAGAGCAGCCAGAAGATCGGATTGAGGATTCCAGACAAGATTGTGCCGCCGATGAACAGCACGAAGCCGGTGAAACCGAGCAGACCAGTGGTACGGATCATCGTCAGCGGTCGGCGCGTGTGCACCAGGAAGGTCTGCATGTATCCCTTGACCCAGCGGGTCCGCTGGCGGATCCATTGCCACGCCTCGCACGAAGCCTCTTCGAACGTGGTCGAATCGACGATGCCGACGCGATAGCCCTTCTGCGCCAGGCGAATGCCAAGGTCGGCATCCTCGGTGACGTTGAACGGATCCCAGCCGCGCAGCTCGCGCAGCACCGAAGTCTTGAAATGGTTTGACGTGCCGCCGAGCGGGATCGGAATCTTCAACCGTTCGAGTCCCGGCAACACCAGGTCGAACTACAACGAATAGTCGAGCGTGAACATGCGCGTGAGCCAGTTCTCGTTCGCATTGTGATAGTTCAGCCGGCATTGCAGGCAGGCGGTGTTGCGTGACGAACGACGAAATGTCTCCACCACCTTGCGCAACTGGTCCGGCTCCGGGCGATCCTCGGCATCGTAGATCACGAGATATTCGCCACGCGCGAAGCGTAGCGCGAAATTGCAGGCCTTCGGCTTGGTCTGCGGCAACGAAGGCGGCACGCGAATGATCTCGAACACGCCTTCGAGCCCGAGTTGGCGCGCGGCCTCGATGGTCTCGTGGTCCTCCGCCTCGAGCACAAGCTTGATGTCGAGCTTGGCGAATGGATAGTCGAGCGCTCGCAACGCTTCGGCCAGTTGCGGCAGGATCTGCGCCTCGCGGAACATCGGCACGAGCACGGTGAAGATCGGGAGTTCGTCGTCGCGCAACGCACGCGCCGCGATCTCGATTTCGACATCACGCTCGATCGAACGGGCGCCGCCGATCACAACCAGGATTCCTTTGAGCAGAAAATTTCCGAGATAGAAGATTCCCATCACGACGTTGAGCGCGATCAGCGTCGCGACGGGTTCGAGGGCCAAGCCGGCCATCAAGATGCTGAGCAGGCCATAGACCCCGATCACCTGCGGCGGCGTGAACACCGTGCGCGCCGACATTTCCGGATCCTGCTCGGCAAGATCAAACACCGCGTGACGTGTCAGCGCATCGTCGAAGGCGGCTTGCACCGCCCACGCGATGCTGAACTTGGAGGTCACGACGAATTCGACCGCGGCGCCCCAGCGCTGCCGCGCGAGCAACACCGTTTCCGGGCCGGGCAGCGCCGTGGCGACGACCAGACGGCCGTCGCGCTGACGCCAGGGCAGCATCAGCTGCTGCGCATAGAGGTCGGCTTCCGCGCGCAGCATCAGGGTCTGGTCGGGCGGCTCCTGCACCAGATCGACGAATGGCAAGTCGAAATGATACGCGAGCCCCTGGTAGAGTTGTTCCGGTGCGATCCAATTGCGTGACAGGACGGCGTCGGTCAGGCGCACATTCCACTTTTCGGCGAGGCGCACCGCCTCGTCGAAATGCGGCAGGGTGAGGATGTTGCGCGCGACGAGGAGATCGCCGAGCGCGCGATCGGACGGCGAGAGGGCCATGGCTCCCGCCTATTCAGTCGCCGTCGGAGGGCGGCGGCGCAGCATCCGCTGCAGGCCGTAAAGGAAGCCGATGCTGGCGAGGATCCATAACGCGCCAATGATCCAGGAGCGGAAACGGTCGGCGACGGTCAGCCACGATACCTGGTCCGGATAAGTGACGCGCACCAGCGTGTCACGCTCGGTCGACATGGCGAGCGCCACACCGGCCTGGTCGACAAACGCCACATCGCCGCGATCGAGCTTGAGCAGAACCGGCGCCGGCAGCGCGCTGCCATTGCCGAGCCCCTTGATCCAAAGGCCGGGAATGTCGCCGACATTCACGATCTGCGCGACTGCGCCACCGGAAAATCCGCCAAGATCAAGCAGCACCTTTCCCGAGCGATCGGCGACTGCCATGCGACCGCGATCGAAACGAACGCGCGGGGTCGCGCTGCCGGGCGGAGTGTCTCCAACAGCGAGGAAGGGACCGGTCGGAGACGCGCCGCTTCCAGCGAGCTTGACGGTGATTGGCGCGGATTCGGCGGCCAGCGCGTCGAGCACACGCGAGACCAGACGCAGGCTCGGCAGTGGCTCGTCGGTTGCCGTGGGTGGCAGCATGACCTCGATGCCGTTGCGCCAACGCGGAACCAGGTCGGAAAAATCCACTGCGCGGGACGGCGCAGTCTCGAGCGTCAGCAGACTCGAGCCGAGGATCTGGGCCGGATAGCCCTGCGGCTCGAAGCGGCAGTCACCTTGCGCACTGCGCCGCTGCACCACCGCACGGATATCGGCGAGCGTCCCGATCAAGCCTTCCGGCAACTCCAGGTCGAGCCGGGTCGGCTCCGCAGTGGCTGCGACTGTACTACCGAGCAGCCGCTCGTTGACGAATGCCGAGACCACCGCCTTCTCGCCGTTTCCATCAGGCGCGACCATGATGTCGAGCATCAGCCGCTTCGGCCGCGTGTCGGCTGGCAAAAGCCGCGTGTCGATGACAACCGGGAGATCGGCACGGCCGAACACCTCGGCCTGCGCCGGCACCAGGCCGAGCTGGTCGAACGTCACCTGCCCGACCGGAAGGGTCGTGGTCCCGACGGCACCGACCGAAGCGGCGGTCATGCCGCGCGTCGCAGCCACCGAAGGCTGGCCGATGAGACGGCCGGCACGGACCGAACTCGCATCACTCACGACCAGCGCCGGCAGCCCGCCGATACGCGCGGCGACGATCGCGCCGAAAGCCGGCACCGCTCCCGCGACCGATGCGATTGGCGTATCGAGGAAGGATGAGGCTTCCTCGAGCGTGCCGACCAGCACGATGCCGCGATTCCAAACCTTGGCGTCGGCGCGCTTGGTCAGTTCCGGCACAGCCTCAAAGCCGTGATGGAAGGTCGTCTGTCGCCCCGCCGCGCCGAAGGCCCGCGAGAGCGTGAGAGCGGTGGCAAATTCAGTGGGGCCGAGCTTTCGCCGCGGCAGGACGATCGCAACCTCCGCCGGCATCAGCGCTGCGGTGGTGGCGACATCCGGAGCGCCGGTAAACACGATCGCCAGCGCGACTGACGTCTCGGGCCGGATCGTGATGCTGTCGCCGACATAGCGCACGTCGATGCACCGGTCCTGCGTCGCCGCGCCGGAATAGAGGAATGTCAGCTTGAGATAGCCGTCACGCGCCCGCGCATTCGCCAACGGAACGCGGATCGAGCGCGCCGAACCGCGGCCATCCAGCGCAACCGATGTCAGGCTGCGGTCGTTGACCATGATCTCCAGGCTGCGGCGCGATTCATGCGCACTGACGTCGTCGATCGACAGCATCAGGTCGGTCGCCATCACATCCGCGCCTTGAGGCAACGGCAGAAAGATCTCACGCCGGCCCGCCAGGTTGGCGAAACGGAAGCCGTTGCCGAAGCCCATGTCGGCGAGCGTGATCGCCGACGTGATCGCATTCGCCGTTGGACCGGGCAGCACGGATGCCGCCGCGGCCTGCGGTCGCGGTTGCGGCACGCGCGGCGGCGTCTGCGCGATAGCGGGAAATTGAGCGCCGGTTGCGGCGATCAAGGCGAGTACGGAAACACGCAATACTAAACGCATGACTACTCCGGTACAATGCTGGTTGATTTCAGGTCCGCATCAGCGGCAAGGCGCAGCGCGATGAGCCCTTGCTTGAATTCCGCAAGTTCTGCCCCGGTGAGGGGACGCTTCTCGCGTGAAGGCTGCAGCAGCACGCGCTCGCAGACGCGCGCCGTCTTTCCGGTTTCGATGAAGCCGATTGTCGGACCGATGCCGCACATGTCGTGAATGCGGCGATGGGCGTCGAACACGATGGCGCCGATGTCAGGATCATCGCCGGTCAGCCGCTCGGTGATTGCGTCGATCTCGTCGAGCCGGCCATGCAGCTTGTTGGCAAAGCGCTGCCGGACTCCGGCCATGCGCTCCGCGAATTGATCGATCTGCATCTCTTCCCCCGCCCTTTCAGGACGGCGGAACTTTCACACGCACAAGTTAAGTTTTTAAGAAAAACAGCTATAAAATGAGGTATATCGGTAGTATATAATAGTAAACAGGAATCTTATTGCAGTATAATGATATCGATAATACTTATAACTATGAATTTGTACTTACAAGATTGATGGGCGTCTCTTCGCCTCGCCGGCACAGGGTTTCCGATGAGATACAGGCGCGCTAGAAGCGGCGCTTCTGGTTCGAGGGGGAAACGATGGCGAAAAAGCCGACGACGAAAAAACTGCCGTCAAAGCAGCCGCCAAGTCGCGTTGCCGAGATTGCGGAGGAGCGGCGAACGCCGGACCAGCGCGCGCTGGTCGAAGCGATCAACTCAGGGCCGCGCGGACGCACGCAGATCCAAGGCCCCTTCGCCGTCTATTTGCATGCGCCTGCCTATGGACAACTCGCACAGCAGCTCGGTGGTTTTGTCAGGCTGAAGACGCAGGTGCCGCCGCGCCTCTCGGAGCTTGCGATCCTGCTGACGGCGAAGTTCTGGCGCGCGCAATATGAATGGTATGCGCACGCGAAGGTCGCGGCCGGCGTCGGGCTCAAACCCGAACTCATCAGCGCGATCCACGCCGGCCGTAAGCCGAAACGGATGGCGAAGGACGAAGCGGCGATCTACGACTTCGTGAAGGAGCTTTACGCGACACGGCGGGTCAGCGACAAAACTTACAAGCGCGTGCAGGCGATCCTCGGCGATGCCGCGACCGTCGAACTGGTCGGGATCCTCGGCTATTACGTCCTGGTCGCGATGTCGCTGAATGTGTTCCGGATGCCGGTGCCGGAAGGCGAGACACTGCCCTTCCCGGCTTAACGGCTCACCGTCATTCCGGGGCGCGCGTTAGCGCGAACCCGGAATCCAAACATGGATGGGACGTCTGGACTCCGGGTTCGCGGACTTTGTCCGCGCCCCGGAATAACGTTGGCTGGTGGATTGTGCGCTAAGCGACTTGGCCGACAGCGTCGGGCCCCATCTCGTCGAGATCGGCAGCCGGTGCGGGCGCCGCCGCCGGCTTGTTCATGCGCGAGCGGAGCAGGTCGACAAAGCGCTCCGGCGGCATCGGCGGCGAGATCAGCACGCCTTGTCCGAAGTCGCAGCCCATCACGGTCAAGGCTGACAGATCGGCCATGCTTTCGAGGCCTTCCGCCACCGCCGCGCTGCCGAAGCGGTGCGCGAGATCGATCGCGGTCTGGCAGATCGCCGCATTGGTGGGATCGGTCGCACAATTCTTGACGAAGCCGCGGTCGAGCTTCAGCTCGGCGAAGGACAATTCGCGCAGGCTGGAGAATGACGAGAAGCCGGCGCCGAAATCGTCGATCGCAAGCGTGATGCTGCTCTCTTTCAGTTTCGCGGCGATGTCATGCACCGCCTTGATGTCGCGGACGATCTGATCTTCCTGGACTTCGAGAATGATGCCCGGCCAGCGATCGACCTTCGGACGATGCTCCTCGACCAATTCCGGAATCGGCACCTTGAACAAGGTGCTGACCGGGACGTTGATCGCGAGATGAAGGTTGAAGCCCGCGTCGTCGAAGCGCGACCAGTTGCGCAATGTCGCGATGATCGCGTGCTCGGTGAGCCGCGCGATGCTGGCTTCGGAAATGTTCGGAAGGAAGCTCGCCGGCAGCAGGATGCCGAATGTCGGATGACGGATGCGCGCCAGCGCCTCAGCGCCGGCAAGACATTTGCGGCGCAGGTCGATCTTCGGCTGGTACCACATTTCCAGCCAGCCGCGGCGCAACGCTTCATCGATCTCGATGCGCGGACGCGTCGAGGCCATCGAGTGGATCAGCTCTTGCCGTTCGCTGTCGCCGAGTGAATCGACACCGCCCGGCCAACGCCGATCGCCATCCCCGTCCTGGTTGGGCATCGAACCTCCGCAAGCTACAAGTTCTTAATCTATAGGCTGACAGTCTTAACCGTTGGTATGCGTTGCCACATTCTATTCGACGTTGCGGAGATGGTATGTCGATGCCTTCGGCACCCTTGAAACCGGCGGATGATCGGCAGATACCGGCAACATCACCCGCTGGTGCTCGCTGTGATTGACCGTACCGAAAAACCCGATGCCGACGACCGGGTCGTGCCGTTCCGGCCCCGTCCGGGTGCCCGGAATTACCTTCGGTCTTTGACATCCAAGGATGCCGCCGCAGGCGCCGCGCCGAGCGACGAGGACACGCCGGTCGAAAATCTGGCCAAGTTCGAAGCGGGTGAAGAGCGTGACGACTTCCGCCAGCGCATGACGGTCAACCTGCTCGCCTTCGGCTTTACCATCATCCTGATCGCCGCCGGCGTCTGGATCGTCATCACGCTGGCCGAAACCCGCAAGAAACAGGATTGTTTCCTGTCCGGTCGGCGTAACTGCGACACCATCGCGGCGCCGCCCATGGAACGCTACTGACCGAACGTTACTGACCGGCGGCGGCTTCTTTGCGCTCCACCACGGCCCCTTTTTGCTGCACGGCGAGCGTCACCGGCGCCAGGCCGGAAAATCCGAGCGCGCGGGCCCCCGCAGGCGTGAGGTCGATCACCCGGCCGCGGATGAATGGGCCGCGGTCGTTGATGGTCACCACAACGGAGCGGCCGTTGCGGCGATTGAGCACGCGTACTGCGGTACCGAAGGGCAACGAGCGATGCGCGGCCGTGAGGGCCTGCGGATTCATTTTCTGTCCGCTCGCGGTGCGGCTGAGTTTGGCTGAGTAATAATAAACCGAGGCGACGCCGGTCTGAGCGGGCTTGGCTTCGGCCGCAAGCGCGGCCCCGCCACCCCCAAAAAGGGATGCCCCGAGGACCATAGCCCTCACCTGCCGTGCTCTCCGCATCATCCTGTCTCCCACACTCGGCATGCGCTAGCGCGCGAATGCCGCGAAAACGCGACGGCCGCGCGGGCGGAATGTGCCGCCAGCCGGCCGCCGGGGGCAATCCATTCGACGAAACGTCGTAAACCCGGGTATTGGCGCGTGATGCCCACAACCCTCCTGGTTGACCGCCATTGAACTCCCCCTCC
>CANKHJ010000183.1 GCA_947481635.1 Bradyrhizobiaceae bacterium
CATGTTAAGACACGCCGCATGCGACGGTATTTTGCCTATGGCTCGAACATGAGCAAAGCGGTGATGGCGGAACACGCCCCGGACGCGGTCCCGGTCGGTGTCGCACAATGCGATCATTGGCGCTTCATCGTCGCGCGCGAGGGCTATGCATCGATCGAGCCGAGCCCCGGCAGCCTCGTCTATGGCGTGCTTTGGACTGTATCGGACCGCGACCTCGTCGGCCTCGATGCCTACGAAAGCATCGAGACCGGGCTCTATCACCGCCGCGACCTGGAGGTCTCGTACAATGACCAGCCGCTGCGGGCGCTCACCTATGTCGTAAGCCAGCCCGGCACCGGACGACCGGAGCCGTACTATATCGCGCTGTGTCTGGAGGCCGGTCGCGCATGGGGGGTGCCGGAAGGGTATCTCGCGGAGCTGGCTCGCTGGCGCGATCCCGACAGCAGGCCATGACCGACAGCGCGATCCACGTCGTCATTCACGGCCGCGTCCAGGGCGTCGGATACCGTGCCTGGACCGAGCACAAGGCGAAGCTGCGCGGCCTGTCCGGATGGGTGCGCAACCGCCGCGACGGCACGGTAGACGCGGTGTTCGCCGGTCCGGCCGACTCCGTCGATGCGATGGTCGCCGATTGCCAGCGGGGGCCGCGCGCTTCCGCGGTCGAGCGCGTCGAGCAGCGCGCAGCTAGCGCCGAAGAGCGGCCTCAGGCCGGGACCGAATTCGAATTCAGGCCGACCGTCTGAGTCGGTTTCGTGGGCCCGAATAGCCCTTCGAATTCACGCCGCATGACGGCGTCCACCTCGGCCATCGTCACCGGGATGCCGAGATCGACCAGGCTGGTGACGCCGTAGCGCGGATCGGCGACGCCGCAGGGCACGATGCCGGAGAAATGCGACAGGTCCGGCTCGACGTTGAACGAGACGCCATGCAGGCTGACCCAGCGCCGCACCCGGATGCCGATCGCGGCGATCTTGTCCTCGCGGCCCTCGCCCTTGTCGTGACGGCGCACCCAGACGCCGATGCGGTCGTCGCGCCGCTCGCCGCGGATGTTGAAATTCGCCAGCGTCCGGATCATCCATTCCTCGAGACTGGCCACGTAGCGGCGCAGATCCGGGCCGCGCTGGCGCAGGTCGAGCATCAGATAGGCCACGCGCTGGCCCGGGCCGTGATAGGTGAGCTGCCCGCCACGCCCGGCCTCATGCACCGGAAAGCGTGGCGACAGCAATTGCTCGCTCTTGCCGCTGGTGCCCGAAGTGTAGAGCGGCGGGTGTTCGAGCAGCCAGGCCAGTTCGGGTGCGTGATCGTCGGCAATCGCGGCCACGCGTGCGTCCATGCGGGCGAGGGCGTCCGCGTAGCCGACCGGCCGGTCGTCCACGTGCCACGCAACCGGCGCCATGCCCGGCGATGCGGGCAGGCCCAGTGTCAGGTCGTCGCGCAAATTAACCACCCGGTAACCATAAGCATGGTGACGTCAGCGTCGCAATTTCCAGCAAGGACATAAGCCCATGACGACGCTCGACAAGGTCACGCTCGACATCGCCGTGGTGCTGGGCACGACCTACATGCCGGTCCATCAGGTGCTGCGGCTCGGTCGCGGCGCCATCATCGAGCTCGACGCCACCCAGGAGGACGAGGTTCAGATCCTCGCCAACAACTTCGCGGTCGCCAAGGGCAATGTGGTGGTCAGCGGCAACCGCATCGCAGTCGAGGTCAAGGAATTGCTGCCGCGCCCGGCGGACGTGCGTTAGCCCGCTGCGGCCCTTGTCCCTTCAGGACTGATTTGTTACATGCAGCCCCGTCGCTGCGACGCAAGGCATTGTCTTGCGTCCCTCCCAAATGCGGTCATGGCGGAATTGGTAGACGCGCTAGCTTGAGGTGCTAGTGGGGCAACCCGTGGAGGTTCGAGTCCTCTTGACCGCACCAGCGCTTCGCCGGTGCCAGACGGCGATAAAAACGACGTGAGATCAATGCGATATACCTGTAACATCATGTGAGAAATCACATGATGTGTCGGGGCCCATATCAGGGAGTCGCGCCGCGCAGCCCAAGCTTGGCCAGGATTGACGAGAAGAATTCCGGCTCGGCCGGAGGCGGTGACGCTTGCGCCTTCTTCATCCGGGGCTTGATCGAGCCGGTCACGTCCGAGCCCGGCCACGGCGCCTCGCGCCGTCCAGGCCGCGCCGCGACCTCGATCGGCGGGATGGTCGGACCGAAAGCGTCGATGGCGCCGGGCTCCGGTGTGCCCGGAAGTTGCAGGATCGGACCCAGAACCGTATCCGGATCAGCCGAGGCGACCTGCGGCCAGCCTCCGCGGCGTGCCTGGCGCGTCTTATCACGCGCGTCCTGCCAGGGCGCGCGCAGCACCCATTGCTCCGGATCGGTGACGGTCTTGGGCCGGTCGGCGCCCGCTGCGACCACATGGACGATGCTGTAGCCGCGCGTCTTCAGTTCCGCGAGCAGGACCGGCAAAGCGAGCGCGGTCGCCGGCTGGATGTCATGCAGCAACAGGATGCCTTTGCCCTTGGCCTCCAGGCGCGACAGCGCACGCGCGACGATCTCGCTCGCCTGGATGTGGCGCCAATCGTCGGCCGGGAAATCCGCGCTCCAGGTCATCAGGCCGCGTTCGGCCAGCAGGCGCTCGATCGACGAAGAACGGTTCAGGCCCGGAATGCGAAAGAACGGCGTCAACGCCTGCGGGTCGCCAAGCGCGGCGGCGACCGACGCGATGCCGGTATCGATTTCGCGCTCCACGCTGCCCGTCGCCATGTGGTCGAAGGTGAGCGGGTGGTTCTGGCTATGCGTGCCGATGGTGTGGCCGGCGTTGTAAGTCGCGCGCACCACGTCCGGATAGGCGCGGGCCATGCGGCCGACCATGAAATAGGTCGCCTTGGCGCAATGCGCGCGCAGCGTCTCGAGGATGCGCTGGCTGTAGGGCGGCAACGGCCCGTCGTCGAAGGTGAGCACCACTTCCTTGGCGCGCAGCGGCAAGGTCTCGCGGTATTGCATCGTCCCGAGCCGGATATGCTCGCTCGGATCGATCACAATGGTGCGGCTGGTACCGATCGCGTCCGGGCCGCACGCGGCCTGGGCGCTCGTGCCGGCCGCCAGTACGGCGAGCAGAACGCAAGACAATGTCGCGCCACGCATGCGCGGGCGTCCTTTTCTTCGAATTGTCCGGGCGATGGCCCCGACCCCAGCCGGCAGCCTAAGAACACCGTGCTTAACAGCAACTTAAGCCTGCGTTTCTCCACAGGCATTTACGCATGCGCGATAAAAGTCAGCGTACGTCCGCAAACACACCACTGCTCGGCACCACATGGACGATGCGGTAGCCGCGCGCCTTGAGGGTGCGCAGGAATGCCGGCATCAGCGCCGCGGTCGCCGCCTTGGTGTCGTGAAACAGCAGGATGCCGCCGCTGGTCGCTTCCAGCCGCGACAGCACCAGGCTCAATTCCTGGCTCGCCGACATGGCATTCCAATCGCTGGCCCAGAGATCGCTGCCGAACACCACGATCCCGCGCCGTTCCAGCCCGTCGAGCACCGCCGCGTTCGATGCGAAGCCGGGAAAGCGGAAGAATGGCGTGACCGGGTGCGACTTGGCCTGGCCGTAGAGCACGCCATCCACTGCCGCCATGCCGCGGTTGATTTCGGCCTCAGCCTGGGCCGCCCCCATGCGGTTGAGCAGCGGATGCGAGTAGGTGTGGTGCGCGACCGTATGGCCTTCGGCCAAGGCACGGCGCGCGAGCGCCGGATAGGCGACGGCATTGCGGCCGAGCAGAAAGAACGAGGCGCGCACGCATTCGGCGCGCAATGCGTCAAGCACGCGTGCGGTGGTCGGCGGAAACGGCCCGTCGTCGAAGGTCAGCACCACCTCGCGTGGGGCAAGCGGCAGTGTGGTCGGGAAATGCTGACGCCCGACGCGTGGCGTCGTCGCGGCATCGACCGTGAGCACGCGAGCGGTTCCGAGCGCGTCGGCATTGGCGCAAGACGTACCGTTTGCCGACGCTGCGTTTGCCGGAAATGCCGGGAGAGCAAACGCGGCGATAATGGCAGCCGCGAGAAGCCGTTTCATCGTGCCTTCACAGAGCGGGAATGAGACGATATCGCGACGATTCCCCGCGCGTCGCCGTTCGATTGCTAACACGAAATGTGGAGCGTACAAGCGCGCTGTCTCCCCCATTCACGACGGGCCCGGCATGGTCGAGCAAGAGGACATGACCGCGACCGATCCGGCGGGGCCGGTGGATGGCGACGCGCCGCGCGACGATCGGGGTGCAATCCTTCCGGCTTTCGTCGAGCGGGTCGCCGGCGCAATCGAGTCCCATCAGCCCGATCTGCTGCGCGACCTGGTCGCCGACCTGCATGAAGCCGATGTCGGCGATCTGATCGAGGCCCTCGATCCGGACCTGCGTTCGCGCCTGATCGAGATGCTCGGCGCCGACTTCGACTTCTCGGCGCTGACCGAGGTCGACGATACGATCCGTGAGGAAATCCTCGACGAGCTCGAGCCGAAGACCGTCGCCGAAGGCGTGCGCGATCTCGATTCCGACGACGCGGTCTATATTCTCGAGGATCTGCCGCAGGACGAGCGCCAGGAAATCCTCGAGCAGCTGCCGCCGCTGGAGCGGGTCGCGCTCGCGCAGGCGCTGGATTATCCGGAGAACTCCGCGGGCCGGCGCATGCAGACCGACTTCGTCGCGGTCCCGCCGAATTGGAATGTCGGGCAGACCATCGACTATCTGCGCGAGACCAGCGAATTGCCGGAGCGGTTCTACGATCTCTATGTCGTCGATCCGGGGCAGAAACTGCGCGGCGTGGTCGCGCTCGATCAATTGCTGCGCTCCAAGCGGCCGATCCCGATCGGGGAACTGGTCAACGAGGACTTGCGCCGGATCCATGCGACCGACGACCAGGAGGAAGTGGCGCGCATGTTCGAACGCTACAACCTGTCCTCATCGCCGGTGCTCGACGATCAAGACCGGTTGGTCGGCGTGATCACCTTCGACGACGTCGTGGACATCATCGAAGATGAAGCCGACGAGGATCTCAAGGCGCTCGGCGGCGTGCGCGGTTCGGAAGAGATTTCCGATACCGTGCGCTACACGGTCGGCAGCCGTTTTCCCTGGCTGTTCGTGAATTTACTGACAGCGCTGATCTCGGCCTGGGTGATCAGTCTGTTTGAATCCTCGATCGAGAAGATGGTCGCGCTCGCAGTGCTGATGCCGATCGTCGCCAGCATGGGCGGCAATGCCGGCACCCAGACCATGACGGTGGCGGTGCGTGCGCTGGCGACGCGCGATCTCAGCCGCGCCAATGCCGGCCGGATCGTGCGTCGTGAGATGATGGTCGGATTTCTCAACGGCCTGGCGCTTGCGGCGATCATCGGGACCATTGCCGCATTCTGGTTCCAGGCGGCTGAACTTGGTTTTGTCATCGCGCTCGCTTTGGTCATCGTGCTCACCGCGGCGGGACTCGGGGGGATTTTGATCCCGCTCGCGCTGACGCGCCTGGGCGTCGACCCGGCGGTGTCCTCCGGCCCCTTCGTGACGACCATCACCGACGTGATCGGGTTCCTGTCCTTCCTCGGGATCGCGACGCTCTGGTTTGGGCTGAAATAACGCGGCCTATCAGTAGATTAGCGGAAAATTGCGAGGCGGGTCGGCGCGCTTATTGAGCGACCATTAACCTTGACTCGCTAGCGTTGCCGATCGCTCCGACTTCCAGGGGCCAAAGTGGGCAGCGCGCGTGGGTGAGACCGCGGACGAAGCAGGGCGGGCCGGCCGGTCGGACAAGTCTCGCCGTGAGACCCGGATCGTCGTGCTGTTGTCGGCGATGGTGGTGGCCGCGACGACGCTGGGCGCCGTCGTCGGCTATCTGCTGGCATGGGATGCCGACGGCCAACACGAGACCTCGCGCCGCGAAGCGCTCACCACGGCGATCGGTGAGTTGCGCGCGGCGGGAGCCAATCTCGATGATCTCGGCCCGCAGCAATTGACGGCGCTAGGCCAGAATGCCGGCATTGCGGACCTGCGGGTCGAGATGCCGCCGGTCGATTCCGACCAGAACATCCGGTCGATCACCGACCAGAACGGCCGGATCGTCGGCTGGCTCGAATGGGACCGGCAGAATCCGGTGCGCAATTTCATGGACCGGCTGGCGCCGTTCCTCGCGCTTGCGGCCCTTGGCGCTCTGGGGCTCGGCAGTTTTGCAATTCGGCAGATGCGCCGCCGCGATGCGAATGCGGAACCCGACGATCATTCGCAGCCGTCGCAGATCGACTGGCTGACGGCGTTGCCGAACCAGTATCGGATGCGCGAATTGGTGATCGCCGCGCTCGATGCGCGCCGGCCTGATGAGATCATTGTGTATGGATTTGCCGATATCGACCGCTTCGAAGAGGCCAACCACTCGCTCGGAGCGGGGCAGGGTGACCTTTTGCTGGTGGAGTTCGCGGCGCGGCTGAAGGAGGCGTTTGCTCCAGGCATCGTCGCGCGCCTCGGGGGCGATTGTTTCGCGTTCTTCCTGTCGGTCCCGGATGTCGAGACCGCGCAACGCATCGCAGAGGCTGCGTGTCGAGCGGTCGCGCGCCCTTATCGGATCGCCTTGGGCGTTCAGTTGACCGCCGGGATCGGGTTTTCCATGGCGCCGCGCGACGGCGTCCTGCGGGACGACCTGGCGCGGCGCAGCCTGCTGGCGCTCCACGCCGCCAAGCGCAAAGGCCGCGGCACCGTCGCGGTGTTCTCGGCCGAGATGGAAGCCGATGTCGAAGAGAAAAGTTTCATCAAGCGCGATCTTTCGAGGGCGCTCACCGACCATGCGCTCGAGGTTCACTATCAGCCGATCGTAACTTCGGATGGCGGCGTGATCCTCGGCGTCGAAGCCTTGCTGCGCTGGAAACATCCTTTGCGCGGCAACATCCCGCCGGCGTTGTTCGTGCCGGTGGCGGAGGAGTCCGGCCTGATGGACCGGCTCGGCCAATTCGTGCTGCGCCGCGCCTTGGCCGACGCCGCCGATTGGCCGGGCTTGTTCGTGTCAGTGAATCTCTCGCCGCTGCAGGTGCGCGATCCGGCCTTTGTCGGCATCGTCTCGTCATTGCTCTCGGAGGCGCATTTCGATCCGTCGCGGCTGGTGCTCGAGGTCACCGAAGGCGTCCTGATCAGCGATCCGGAAGAGACCAAGGCGCGGCTGGAAGAATTGCGCTCGCTCGGCGTCCGGCTGGCGCTGGACGATTTCGGATCCGGCTATTCCAGCCTGAGCTATTTGCAGCGCCTGCCATTCGACAAGCTCAAGGTCGACCGCGGCTTTGTTGCGGGATTGGCGGCGTCAGCGAATGGCGGTGTCATCATTCAAGCGGTGGTCGCGCTGGGACGCGCGCTCGGCATGAGCGTGCTGGTCGAAGGCGTCGAGACCGAAGAGCAGCGGATCCTGCTGCGGCTCGCCGGTTGCGAGGAGATGCAGGGCTATCTGTTCTCGCGGCCGGTGCCACGCGAACAGATCGATCAATTGCTGGCAGGCATGGACGAACCGGGCCGGCTGCGGTCCTCGGCCTGACCATGAGCCTGGCTGCCAAAGAGACAAATCGGGTCGAATCGAATAGGGCTGGGGCATGATGCGGGTACGACTGAAAGCCGATGGGCGGATTGTCGAGATCCTCGCTGATGGCGCCGAGAGGCCGCTGTCCGGGGAAGCCCCCGCGGTGCCGCCGGCTCCGACCGATGCCGCCTATGCGCGCGGCATCCGCGCCGCGACACATCTGACCCAATCGGAATTTGCCGCGCGCATCGGTGTTCCGATCGAGACGGTGCGCAATTGGGAGCAGGGTAAGCGTTCGCCGCGCGGACCGGCGCGCGCGCTGCTCAAGGTCATTGAACGCGCCCCGGACGTCGCATTCGCCGTGCTCGGAGCGCCCGGGCGGCGCTAGGGAATGTTCTTCGTCCTTTCCAAGACGCTGGCGCTGCTGCTGGTCCCGTCGAACGCGCTGGTTCTGATCGGGTTGCTGGGTCTGGTGCTGCTGCCGACCCGGTTGAAGCGGGCGGGAACGCGGCTGGTGATCGCGAGCTTCGTGCTGTTGCTGCTGGTCGGCATCTCGCCGTTGGGCAATCTGCTGATCGGCCCATTGGAGAACCGGTTTCCGGTCTGGCGCGAGAGCGGTGGCACTCCGCCCCATGGCATCATCGTGCTCGGCGGGATGATCGATGCCGACATGACGGCAGCGCGCGGGCCGGTCTCGCTGACCGATGCGGCGGAACGTGTGACGGTGGTTGCCGACCTCGCGCGCCGTTATCCGCAAGCGCGGATCCTGTTCACAGGCGGCGACCCGGGCCTGACGCCAAGCGGCAATCCCGAAGCTGACGCGGCCTTGCCGCTGCTCGAAAGCTTCGGCATTCCGCGCGCGCGCGTCGTGTTGGAGAACCGGTCGCGCAACACCGCGGAGAATGCGGTGTTCTCAAAAGAACTTGTCGCCCCGAAGTCAGGCGAACGCTGGCTCGTCGTGACCTCGGCGATGCATATGCCGCGCGCAATCGGTGCGTTTCGCCGCGCCGGATTTCCGGTCGAGGCCTATCCGGTGGATTTCCGCACCACCGGGACCGCAAAGGATTTTCTCGCGCTGCCGCGTGGATTTCTGGCCGGGCTCGGGCAGCTCGACGCGGCGTTTCACGAATGGGTCGGACTCGCCGCCTATTGGCTGACCGGGCGCAGCCCGGAATTGCTTCCGGGGCCGTAGCGCAGTTTGTGACGCGTCGACCCGACCGGTATCATCAACCCGTGCACTGAGTCGTTCCCTGTTGTGTTGGTTTGCGTCACCGCCGCAGCACAGGGAGATATCCGTTGCGCATCGATATCCAGTCCGCAGGCCGGCAAGAGGCGTCCCTCGACGAGAGCGTCGAGGACGGGTCGTGGCTTGAGACCATGACGACGGCTTTGGCGATCGTGATCGCGGTCGGTTTTGTGTCATTCGTCAGCGTCGTCATGAGCATGTCCTGAATCAAGCCGGCAATCGGACCTGACGTCGTCCGAGGCCGCTTGACCCGAGACGGGGCTGTGGCAAATGTCCGGCCGGAGGGGCAGGGCATGGCACTGACGCTGGTTTTCGGTAACAAGAATTATTCCTCGTGGTCGCTGCGGCCGTGGATCGCCATGAAGGCGACCGGCATTGCGTTCGAGGAGGTTCTGGTCCCGCTTCACGGCGCCGACTTTCACCAGCGCATCGCGCGCCATTCACCTGCCGGCAAAGTCCCGATCCTGATCGACGGCGATATCCGCGTCTGGGAGTCGCTCGCGATCCTCGAATATCTCGCTGAGAAATTCCCTGCCGCCGGCCTGTGGCCGGCTGATAGAGCGGCGCGCGCGCATGCCCGGGTGATCGCCTCGGAGATGCATGCCGGATTTCAGCCTTTGCGCCGCGAATGCCCGATGAATGTCTGGCGTCCGGTGAAGCGGCGCGATCTGTCGCCGGAGGCCGTCGCGAACGTGCGTCGGATCGAC
>CANKHJ010000184.1 GCA_947481635.1 Bradyrhizobiaceae bacterium
CAGGCCCAGCAGAAGCCAACTATCCGCCTGACGACCGGCTGGTCGTTCCAGGGCAATCACTCCTACATGCTGCATGCGGATCGCGCCGGATACTTCGCTAATGCCGGCGCCAACGTGACCGTCTCGCGCGGTTTCGGTTCGGCCCGCACGCCGGTCGATATCGCGGGCGGGGTGTTCGAGCTTGGTTTCAGCGACGTGCCCTCGGTTGTGAAATTCGTCGCAGAAAATCCGAGCGCCGACGTGATCATGGTCGCGATCCTCGAGGACACCACCCAGACCGCGATGACGGTGCTTGCGGATGGACCGATCAAGAAGCCCAAGGACATCGAGGGCCACAGCCTGGCGGCGCCCGAGTCCGACCTCGGCCGTCTGTTGTTTCCGTCCTATGCCAAGCTCGCTGGGATCGACACCAGCAAGGTGACTTGGATCTCGATTGCGCCGGAACTGCGCGAGCCGATGCTGGTGCAGAAGCGCGCCGTCGGTATCACCGGAAATCCTTCAGCCACCGCGTTGAACCTGAAGCGGATCGGCGTCGACTTCCCGCAGCAGCGCCTGTTCTTCTATCGCGACGCCGGCCTCGACCTGTTCTCAAGCTGCTTCGTTGCCTCGCGCAAGTTCGCCGAGCGCGAGCCTGCGGCAATGAAAGCCGCCATGGCCGGCCTGATGCGCGCTTACGTGGAATATTATCGCGATCCCACCGAAGCGTTGAAGACGCTCGCCGTGGTCGAGCCGCTCACCGACGTCAAGATCGAAGCCGAACGCGTCGCCTATCTCAAGAGCCTGCTGCCGATCGGCAAATATATGAAAGAGAACGGCATCTCGGCGATCGAGCCGGCGCGACTCGAGACCTGTATCCGCATGCTGGAAGCGGCTTACGCGCTGCCGACCCGGATCCCCAATGACCGGGTCTATACCGACGCTTATCTCCCGCCGGCCGCGCAGCGGATGGTCTGACGGTGGTGGAGCCGGAACGGCCAGCCCCCAGCGCCGGCGCAACCGGACCGGCGTTCGTCGAGATCGACCGCGTCTGGATGCGTTACGGCGGCGCCGGAGGGACATTGGCGTTGCGCAACACCTCGCTCAGCGTTGCGCAGCAGGAATTCGTCGCGGTGGTCGGCCCGTCCGGTTGCGGAAAGTCGACCCTGATGCGGCTGGTCACCGGCTTGTGGCCGGCCAGCGCGGGATCGGTGAAGGTCGCGGGCAAAAAGGTCGATGGTCCGTTGTCCATCGCCGGCATGGCGTTTCAGAATCCGACCATGCTTCCGTGGCGCAGCATCCTCGACAATGTGATGCTGCCATTCGAAGTGGTCGAGCCGCACCCGGGGCGGCTGCGCCGGGAACGCGCGCTCTACGAGGACAAGTGCCGCGCCTTGCTCAAGCTGGTCGGCCTCGACGGCTTCGAAAAGAAAAATCCCTGGCAATTGTCGGGCGGAATGCAGCAGCGTGCATCGCTGTGCCGGGCGCTGGTCCACGAACCCGCGCTGCTGATGCTCGATGAGCCGTTTGCGGCGCTCGATATCTTCACCCGTGAAGACCTCTGGAGCGTGTTGCAGAATCTCTGGCTGGCGCGGTTGCCGACGGTGATCCTCGTCACCCATGACCTGCGTGAAGCGGTGTTCCTCGCCGATCGCGTGCTGGTGATGACGTCGCGTCCCGGCCGCATCATGGTCGAGAGGAAGATCGACCTGCCGCGACCGCGCACCCGCGAGATGACCTATTCTCCATATTTCCAGGAGATGGTGCAGGACCTGCGGGGGCATATCGACCGCGCCCGCCAGGACGAGGACGTCGCGCATGCAGGCTAAAGCCGCGGTCGCATTGCCGCCCGATACGCTCGCGGACGACCGCCTGACGGGTGAGGATCTCAGTCACGATGCCGCGCTGGTCGCGGCTGCGCTGCGCCGCCGGCGCCTCCTGCGCGTCCTGCCGTGGCTGGTCTTCGTCGGGATGCTGATCCTGTGGGAGGGCGTGGTCCGGCTGTTCGGAATACCGGAATTCGTGCTGCCGGCGCCCACCGTCGTCGGCGCGACGATCTGGAAATGGTGGACGCCGATCCTGGTCAATGCCCAGCATACGTTCATCACGACGCTGGTCGGCTTTGCGTTTGCGAATATCCTCGGCCTGACGCTCGGCGTCCTGATCGGGTCCTCGACCTACGTCTATCACGGCCTCTATCCGCTGCTGATTGCTTTCAACAGCATTCCGAAAGTCGCGCTGGTACCGATCCTGGTGATCTGGTTCGGCATCGGCACGCCATCCGCGATCGTCACGTCGTTCCTGATCAGCTTCTTCCCGATCGCGGTCAATGTGGCGGCCGGCATCGCAACGGTCGAGCCGGAATTGCGCGACGTATTGCGGGCACTCGGCGCGAAGCCGATCAAGATCGTGCGCAAGGTCGGGCTGCCGCGCTCGATGCCGTATTATTTCGCCAGCCTGAAGATCGCGATCACGTCGTCATTCCTCGGTAGCATCCTGGCCGAAACCATTGCGGGCCAGCGCGGCATCGGTCACCTCATGATCGTCGCGTCGAGCCGCTTCGAGGTCCCGCTGGTGTTCGCCGGGGTGGTGGTGACGGCGGTGATGAGTGTTGCGATGTACGCGGTCGCGGCGCTGATCGAGACACGGACGATCAGTTGGGCGACGCGAGGCCAAGGTGACAATTCCGTGACCGGCGTCTGAGCGCGCCGCTCGCCTTATGCAACTCGCTTGCGCGGCAGGACACGCTTCAAGCGCTTCCATCCAGGCGCGATGACGAACCCGATCAGCGGGATCGTGGCCGCGCCAACCGCCAGCCCAGCCATCCCCGACAGCGCCGCCGTCACGATCCAGTCGGCGACAGCGGCAATCGCCGGCAACGCGTGTGCGGCCGCATCACCAGCGCTCACGATCGCGTGGTGGATCGCATGCAGGCCGTAGACGTCGAGCCCATGCACGATGATGCCGCCGCCGACCCAGATCATCGCGGCGGTGCCGGCGCCGCTGAGAAACGCCAGGAAA
This sequence comes from Bradyrhizobiaceae bacterium, assembly GCA_947481635.1. Classification (GTDB taxonomy): domain Bacteria; phylum Pseudomonadota; class Alphaproteobacteria; order Rhizobiales; family Xanthobacteraceae; genus CANKHJ01. The sequence continues at coordinate 2,998 of CANKHJ010000184.1, forward strand.
CCTGGCATGCCGTAAACCAGGGCGCGGCCGAGCGCCCGGCTGAGCGCGCCGATCGTCGAGCGGTTCTGGTCCTTGGCGAGCGCCAGACCCAGGTCGTCTGCTTTCACGATCAGAGCGACCACGCCATACACCCCGACTGTGATGGCGATGCCGACGACCGCCAGCACGAAGGCCTGGGTCCAGAAGCCCGCGTCGGGGACCGACGCCAGCGTGATCGCCATGATCTCCGCCGACAGGATGAAGTCGGTCTTGACGGCGCCGGCGACCTTCTCGTCTTCCAGCGACTGCGGGCTCAACGCCACGCTCCCCAGTTCCGCCTCGTGTGCGTGCGCCTCATGCGGCCGGACGATTTCGTAGAGCTTCTCGACCCCCTCGTAGCAGAGATAAGCCCCGCCGATCATCAGCAGCGGCATGATAGCCGAGGGGAGAAAAGAGCTGAACGCGAGCGCCGCCGGCAGCAGGATCAAGAGCTTGTTGCGAAACGAACCCATCGCGATCTTGGCGACGATTGGTATTTCGCGGGTGGCTGAGAAGCCGATCACATAACGCGGGGTGACCGCGGTATCGTCGATCACGACGCCGGCCGCCTTCACGCCCGCTTTGGCGGCCTGGCCGATGACGTCGTCAATCGAGGCGGCCGCCACCTTCGCGATCGCCGCAACATCGTCGAGCAGGGCCAGCAATCCAACGCTCACGTGCTATCCTCACTCTTATGGTCTGATCGGAGACTGGCCGCGGCTGCGCCTTGCCCTGCCGGATCGTACCCTTTAAATGGGGGCGTCGGGGGGCTAGCGTTCGGCAGCCTGCATTTTTTGTATCGCAGGTCAGGCGCCGGGCCGCAGCGGGTTGGAGGCAGTCGGGTGAGTCAAGGCAAAATCTATCCGAACGCCGCCGCGGCGCTGTCGGGGCTGCTTAAGAACGACATGACAATCATGGCCGGCGGCTTCGGGATCTGCGGGATTCCCGAGTCGCTGATCGAGGCCGTGAGCGCGTCAGGCGTGAAGGGCATCACGGCCATCTCCAACAATGCCGGCATCGATGGCGTCGGCCTCGGCGTCCTCCTTGAGACCCGCCAGATCAGGAAGATGATCTCGTCCTATGTCGGCGAGAACAAGCTGTTCGCCCAGCAATATCTCGCGGGCGAGCTCGAGATCGAGTTCAACCCGCAGGGCACGCTGGCCGAGCGCATCCGCGCCGGCGGGGCGGGGATCCCGGCCTTCTTCACCAAGACCGGGGTCGGCACGTCGGTGGCCGAGGGCAAGGAAGTGCGCGAGATCGACGGCGCGCGCTATGTGATGGAACGCGGCCTCGTCGCCGACGTCGCGCTGGTGCATGCCTGGAAGGGCGACACCGAAGGCAACCTTGTGTTCCGCAAGACGGCGCGCAATTTCAATCCGCTGATGGCGACCGCGGGCAAGGTGACAGTGGTCGAGGTGGAGCACCTGGTCGAGCCCGGCGAGATCGATCCCGACCATATCGTCACGCCCGGCATCTACGTGCAACGCATCATCCACGTTCCCGATCCGACCAAGCGGATCGAGCAACGCACCGTGCGCAAGCGCGTGATGGCCTGAATAGAAGAGATCACCCATGGCCTGGACTCGTGAAGAAATGGCGGCGCGCGCGGCAAAGGAACTGCGTGACGGCTTCTACGTCAATCTCGGCATCGGCATCCCGACGCTCGTCTCCAACTACATCCCGACGGGCATGGCGGTGCAGTTGCAGAGCGAGAACGGCATGCTCGGAACCGGCCCCTTTCCCTATGAGGGCGAGGAAGACGCCGACCTGATCAACGCCGGGAAGCAGACCATCACCGAACTGCCGACCACGAGCTTCTTCTCCAGCGCGGATTCCTTCGCCATGATCCGCGGCGGCCATATCGATCTGTCGATCCTCGGAGCCATGCAGGTGGCGGAGAACGGCGATCTCGCCAACTGGATGATCCCTGGCAAGATGGTCAAGGGCATGGGCGGCGCGATGGATCTTGTCGCCGGCGTGAAGCGCGTCGTGGTCCTGATGGAGCACAGCGCCAAGAACGAACCCAAGCTGCTGCCGAAATGCGACCTGCCGCTCACCGGCGCCCAGGTGGTCGACATGGTCATCACCGATCTCGGCGTGTTCACCATCGACAAGCACGGCAAGGGCGGCATGACGCTGGTCGAGGTTGCGAACGGCACGACCCTGGACGAAATCAAGGCGAAGACCGCTGCGCATTACACGGTCGCGCCGGGCCTGAAGTAACGGCGAGCCCGCCGGCTCCGGTCAGGCGCGCAGCTCGGGCAAGTCTTCGTAGAGCGCCAGCGCCTCAGGATTGGCCAGCGCCTCGACATTCTTCACCGGCCGGCCGTGGACCACGTCGCGCACCGCGAGTTCGGTGATCTTGCCGGAACGGGTGCGCGGGATGTCGGTGATCTGCACGATCCGCGCCGGCACGTGACGCGGCGAGGCGCCGGAGCGGATCTTGACGCGGATCGTGTCGCGCAGCGCGTCGTCGAGTTCGACCCCCGGCCTGAGCCGCACGAACAGCACGACGCGCACGTCGTGGTCCCAGTCCTGGCCGATGCAAATCGCCTCGACCACTTCGGGAATCTGCTCGACCTGGGCATAGATTTCTGCGGTGCCGATGCGTACGCCGCCCGGATTGAGAGTTGCGTCCGAACGGCCGTGGATGACCATTCCGCCATGCTTGGTCCATTGGGCAAAATCGCCGTGGCACCACACGCCCGGGAAGTGCTCGAAATAGGCGGCGTGGTACTTGCGTCCGTCGGGATCGTTCCAGAACTGCACCGGCATCGAGGGGAACGGGGCTGTGCAGACCAGTTCGCCCTTCGCACCGCGCACCGGCAGGCCGTCGTCGTTCCAGACATCGACCGCCATGCCGAGATAGGGCCCCTGGATCTCACCGGCATAGACCGGCCGGGTCGGATCGCCGCCGACGAAACAACCGCCGATCTCGGTGCCGCCCGACATCAAGTTGAGATGCATGTCGCTCTTGATGAAGCGGTAGACGTATTCGAAGCTTTCCGCCGCCAGCGGCGATCCGGTCGACAAGATCATCTTGATCGACGAGAGGTCGTGCGTCTGTCGGGGCGCGAGACCTTCCTTCTTGCAGGAGTCGATGAATTTGGCCGAGGTGCCGAAGAAGGTGAACTTCTCCTCTTGCGCATAGTCGAACAGGATATTGGGCGAGGGGCCCAGTGGAGAGCCGTCAAACAGCATCAGCGTCGCGCCGCTCGCGAGGCCGCTCACCAGCCAGTTCCACATCACCCAGCCGAGCGTGGTGAAATAGAAGAAGCGATCGCCGGTGCGCAGATCGCAATGCAGCCGGTGTTCCTTCAGGTGCTGCAGCAATGTGCCGCCCGCGCCATGCACGATGCATTTCGGTACGCCGGTGGTGCCCGATGAATAGAGAATATAGATCGGGTGATCGAATGGCAGCCGCGTGAAGGTCACGGGCTTGGGGCCGAACGGCGTGATGAAGGCTTCCAGCGTGACGCCGCCCGACAGCGCCTCGGCGAGGCCCTTCGCTCCGCCGACATAAGGCACGATCACGACCTTGCTCGCGGACGGAAGCTGCGCGGCGATGGCGCGCACCTTGTCGGCGACGTCGATGCGCTTGCCGTTATACCAATAGCCGTCCGACGCGATGAAAATCTTCGGTTCGATCTGTCCGAACCGGTCGATCACGCCGCGCTCGCCGAAATCCGGCGAGCAGGACGACCAGATCGCGCCGATCGAGGTCACCGCCAGCATCAGCGCGACCGCTTCCGGCCGGTTCGGTAGCATCGCGGCGACCCGATCGCCGACGCCGATGCCCGCCGCGGTGAGCGCCTGCTGCAGGCGCGAGACCAGCGCGTGCAACTCGGCGTGGGTCATCCGCGAGCGCACCTTGTCCTCGCCGCGAAACACCATGGCATCGCCGTCGGTCTTCCGCCGCAGCAGGTTCTCCGCGAAATTGAGCTTGGCGTCGGGAAAGAAGCGCGCGCCGGGCATCTGGTCGGAATCGACCGAGCGGCGCAGGCCGCCCTTGTCGCCAATCACGCCGCAGAAGTCCCAGACCAGATTCCAGAAATTGTCACGGTCCGTGACCGACCAGGCATGCAGCGCCTGGGAATCGGCCAGCGTGAGGCCGTGGCGCCGCTGCGCTTCGGCGGCAAAGGCCACCATCTGGCTCGCCGCCACCCGCACCGGGCTGGGCGCCCATAAGAAAGAGTCGGTCATTCCGTCGGCCCCGGGGCTTTGCGTGACGCCTATTTTGCGCGACATTGCCCGCCCCGGCAAACATCGTGCGGTACCGGAGCGGATATCGCGCCTGGCGGCCGGCGCACAAGGCATTCAGGGCGGAAACGGGAACTCTCCAACAATCATGCTTTCAAATCAGGTGCCAGGCTTTGATTTCGGGCTGGGAGAGACCGCCGACATGCTGCGCAAGTCGGTGCGCGACTTCTCGGCCGACCGGATCGCGCCGCGCGCCGCGGAAATCGACCGTACCAACACGTTCCCACGCGACCTGTGGCCGGCGCTCGGCGAACTCGGCGTGCACGGCATCACGGTCGAGGAGGAGTATGGCGGGGCCGGGCTCGGCTACCTCGAACATTGCATCGCAATGGAGGAGATCTCGCGCGCCTCGGCCTCGGTCGGGTTGTCCTATGGCGCGCATTCGAACCTGTGCGTGAACCAGATCAGCCGCAACGGCAGCGCGGAGCAGAAGCGCCGCTACCTGCCGAAGCTGATTTCCGGGATGCATCTCGGCGCGCTTGCGATGTCCGAACCGGGAGCCGGCTCGGATGTCGTGTCGATGAAGACGCGCGCCGACAAGAACGGCGACCGCTACATCCTCAACGGCAACAAGATGTGGATCACCAACGGGCCGCAGGCCGACACGCTTGTGGTCTATGCCAAGACCGACCTTGCGGCGGGCGCGCGCGGGATCACCGCTTTCATCATCGAGAAGGATTTCAAGGGATTCTCCACCGCGCAGAAGCTCGACAAGCTCGGCATGCGTGGCTCGGACACCTGCGAACTGGTGTTTGAGGATTGCGAGGTCCCCGAGGAGAACGTGCTCGACAAGGTCGGCCGCGGCGTCAATGTGCTGATGTCCGGCCTCGATTATGAGCGCGCGGTGCTGGCCGCGGGGCCGCTCGGCATCATGCAGGCCTGCATGGACGTGGTGATGCCCTACGTCCATGACCGCAAGCAATTCGGTCAGGCGATCGGAGAATTCCAACTGGTGCAGGGCAAGGTCGCCGACATGTATGTGTCGATGAATGCCTGCAAGGCCTATGTCTATGCCGTGGCCAAGGCGTGTGACCGCGGCGAAACCACGCGCGAGGATGCCGCCGGCGCGATCCTCTACGCCGCCGAAAAAGCGACGCTGTGCGCGCTCGACGCGGTGCAATTGCTCGGTGGCAACGGCTATATCAACGACTATCCGACCGGCCGGCTGTTGCGCGATGCCAAGCTCTACGAGATCGGTGCCGGTACCAGCGAGATCCGCCGCATGCTGATCGGCCGGGAATTATTCCAGAAGACCAAATGACAGAGGCTAAGTTTTCGATGACCAGTCCCACGACATCTTCGGTTGCCGCGCCGCGCGTATCCTGGAAGCCGATCGCGGTCGGCGTCGCGCTGCTCGCGCTGGTGATCGGCTCCGCCTATGCCAGCGTGCCGCTGCCCTACTCGCCGGTGCCGATGACGTTGCAGTCGCTCGCCGTCCTGATGGTCGGCATCTGGGGCGGCGCGCGCATGGGCGCCGCCGTGCTGGTGAGTTATCTCGTGCTCGGCGTGATCGGCCTGCCGGTGTTCGCCGGCGGGCAGGCAGCGCCGGGCTTGGCCTTCTTCCTCCGGCCGACCGCCGGCTTCCTGATCGCCTTCGTGCCGGCCGCCTTCGTCGCCGGCTGGTGCATGAGCCGGATGGCCTCGCGCTTCGCCGGCGCCTTCGTCGCGATGTCGCTCGGCCATGTGGTGATCTTCGCGGGCGGCGTGTCGTGGCTGGCGGCCTTCCTCGGCTTCGAGCGCGCCATTGCCGTCGCCTTCATGCCGTTCATCCTGGGCACGCTGGTGAAGATCGCGCTCGGCGTCGCGCTCGCCTTGGCGCTGCGTCCGCCGCGCGCCTGGCGCGCCTGATGCCTGCGCTGCCGTCCTCGATCAATCCGCGCTCGGCCGAGTTCGGCCGCAACGCGGAAGCGATGCGGGTGCTGGTCGCCGACTTGCGCGACAAGCTCGCGCAAGTGGTGCGCGGCGGCAGCGAAGTGGCGCGCATTCGGCATACCGAGCGCGGCAAGCTGCTGGCGCGCGACCGCATCGCGTTGCTGCTCGATCCCGGTTCTCCGTTTCTCGAACTTTCGCCGCTCGCCGCGCACAATATGTATGGCGGCGAGGTGCATGCGGCGAGCATCGTCACCGGCATCGGACGCGTCAGCGGGCGCGAATGCGTGATCGTCGCCAATGATGCGACCATCAAGGGCGGCACATATTATCCGATG
>CANKHJ010000185.1 GCA_947481635.1 Bradyrhizobiaceae bacterium
GGTCCGGTGCTGCTGAACACGACGCCGAGTGCGCCGGTCGCGCGTGCATAGCCGTCGGCCATGTGCGCTGCACCCAGTTCGCCGCGCGCCATGACGAAGCGGATCGCGTTGCGCCGTCCGACCGCATCGAGCATCGGCAGGTTATGCACCGAGGCGACGCCGAAGGCGGTTGAAACGTCGCACGCCGCCAGAAATTCGGCGACCAGGTCCGCAACGGTGTAGTCACCGGCCATGCTTGTCTCCGGACGCTGGCGCGAGCTTATCCAACCCGAGTTCGCGCAACACCTCCTGCGTATGCGCGCCGAGCGGCGGCGGGCTCTTGACCGGTCCGGACGCCGCAACCCCCTGCCACGGCATCCCGGCGGTCCGCACCCGGTTTCCCGATCCCGGCGGATACTCGATCTCCAGCGTCATGTTGCGTCCAATCAACTGGGGATGCTGCATGATCTCTTCGAGCGTATTGATCGGCTCGGCCGGGATGCCGAGTTTGTCGAAGGCGTCGAGCCAATACGCCGCCGGCCGGGTCGCGAAGATCGCGTTCACCTCGGGAAGCAGCATTCCACGATTGGCGCTGCGCAAGGGCTGCGTCGTGTAGCGTGGGTCGGCGAACAGATGGGCGAATTGCGCAAGCTTGCAGAAGCTTGCCCAGGATTTTTCGTTGGTCACCGCGATGACGATGTCGCGGTCGGCGCAGCGGAAGCTTTCATAAGGCGAAGCGAGGGGATGCCCGTTGCCGGAGCGCTTCGGCGCCTCGCCGGACATGCCGACGATCGCGGCGGCCTGTCCCATCGAGGCGACGAGGCCGTCGAGCATGCTGATGTCGAGATAGCGGCCTTCGCCGGTGCGCTGGCGTTCCATCAGCGCGCCGAGGATGGAGATCGCGGCGGAGAAACCGCCGGCCACGTCGGCGATCGGCGCGGCGGCTTTCATCGGGCGGCCGTCGGCTTCGCCGGTCAGGCTCATCAGCCCGCTGACGGCCTGGATCATCAGGTCGAGCGCCGGCCGCTTCGCCATCGGTCCGGTCTGGCCGAAGCCGCTGATCGAGCAATAGATGATGTCGGGCCGCACGGTCTTGAGCGCCTCATAACCGAGCTTGAAGCGGTCCATCGTGCCGGGCCGGAAATTCTCGACGAACACATCGCAATGCGCCGCGAGCGCGAGACAGGTCTCACGCCCTTCCGCGGTATGCATGTCGAGCGCGACCGAGCGCTTGTTGCGGTTGAAGCCGATGAAGGTCGGGCCGGCATCGCCCGCGAAAGGCGGACCCCATTGCCGCGTCTCGTCTCCGACATTCGGCATTTCGAGCTTGATCACGTCGGCGCCCATGTCGCCGAGGATCATGGTGCTGAGAGGGCCGGCGAGCGCGCGCGTCGCGTCGAGCACCCGGATGCCAGCGAGAGGTCCGGCGCTCATGCTGCCACCACAAAGACCGGAAGCAATTGGCCGAGTTCGAGCACGCGAAAATCGACCTGCACCGGAGCGTCGATTTTCACTGGCGCGGAGCCGGGGATGATGCGCGTGAATAGATGCACGCCCTCCTCGAGCCGAACCACGCCGATCACGTATGGCGCGGACTTTGCGAAGGCCGGCGAGGCGGCACGATGGACCTCGCTGAAGCTGTAGACTTTGCCGCGGCCGGATGCGCGACGCATCTCCAGCTTGTCGCTACCGCAGTCAGGGCAGACGATGCGCTTCGGATGCAGCCAATTGCCGCTTTCCGCGCAGAATTTCAGCAGCAACTCACGCAGCTCGACGCCAGCCCAGAAGTCCTTGGTCTCGGGAGACGGCTGATAGAGCCCTAGAAAGTAGGGGCCTGCGGTCAGATGCAGCCCATTCGCCCAATCGGCCGGTGTTGCCGCATTGCTCATTGCAGCGGCTCCTTCGACACGATCATCACCGAATGTGCGGCGAGCGGTCCGCCGTGCCCATGCACCATGCCGATCTCCACGTCCGCCACCTTGCGGCCCTCGGCACGGCCGTGAATCTGGTCGACGGTCTCGTGCAGATTGTAGAGGCCCTGCGCCACCTGGCCGAAGGAGAGATATCCGCCCATGGTGTTGAAGGGTAGCCCGCCGTCATAGTCGATGCCGCCGGAAGCGACGAAATCGCCGCCTTCGCCACGCCCACAAAAGCCCAGCTCTTCCAGCATCATCAGGTGCACGAACGAGAACGGCGCGGAGGTCTGGACGATGTCGATGTCCCCCGGCTTCAAGCCGGACATCTCATAGGCCTGCTTCGCGGCGACCAGCGCGCCGGTATTGACGAGGTCCGGTCCGTCTTCCATCGGCGCATAGCCGAAGCCGCCCATGCGCTCGCCGACCCATTCATGCGTGGTGCATTGGCCGAAGCCCGCGATCCAGGTCGCTTCCTGGTGTTTCGCCTTGGCGAGGTCGGCGCGCGTGACCACCATGGCGGTGGCGATGCCGCCCGGATACCAGACCGCGCAATCGAGCATCCGCAGCGGCGAGGCGATCATGCGCGAGTTGAGCACATCCTCGACCGTGATCGGGCCCTTGTGGCGCATCGCGGCGTGCGGATGATCGAGCGCCCAGCGGCGGTTTTCCACCGACACGCGCGCACATTGCTCCGGTGTAATGCCGTATTCATGCATGTAGCGGCAGGCGAATTGGGCATAGAGCGCCGGCGTGGTGCAGCCGTAAGGCGCCTCGAATTGCAGGTCGCCTTCCCAGCCGACATTCGAGCCGACCTGGTCCATCCACAGCCCGCTCGCCTCATTGGTGACGCACAGCGCATAGTCGATCACGCCGGCATGGAGCGCGAGCGATGCAAGCTGCAGCGTGCCGAGCGCGCCGGCGCCATGCGGCGTCACTTCAGAATTGAAGGTCGGGCCGATCTTCAATTCATTCAGCAGCGCCTGGTTATATTGCAGCATCATGTAGGCCTGCGGCGCGCGGCCGGTGAACAACGCGCCGACCTGGCTGCGTTTGATGCCGGCCTGTTTCATCGCCGCGACCGCGGCGACGGCGCCAAGCTGCAACGGCGTCTTCTTCTCGTCGGTCTTCTGCGCGATGGCGCGACCGATTCCGACGATCGCGGTCTTGGATCCGATATCGCTGCGCATCACGCCGTCCTGATCCAGACGGATTTGACGTTGAGATACTCGTCGAGGTGCTGGATGCCGGATTCGCGGCCGAAGCCGCTCATCTTGTAGCCGCCGAACGGCACCGCCACGTCCATCGCGCCGTAGCAATTGACCCACACCGAGCCGGCGCGGATGGTCTTGGCGAGGCGATGGGCCTTGGAGACGTCGCGCGTCCACACACCGCTGCCGAGGCCGAAGCTCGTGGCATTGGCGCGGCGCGTCACTTCGTCGATGTCGTCGAACGGAATGGCCGACAGCACCGGGCCGAAGATTTCCTCTTTCGCGATCCGCATGTCGTCCTTCACGTCGGTGAACACCGTCGGCGGCACGAAATAGCCCTTTGCCAGATCGCCTTTGGTCAGCCGCTCGCCGCCCGAGATGGTGCGCGCGCCTTCGTCGCGGCCGATCTTCAGATAGCCGGTGACGCGCTCGAGCTGCTGCTGCGAGACCAGCGGGCCGATCTGCGTTGTAGGATCGAGGCCGTTGCCGACGCGCAGGCTGTTGCCATACTCCGCGACGCGGCCGACGAATTCGTCATAGACCTTGCGCTCGACGAATAGCCGCGTGCCGGCGCTGCAGACCTGGCCGGTATTGCCGAACACGCCCATGCCGGCGCCCGGCACCGCGAGGTCGAGATCGGCATCGGCGAACACGATGTCGGGCGACTTGCCGCCGAGCTCCAGCGACACGCGCTTGAGGTTGCCGACCGAGGCCTGAAGGATCTTCTGCCCGGTGACATGCGAACCGGTGAAGGCGATCTTGTCGACATCCGGATGGGCCGCGAGCGCCGCGCCCGCGGTCTCGCCAAAGCCAGGCACGATGTTGAGCACACCCTCCGGGAATCCAACTTCGAGCGCCAGCTCGCCGAGCCGCAACGCGCTGAGCGGGGATTCCTCTGCCGGCTTGAGCACGATGGTGCAGCCGGTGGCGATGGCGGGGCCGATCTTCCAGATCGCGGCAGTGAGCGGACCGTTCCAGGGAATGATCGCGCCGACGACGCCGATCGGCTCCTTCAGCGTGTAGGAGAAGTATTCGCCCGGCTGCATCGAGTTCTCGATGGTCTCGCCGTGCAGATTGGTCGCCATGCCGGCGTAGTAGCGCAGCATGCCGACATTGCGCCGGCGTCGGCCGAGCAGGCCGCTGATCGGGCCGCCCATGTCGAGCGCGTCGAGCAGCGCCATCTCCTCGAAATTGCGATCGAGCGCGTCAGCCAGCGCGAGCAGCATTTGTTGCCGCTCGAACGGCTTCACCTTGCTCCATGGCCCATCGAACGCGCGTCGCGCCGCTTTGACAGCGAGGTCGATGTCAGCCGCATTTCCTTCCGCGACGGTCGCGAGCAATTCGCCGGTCGCGGGATCGCGCGTTTCGAAGGTCTTGCCCGAGAGGGAGTCGACCCACTTGCCGTCGATCAGCAGGCGCTTCGGCTTGCCGTCGAGGAAGGCTGGTTTTGCGTATGGAAAAGATTGCGCGACGTTCATGACCAGGGATTCCAGCCCGGCGCGTTGCGCCGGAATTTCCGCTATGCGGAGATAATTCCGCTTTTCGGAAGATTAGCGCTCAAGCCCCTGATGTCAATTGCAGCGATGTCGCGACATCACGCCACCCGGCAGCGCGCGATGACAGCCTCGTCGGGCTTCACACCGAGGCCGGGGTCGACCGGCACCTGGATCGTGCCGCTCGTCACGCCGACCCCGCCATCGAACGGGCGCGCCTCAAGCGTCGCGTAGAATTGCTCAAGCGCCGCTTCGCGCGCGATCGAGGCGCAGAGATGCGCGGCAGCGATCAACCCTGGCCCGAAATAGGGGGAATGCGGCGCCACCGCCACGCCGCGGGCGTGCGCCATGGCGATGATCTCGATCATCGCGGTGATGCCGCCGACCTTGGTGACGCTCGGCTGAATATAGCGGACGCCGCCGACATCGATCAGCCGCTCGAAGTCCGACAGCGTCGTATGATTCTCGCCGGCCGCGATGGCAGTCCGCGTGCCGCGCGACACCTCGCGCAGCCGGTCATAATCTTCCGGCGGCCAGACCGGTTCCTCGATGAATGTCAGGTTGAATGGCTCCATGCTGCGCGCGTGCGTCAGCGCCTGGGTGGGATCCCAGCGGCAATTGGTGTCGAGCGTCAACTCGATCTTCGGCCCGATCGCCTCACGCGCCGCCTTCACCTCGGCAACGCCGATCTCGTGCAGCTTGATGCGCGTGTAGCCGCGCCCGACCGCATCGGCCGCGTTGCGTGCGGCCAACTCGGCGTCGTCGTAACGCAGCAGGCTCGCATAGGAAGGAATCATCGTCGCGGCATCGTCGCTCAGCAGGCGCGCGATCGATTTTCCGGCGATCTGGCCCGCGATGTCCCACAGCGCGATGTCGAGGCCCGAAAGCCCATAATAGACCGGTCCGCTGCGCCCATAGGTGTGCAGCTTGCGATGCAGGTCCGCCATCAGGGCAGGGATGTCACTTGGATCGCGGCCGAGTGCGGCCGGTGCGATGAGACTGTCGATCGCGGTGCACGTCGTCGCGCAGGACGAGAAGCCGAACGCCTCGCCCCAGCCGGTCAGGCCCTGGTCGGTCTCGACCTTGACCAGCAGCGTGTCCATCGTCGGCCAGCGCGTCGCGGTCTCGCCCTTGGCGATGCCACCATAGGTATAGGGGGTCGTGACGAGGATCGGTTCGATGCGGGTGATTTTCATGCGCCGCAGGCTAGCGAAGCGGGGCGCGTTTTGCGATGCATTCTTTTCCATGCTTAGTTGATCGCTTCCAGGGATCGAGGTTGACGTGAAGATTGCGCGGATCGAACACATTCATGGCGACGCCGGATTTCGGCGGGCGTGCTTCCTCAAGATCACAACCGACGACGGCATCGTCGGCTGGTCCGAATATAGCGAACACACCGGAACGCTCGGGATCACCGGCGTCATCGAAGCGCTTGGCGAACTGATCATCGGCATGGATCCGCTTGCCATCGAGCGGATTGCGGCGTTCCTGCGCGGACGCACCATTCAGGCCGGCGGCGGCGTCAACCAGCATGCCATCGCCGCGCTGACCAATGCGCTGTTCGACATCAAGGGCAAGGCGCTCGGCGTGCCGGTGCATTCGCTGTTCGGCGGGCCTTTCCGCGACCGGGTTCCGCTTTATTGGTCGCATTGCGGCACCTACCGCGTCCGCTACGCCGAGTTGCTGGAAAAGCCGCCGCTGCGCAATTTCGACGATGTCGCAAAGCTCGGGGCGCAGGCGAAGGCACTCGGCTTCAAGGCGATCAAGACCGGCTTGCTAGCCTATGACGAGCAGCGCGGATTCTCAAACTACAGTCCGGCCTTTGCGCATACGCCCGGCTGGCCCGCGTTGAATGTCGATCGCGGTGTGCTGACTACCCTTACGCGCATGCTCGCCGCATTCCGCGAGGGCGCCGGCCCCGATGTGGCGCTGATGCTCGACGTGAATTTCCATTTCAAGACCGAAGGATTTCTCGAAGTCGTCCGCGCGGTCGAGCCTTTCAACCTCCTCTGGCTCGAACTCGATACCTATGACCCGCAGGCCCTGGCGCGGATCCGTGCCGCGTCGCGTTGTCCGATCGCCTCCTGCGAGGCGCTGTTCGGCCGCCGCGGGCTGCGTCCGTTCCTCGAGGCCGGTGCAGCGGATGTCGCGATCATCGACGTGACATGGAACGGCTATCTTGAATCGATCAAGATGGCCGAACTGGCCGAGACCTATGAGGTCAATGTCGCGCCGCATAATTATTGCGCCGGCCTGCTCGGCGACGTGATCAGCGCGCATTTCTCGGCAGCGGTGCCGAACCTGCGCATCGTCGAGTATGATGTCGACGATGTGCCGTGGAAACAGGATTTCCTCACCAAGCCTCCGGTCATCGAGAACGGCGAGATGCTGATTCCGCAAGGCCCGGGCTGGGGCACCGAGGTGGACGAAAAGGCCGTGCGCGCGCGGCCGCCGCGCTAGCGCAGTCTCTGGAAAGTCCCCCTCGACCGCTCGCCGGCACCGAGCGCTTCGGAGAGCGAGGCGGCTTCGTCCATCAGCTTCGGCAGATAGTCGTCGACCATCACCTTCAGCGTGACGCGCGCCACTACGCATCCGATGCCGAGCGCCGCAACGACCTGGTCGTCGATGCGCAGCGGGACCGCGATCGAGCGATGGCCGAGGCTGGTTTCCTGGTTGTTCACCGCCCAGCCTTTCCTGCGAACCTCTTCGAGTTCCTGCACCAGCTTGTCGGCGTTGCTGATCGTGTGCGGCGTCAGGGCTTCGAGCTTGCGTCCGTTCAGCCGCTTCTTGATTTCCGCCGGCGGCAGCGCGGCCATCAGCACCTTGCCCGGCGATGTGGCGTGGGCGGGGAAGCGCGTGCCCACGGACATATAGTCACGGGTGAGGCCCTTGCCGGTGGCACGCGCGACATAGACGACGTCGGTCCCATCGAGCACCGACACCGAGCAGCTGCCCTCGAATTCCTGGGTCAGCTGCGTCAAGCGCGGCTGCACCAGGCTCGTGATCGGCTGCGACGCGAGGTAGGAATAGCCAAGCTGCAACGTGCGCGGTGCCAAAGCAAAGCGGTGGCCGTCGGACTGTACGTAGCCAAGCTGCTGCAAGGTACGTAGCACGCGCCGCGCCGAGCCGGGGCTCAATCCATTCTTCCGCGCGACCTCGCTCAAGGTCATCGCCGGCGTGTCTTGCCCGAACGCCTCGATCACGCCGAGGCCCTTGGCGAGCGATTGAACGAATTCGCGATCGTCGGTGCCGTTCATGACAATTCCAAAACTGCCGCGCGTATTGACAAGGGGAGCGCCTCGTCTAATGGTTTCCGAATGTCGGAATGACTTCCGCATTGCGGAATATAACAGATGCGGCCGCTGACGCCAGAGCCGCTATGCAGGGGAGGATCTTCGTGATCAAGCGGTCGATTATTGTGCTCGCGGCGATGCTCGCGACCGTCACGGTGTCTTACGCACAATATCCCAACAAGCCGGTCAAGATCGTGATGCCGGCCGCGCCCGGCGGCGGCACCGACATCCATGGCCGCTACCTGGCCGCGCGCCTGTCGGAACGGCTCGGCCAGCAATTCTTCATCGAGAATGTGCCGGCGGCAGGTGGCAATGTCGCCGCGGCGCAGGTCGCGAAGGCGGATCCGGACGGATACACGCTGCTGATGATCGCGCCCGCGACGGTCATCAATCACTCGCTCTATGCCAAGCCGGGCTACGACGGCATCAAGGATTTCGTGCAGATCGGAGGCTGGGCGCAGTCGCCGCTGTTATTCGTCGCCAATCCCGACTTCCCGGTCAACAGTCTCAAGGAACTGACCGAGAACGCGAAAGCCAATCCGAACAAGCTGTCATTCGGCAATGGGCCGGGCTTCATCAACCACATGGTGATGGAGCTCTATAAGATCGAGGCCGGAGTCAGCATTCAGTTCGTACCGTATCGTGGCATGGCGCCGGTGATGACCGACGTGATCAGCGGCGTGATCCCGCTGTCGGTCGATTCGACCGCCAGTTCACGGCAATTCGTTGAGAGCGGCAAAGTGAAGGCGCTGGCGATCACCAGTGCGAAGCGCTCGCCGCTGTTCCCGAACGTGCCAACCGTTGCCGAAGCTGGCTATCCCAAGCTGACCGGCTTCTCCTGGTATGGCCTGCTCGGCCCGGCGAAGATGCCGGCCGACATCGTCAAGAAGCTCAGCGATGAAATCATCGCGATCCAGGCCGAGCCGGCGACGATCAAGCGCATCGATGAAATGGGCGCCGAGCCGCTCGTCGCCAATACGGCGGACTTCACCAAGTATTATATGGGCGAGCTTGAGAAATGGACTGCGGTGATCAAGACCACGGGGCTCAAGATCGACTGACGCCGCGCACAGATAGAGTGATCGACAAAGCCCGCGACCGAAGTTCGCGGGTTTTGCATTTGTGACAGCCGATCCACCTCAAATCTGTGTCCTATCGGCAACGTCATATTGGCAATTCACAGCCGACCGCGCTCGCTACAGAACAGTCATATAGCTGTGACCGACCCTACCTAGCGTCCCTCTCGCGACTGAAGGGGGCAATTGCCAGGTCGCCCCGTTCTGCTTGCTGTGACTCCTCAAGGAGGATCGGCAGCGAGCGGCAGCGGAGTGGGGAATTCTACCAGTTTGCAACTGCGACTGGACAAGCGCCCTCCCGAACAAAAACAGGAAGGTGAATGATGAAACTCGCTAGAATTGAACTTGCCCCGATACCGGGCCACGACCGGTTCCAGCACGTCCCTCCAACTGTGGGCCGAATGGACGTTGCCTGAACGCAACGCGCAGCGTTCCAGATCGCCAAACTGATTGAACACGAACAGCGGATGATAACAGGTACAGGCGAA
>CANKHJ010000186.1 GCA_947481635.1 Bradyrhizobiaceae bacterium
CTGCGGACGCGCGTCACGGTGCGCAACCAGAAGGGCGAGACGGTGATGTCGCTGTATTCGATGGGCCGGGTGCCGGCACGGACGAAGGGGTAGGTTTCTTACCTCTCCCCGCTTGCGGGGAGAGGTCGGATCGCGTCAGCGATCCGGGTGAGGGGGACTCTCCGCGGACACCAAAGCTGCGATCAACTCGACAACACCCTCACAGGGGAGCTGCTGGAATGTTCGGTGGCCTGACGTTTCACCCCACACTTGGTGAGAGCCCCCCTCACCCGGCGCGCTTTGCGCGCCGACCTCTCCCCGCAAGCGGGGAGAGGTAAGAAACCTACCCCTTCGTCCGTGCCGGCACCCGGCCCATCGAATACAGCGACATCACCGTCTCGCCCTTCTGGTTGCGCACCGTGACGCGCGTCCGCAGCATGCCGCGATCCGGCTGTGATTCCGAACGCCGGACCTCGACCAGCTCGCGGCGCACCACCAACTGGTCGCCGGGACGCACCGGCTTCAGCCAGCGCAGCTCATCGATCCCCATGCCGACCACCGGCGTCGCGCCATGGCCGCCGGCCTGGATGAAGACGCGCATCGACAGCGCCGCGATCTGGAAGCCACTCGCGATCACCGTGCCGAACGGGCCCGCCTTGGCGCGTTCGGGATCGGTATGCATCGGCTGCGGATCATTGGCTTGCGCGTAGGCAATGATCTCCTCCGCCGTGACGAGCGTGGGCTCGCTCTCCCAGGCCTCGCCGACGATGAAGTCTTCCAGGTAGCGCGCCTCAGCCATGTGTCCTCGCGGATGCAGTGTTGCCCGCCGGTGTGCCACAGCAGCGCGGCGCCGTCATCGTCCGGCCCCACCATTTCGCTATACGAAATCACGCCGTCGGATGCGATGTCGCGCAAGCGGTCGTGATAGAGAGGCGATCTTCGCTGCCGGGGAGGCTTGCAATGCTCGTGGTCGAACGCCCGAAGGACATGGCGCAATATGTCGGCAAGCCGCTGGGCACCAGCGACTGGGTGCTGATCGACCAGGCGCGGATCGATGCCTTCGCGGCGCTGACCGGCGACGATCACTGGATCCATATCGACGTCGCGCGCGCCGCACGCGAGATGCCGCAGGGCAAAACCATCGCACATGGTTTCCTGACGCTGTCGCTGATCCCGCTGCTGCAGCGCTCGGTTTACAAGATCAGCCGGCGCGGCCGCGGACTCAATTACGGCTGTAACCGCGTGCGCTTCCCCGGGCCGACGCCGGTGGGCTCGCGGGTGCGGCTGCACCAGGCCGTCAAGGCGGTCGAGCCGGTTGACGGCGCGGTGCGCGTCACGTTCGAATGCAGCATCGAGGTCGAAGGCCTTGAGCGGCCCGCCGTGGTCGCCGAGACCGTGCTGCAAATCTATGAAGAGTGATCGGTGACCGACCAGGCCTTCGGTACGCTGACCGACATCATTTCGCTTCACGACGAGCTGACGCCGAATGCGTGCGCGCTGTCATGCGATGGCGAGTCCGTCACCTGGGGCGAATTGCACGATCGCGTTGGCCGTGTCGCACACGCGTTGACCTGCCTGGATATCGCGCCCGGCGACAAGGTAGCGAGCTTGGGTGCGCCGTCGATCGCGCATGTTGTCGGCTTGCTGGGCGCGTTGCGCGCCGGTGCCTGCATCGTGCCATTGCCGACCAGCGCCACCGGCCCGGCGCTCGATGGCATGCTCGATGATTGCGGCGCCAAGGCCATCATGGTCGACGCGGAATCACGCGCCTTGCTGGGGTCGTTCGAGGATCGGCTACGCACCAACAAGATCGCACTCGACTTCTCGTCGTCGAACTGGCTGCAGCTTGGCGACATGATCTCGGGTGCGACACCGGATTTGCCGCTGGCGCGGATCGTCCCGGAGGACGATTTCAACATCATCTATAGTTCGGGCACCACCGGCGTCCCCAAGGGCATCGTCCATAGCCACGACACGCGGATGCGGCAGGCGCTGCGGCGCAGCTTTGATCTCAGCCGCGCCAGCGCGTTGCTGCTGGCCACACCGCTCTATTCGAACACCACGCTGATGCCGATGTTCGCCGCGATGGTGCATGGCGCGCAAACCATCCTGATGCGCAAGTTCGATGCCGCACGCTATCTCGCAATCGCCGCTGCGCAACGCGTCACGCACACCATGCTGGTGCCGGTGCAGTACCGGCGCCTGCTCGCATTGCCGGATTTCGACCAGCACGACCTCTCGCATTTCAAGCTCAAGCAGTCGACCGGCGCCCCGCTCGATGCGGCGCTCAAGCGTGAGCTGAGCGAGCGCTGGCCGGGCCGCATGATTGATGTCTTCGGCATGACCGAGGGCGGCACCACCTGCATCCTCGACATCGGCGCGCATCCGGACAAATTGCATACCGTCGGGCAGCCGGCCCCGGCGCATGACATCCGCCTGATCGACGAGGAAGGCCGCGTGCTGCCGCCTGGCGCGACCGGCGAAGTTGTGGGACGCGGCCCGTTCATGATGACGCGCTATCACAACAAGCCGTCGCTCACCGAGGAGATCCGCTGGCGCGACGAATACGGTCAGATATTTCACCGCAGCGGCGATGTCGGCCGTTTCGATGCGGATGGTTTCCTGGTGCTGCTGGACCGCAAGAAGGATGTGATCATCTCCGGCGGCTCCAACATCTATGCCTCCGACCTCGAGGCGGTGCTGTCACAGCATCCCGATGTGGCGGACGTGGCGGTGATCGGCGTCCCGAGCGAGGCTTGGGGCGAAACGCCGCTCGGCCTGGTGGCGCGTCGTCCCGGCGGAAATGTGGAGGCGGCTGCATTGCGCGAGTGGGCCAACGCCCAGCTTGGCAAGACCCAGCGGCTCAGCGCCATCGAATTCCGCGACGCGTTGCCACGTTCGAGTCTCGGCAAGCTGCTCAAGCGCGAGCTGCGTGCGCCTTATTGGAAGTGAAGTCCGTTTGGCCGGCGCGGCTGGCCAGATGCCCCCGCCACGGCTAGTCTCCCCGCTGGAGTTTTTCAGGCGAAAAAGCCGCCCGGATCGGCAAGCGGGTGGCATTTCGGGGGAATCGTGCGGTGGGTCGTCGATGAGTGATGCAGTTGCGATGGCGGTAGAACGGGCGGGCGTCGCGCCTCCCGGCAAGGCCCTGCTGTCGATCCGCGACCTCTGCGTCTCGTTCCGCGATGACTCAGGCTGGACCCAGGTGCTCAACAATGTGTCGTTGGCGGTCAATCCCGGCGAGACCGTCGGCATCGTCGGCGAAAGCGGCTGCGGCAAGTCGCTTACGGCGCTGTCGATCCTCGGGCTGCTGCAGAAGCGCGACGTGCTGCGCACCGGCGAGATCAATTTCGAGGGCCGCGATCTCGCCAAGCTGTCCGAGGCCGAGATGCGGCGCGTGCGCGGCCGCCATATCGGCATGATTTTCCAGGAGCCGATGAGCGCGCTCGATCCGGTGTTTACGGTCGGCGATCAGATCACCGAGACTGTACGCACCCATTTCAATGTCTCCCGTCGTGAAGCCAACGAACGCGCGGTCGCGGCGCTCGCGGCAGTGCGCATCGCATCGCCGCAAAACGTCGTGTCGATGTATCCGATGAGCCTGTCCGGCGGCATGCGCCAGCGCGTCATGATCGCGATGGCGCTGGTCTGCGAGCCGCGGCTGCTGATCGCCGACGAGCCGACCACCGCGCTCGACGTGACGATCCAGGCGCAGATCATGGACCTGCTGCTCGATCTCGGGCAGCGCACCGGCACCGCGATCCTGTTCATCACCCATAATCTCGGCCTAGTGGCGGAAAGCTGCACCCGCATGCTCACCATGTATGCGGGGCAGGTGGTGGAAGACGGCCCGGTCGACAAGATCCTGATGCAGCCGAAGCACCCCTATACCGCCGGCCTGCTCGGCTCCGTGCCGCAGCCGCGCCAGCGCAAGTCGCTGCTGCCGTCGATCCCGGGCCGCGTGCCGTCGCCGCATGAGATGCCGTCCGGCTGCCGTTTTGCGCCGCGTTGCACTTACGTGCAGCCGCCATGCCTCGCGCCGCAGGCGCTGCTTTCCGCCGATGCGGAGCGCCAGGTACGTTGCCGCCGCTACGATGAGCTCACGCTTCCGGGAGCGATCTCGTGACCGACCTCAGCGGCGCCGTCGACATTCTGGTGGTCGATGATCTCGACGTCACGTTCAAAGGCCGCCGCAGGAATCAGAAGGTGCGGGCGGTGGAAGGCGTCGGCTTCACCGTGCGTGAAGGCGAGACCTTCGGCGTGATCGGCGAGTCCGGCTCAGGCAAGTCGACGCTCGGGCGCTGCATCGTTTGCCTGGTCCCGCCAAGCGGCGGCCGGGTGCTGCATTTCGGCAAGGACCCGTTCGCGCTGAGCGCCAGCGAGTTGCGCCGCCACCGGCGCGGTTTCCAGATCATCTTCCAGGATCCGAATGCGGCCCTCGATCCGCGCATGACGATCCTTGAAAGCGTGCGCGAGCCGCTCGACGTTGCCGGCATCGGCACCGCGCAAGAACGGCGCGTCAAGGCGCTCGAGATGCTCGACCGCGTCGCGCTCGCGCCCGAGCTGGCTTTGCGCTACCCGCACGAAATCTCCGGCGGCCAGAAGCAGCGCGCCAATATCGCGCGGGCTTTGGTGCTCGAACCGAGCCTGATCGTCTGCGACGAAGTGGTCGCCGCACTCGATGTGTCGATTCAGGCCGACATGCTCAACCTGTTTGCAAAGTTGCAGCGCGAATTCTCGCTGACCTATGTTTTCATCAGCCACGACCTGCGCGTCGTCGCCCATGTCAGCGACCGCGTCGCGGTGATGTATTGCGGCAAGCTGATGGAGCTCGCGCCCGCCGAGGACCTGATGGCGGCGCCGCTTCACCCCTACAGCCAGGCGCTGCTCTCGGCCGAGCCGGAGCCGCAGCCGGCGCACCTGCGCAACAAGAAGCGCATCATTCTCAAGGGCGAGATTCCGAGCCCGCTGAATCCACCGTCGGGTTGCCGGTTTCATACCCGTTGCCCGATCGCCGTGGCGGAATGCGCCACGCGCGAGCCGGAATGGCGCGAGGTTTTGCCGGGGCGTTGGGCCGCCTGTCATTTCGCCGGCGCGCCGGTCCCGGCGGTCTCTGACGCAACCGTCGAGGTTCTCAGACCATGAGTCGTCTTCCCTTCCTGATCGGCAGCCGACTCTGGCAGCTTCTGCCGATCATCGTGTTCGCCACCTTCGTGGTGTTTTCGCTGTTGCAACTGGTGCCGGGCGATCCCGCTTTGGTGCTCGCGGGCGACTACGCGTCGCGTGAGCGCATCGAGGAAATTCGCCAGCTCTACGGTTTCGACAAGCCGTTCGTCGTGCAATACGGCGCGTGGCTCTGGCATGTGGTGCAGGGCGATCTTGGCAAGTCGCTGCTGTCGAGCGCGCCGGTCTATGATCTGATCCTGCAGCGCATGCCGAACACGCTGCTGATCGCCACCTATGCGCTGCTGATCGCCTCGCTGATCGGCATTCCGCTCGGCGTGCTGGCGGCCACGAAGGTCGGCTCGCGGATCGATTCCTTTGTCACCAGCGTTGCGTCGCTCGGTGTTGCGCTGCCGAGTTTCTGGCTGGCGATCCTGCTGGTCGTGACCTTCTCGATGGACCTGCATTGGTTGCCCGCCACCGGCGCGCGGCCATTCTCGGTCGAGCCCGGCCGCGCGATCGCGCATGCGACATTGCCGGCGATTGCGCTCGCCGTCGGCGTAATCGCCGAATTGGCGCGTCAGGTGCGCAGCGCGCTGATCGAGGTGCTCGGCTCGCAATATGTCCGTACGCTGCGCGCCAAGGGCCTCAGCCCGATCTCGGTGCTGTGGAAACACGGCCTGCGCAATGTCAGCGTGACCATGCTGACGATCCTCGGCCTGCAGGTGAACCGGCTATTCTCCGGCGCGGTGGTGATTGAGGCGGTGTTCGCCATTCCCGGCGCCGGACAGCTGGTCGCCTATTCGGCGATCAACAAAGATTATCCGGTGGTGCAGGGCGTGGTGCTGGTGTTCGTGGTCATGGTGATTCTCATCAACCTGATCGTCGACGTGCTCAGTGCGCTGCTGGATCCGCGGGCGGCCGAATCTTGAGGGTCGAATCATGAGTGTCGACGGCGTTCTTGGCGTCCCGCCGCGCACCACGGCAACGCGCCGCGTCAATTTCTGGCGCTGGGTGCGCTCCGATCTGCGCGCGGTACTGAGCCTCGGGTATCTTTTTATTCTTATTTTCGTCTCGGTATTCGCCTGGAAGATCGCGCCCTATTCGCCGATCGAGCAGAACGTCACCGAACTGCTGATGGAGCCGACCTGGTCGCATTGGCTCGGCACCGACGATCTCGGCCGCGACGTGCTGAGCCGGCTGATCTGGGGCGCGCCGAATTCGCTCTATGCCGCGTTCCTCGCGGTGACCGTCGCGATTGTTCTCGGCGTTCCGCTCGGCCTGCTGATCGGCTTCCTCGGCGGCTGGTTCGACGAGTTGATGAGCCGTTTCATCGATGCGCTGCTGTCATTCCCGCCGATCGTACTGGCCATCGCGGTCACCGGCGCGCTCGGGATCGGGCTGACCAACGCGATGCTCTCGGTCGGCTTCGTGTTCGCGCCGGTGCTGGCGCGCATCGTGCGCGCCCAGACGCTGGTGGTGAAGAGCGCGCTCTATGTCGATGCCGCGCGCGGCTTCGGCGCCGGCACCGGGCACATCATCTGGCGCCATATCCTGCCGAATGCGATCCAGCCCGTGATCGTTCAGGTGACGCTGATGCTCGCGATCGCGCTGCTCGCCGAGGCCAGCCTGAGCTTCCTGTCGCTTGGGGTGCAGCCGCCGCAGGCGAGCTGGGGCGGCATGCTGGCGCGCGCCTATAATTACATCGAGCTGGCGCCCGCCCAGATGTATGCCCCCGGTTTCGCTATCCTGTTGACAGCATTGGCGTTTAACGCACTTGGCGAATCCATCCTGGTGGCGCTGGATCCGACCATGAAGCGCCGGTGAGGCCCGCAAAATTGGTCTTTGCCGGGACCCCGATGCGGGCCTAGAACGTTCTCCATAGAGAGGCCGCTCCATGGAAAACACGCTCCTCGACCGCAAGCCCGACGCGAAGGCCAAGTTCCGCCTCATCGATTGCGACATCCACCCTTACATGGCGAGCCCGAATGCGCTCGACCGCTTCCTGTCGCAGCGTTGGATCGAGCACCGCAAGACCTTCGGCGCACATGTTCGCCGCGCGACGGCGACCTGGGTCTATCATCGCATGGACAACCACGGGAACCGGCTTGATGCGATGCCGCCGGGCGGCGGGCCACCGGCGTCCGATCTCGATTTCCTGCGCAAGCAGCATCTCGACGCCTATGACATCGAGACCGGCGTGCTGCAGCCGCTCAGCAATGCCTGCGCGTTGCGCAGCCGCGACTATGCTGCCGCGCTCTGCCGCGCCATGAACGAGTGGCAGCTCGAAGACTGGTCGCTCAAGGAGCCGCGCCTCAAGGCGTCGATCGTCATCAATCCCGAATTCCCCGAGGACGCGGTTCGCGAGATCGACCATTGGGCCGACAATCCGAACTTCATCCAGATCACCGTGCCGCCGCGCTCGGCCGAGCCGCTCGGCCGTCCGAATTACTGGCCGATCTTCGAGGCCGCCGCGCGTCACGACCTGCCGATCGGTCTGCATGTCGGCGGCGTCAACGGACATCCGTCCGGCGGCGCCGGCTGGCCGTCCTATTATCTCGAGGAGCATCAGACCAACGCGCACACCGCGCAGGCGGTCGTCACCAGCATGGTGATGGAAGGCGTGCTCGAGCGCTTCCCGCATCTCAAGGTGGTGATGATCGAAGGCGGCTTCGGCTGGGTGCCGCCGCTGTCGTGGCGCCTCGACAAGCACTGGGACCGGCTGCGCGCCGAGGTGCCGCATGTGAAGCGTCCGCCGTCGGAATACATCCGCAACAATTTCTGGTTCTCGACCCAGCCGGTCGAGGAAACGCCGAACCCGCAGGATCTCACCGACCTCTGCGACTGGATCGGCTGGGACCGCCTGCTATTCGCGACCGACTATCCGCACTGGGACTTCGATGACCCGAACTATTTCTTCAAGGCGCCGATGAGTGCCGAGCACAAACGGATGATCATGCGCGACAATTCCAAGGGCGTGTTTCGCCGCGCTTAGTCTCTCCGTCATTCCGGGGCGGCCGAAGGCCGAACCCGGAATCCAGACACAACAAAGATTGCCGCCGTATCTGGATTCCGGGTTCGCGCTTCGCGCGCCCCGGAATGACTACAAGTAACCACCAGCGAGTCCCAATGCCTCCTCTGACCGCCGGCGCCATCGATTGCGATCTTCATCCGGCCGTGCCCGGCCTGCGCGCGCTGCTCCCCTATCTCGATGACTATTGGGCCGACGCCGTGATCGCGCGCGGCATCGACCGGCAGAATCTCGATCTCACCAGCTATCCCTCGAGCACGCCGCTTGCGGGCCGTCCGGATTGGCGTCCGGAAAAAGGCCCGCCGGGCAGCAATTTCGAGATGCTGAAGACCCAGGCGCTCGACAATTTCGGCTCGCGCTATGCGATCCTCAATCCGATCCATTTCTCGCAGATCCTCGCCAACGAATACATGGCAGCCGCCCTATGCAAGGCGGTGAATGATTGGGTCGCCAAGGAATGGCTCGACCGCGATCCGCGCCTGCGCGCGTCGATCCTGATTCCGCCGGAGAGCCCTGAGCTTGCGGTCGAGGAGATCGAGCGCCGCGCTTCCGACAAACGCTTCGTCCAGGTGCTGACCTTGGTGATGGGACCGATGCCGCTCGGGAAGCGGTTCTTCTGGCCGATCTATGAGGCTGCGCAGCGCCACGACCTGCCGATCGGCGTGCATGCCGGCAGCATGTATCGGCATCCGCCGACCTCGATCGGCTGGCCGTCCTATTACGTCGAGGATTATGTCGCGCAGGCGCAGGCGTTCCAGGACCAGCTCCTGAGCCTGATCAGCGAAGGCGTGTTCATGAAATACCCGAAGCTGAAAGTGGTGCTGCTCGAATCCGGCTTCACCTGGCTGCCGTCGTATATCTGGCGCGCCGACAAGACCTGGCGCGGCGTGCGTTCGGAAGTGCCATGGGTGACACGGCCGCCGTCCGAATATCTGCACGAGCATGTGCGGCTGACGATCCAGCCGACCGACCGGCCGCCCGACCCGAAGATGCTCACCCGCATCATCGAGCAGATCGGCTCCGACAAGATGCTGCTATTCTCGACCGATTATCCGCACTGGCATTTCGACGGCGACGCGGCGGTGCCTGAGGGCATTCCGGACGGCATGCTGAGCAAGATCCTGGTCGACAACGCAATGGAAACCTATCCCCGGCTGTCGCAGCATTAGCGGTGTGCCCCTGCCAATGGGTCGGCGCGATCCGCCGATCCATTGTCCGTCGCCTCTCGCGCTGGCCA
>CANKHJ010000187.1 GCA_947481635.1 Bradyrhizobiaceae bacterium
CCGAAGACCAGCGTGAACAGCAACTGGATGTTGACGCCGAGCGCGCCGACCATTTCGCGGTTCGAGGCGCCGGCGCGGATCAGCATGCCGATGCGCGTGCGCATCACCAGCAGGTAGAGCAGCAGCGCGACCAGCAGCGATACGAGGATGATCGCGAGCCGGTAGCCCGGATAATAGACGCCGGGGAAAATCTCGATCGCGGTGTTCATCCACATCGGCAGCGACAGGCTGCGGCCGGCCGGGCCCCAGACCCAACGCACGCCTTCATTGAAGAAAAGGATCAGCCCGAAGGTGCCGAGCACATGGTCGAGATGATCGCGCCCATAGAGATGGCGCAACGCCACCATCTCCAGCGCCATGCCGAGCAACAGCGTCGCGAGCAAAGCGAGCGCCACGCCGGCAAAGAAGCTCCCGGTGAGGGCTGCAAAGCTCGCCGCGAAATAGGCGCCCATCATGTAGAGGGAGCCATGCGCGAGGTTGACCATGTCCATGATGCCGAACACGAGCGTCAGCCCGGCCGCGAGCAGAAACAGCAGCAAGCCGAACTGCAGGCCGTTCAGACATTGTTCGAGAAACAGCAGCATGGCGTTCGGGTGCTTTTCTCACAGCACACAGGTGGTCACCCCCCGCGAAAGCGGGGGGCCCAGTACGCCGTGTTCTCTCGATAGGTCTCGGAATACTGGACCCCCGCTTTCGCGGGGGTAACGAGCGTTGGATGTGGCGTGAAGCGTTGAGCCGTCATCAGGTTCAACGCTTCACAAACCAAACCTCACCACTTCATCGGGCATTTGTCGTGGTGCTTATCCTGGCTGTCCTTCACGATCGTCGCCACGGTCTTGAGCGCGAAGCTCTCGCCGGTCTTCACGACGTCCTGAAGGTAGAAGTTCTGGATCGGAACGTGGTTGTTGCCGAACTTGAAGTCGCCGCGCACCGACTTGAAATTCGCCTTGCGCATCGCGTCGCGCATGGCGTCCTTCTTGGACAGGTCAGCATTCACCGCGACCACCGCGCTGTTGATCAGGTTCGCGGCGTCATAGGACTGCGCGCCGTAGAATGACGGGCCGTTCTTGTGCTTAGCGGTATAGTCGGCGACGAACTTCTTGTTCGCGTCGTTCGGCAGATCGTTGACCCATTCCTGCACGCCGGGAACGCCGAGCGCCATGTCCTTCTGCAACGGCAAGGTGGTCTCGTCGATGGTGAAGGCGGTGTAGAGCGGGATCGACTGCTTGAGGCCGGCCTGGGTGTATTGCGTCAGGAACTGGACGCCGGCCGCTCCGGGATAGAACACGAAGATCGCGTCGGGCTTCGCGGCCCGCGCCTTGGAGAGCTCGGCCGAGAAGTCGAGCTGGTCGGGCCAACGGGTCAGCTCTTCACCGATCACCTGGCCTTTGAAGGTCGCGCGCACGCCGTTGAGCATGTCCTTGCCGGCGGCGTAATTCGGGCCGATCAGGAAGACCGACTTGACGCCCTTCTGGTTCATGTACTCACCCATCGCCTGGGGAGTCTGGTCGTTATTCCACGAGGTCGAGAACAGATACGGCGAGCATTCCTCACCGGCGGTCTGCGACGGGCCGGCATTCGCGGTGATCAGGAAGGTGTCGGAATCGAGCACTGCCTTCTTGGCCGCCAGGAACACGTTCGACCAGATATAGCCAGCGACGAAGTTGACCTTGTCGGACTGGATCAGCTTCTGGGTCTTCTGCACGCCGACATCCGGACGCTGCTGGTCGTCTTCGTAGATCACCTCGACATTGGCGCCGCCCATCTTGCGGCCGAGATGGTCGAGCGCGAGCTCGAACGAGTTGCGCATGTCGTTGCCGATCACGGCCGCGCCACCGCTCAGCGTGGTGACGAAACCGATCTTGACCGTCTGTTGCTGGGCCGGCGCCGGCATTGCGGCGAACAGCGTCAGTGCGGTGGCCGCCAATAGTGCGCGTTTCATGTTACCTCTCCCTCCCGGTTGAACTCGTGAAAATCATACTAGAGCAATGATCCGTGGGCCAAAAGCCCCCGAAGGGCGTTGTCTGCGGGCTGGGAGTGACCAGATTCCAGGAAGTGACGACCAGGAGACGGTTCTGATGATCGTGACGCTGACCATGAACCCGGCGATCGATGTCTCGACCTCGGTCGAGGAGATCGCGCCCTACCGCAAGCTCCGTTGCACAGACATCAGGCGCGATCCGGGCGGCGGCGGGATCAACGTTGCGCGCGTCGTGCGGCGTTTCGGCGCGGACGTGACCGCAATCTACCCGGCCGGCGGCACCATGGGCCAATTGCTGCGGCAGCTCGTCGACAAGGACGGTATCGCCAGCCACACCATTCCGGTCGCCGAGGATACCCGCGAGGATTTCACGGCCTATGAGCGGAAGAGCGGCCAAGAGTTCCGCTTCGTCCTGCCGGGCCCGCAATTGGAGGCGGCCGAGTGGATGGCGTGCCTCGACGCCGTCGCCGAAGCACCGGAGCCGAGCTTCCTGGTGATCAGCGGCAGCCTGCCGCCCGGCGTCCCGGATGATTTCTATGTGCGCGCGGCGCGGATCGCGCGCGATCGCGGCGCCCGTGTCGCGATCGACACCTCCGGCAGGCCGCTGCAGGCGGCGCTGGCGGCCGGCGTGTATCTGGCGAAGCCGAACCGGCGCGAATTGCAGGAATTTGCCGGGCGGCAACTCGAGGACGAGACGTCGCAGGTTTCCGCGGCGCGCGGCCTGGTCGCCAAGGGTCATGCCGAGGTCGTGGCGCTGACGCTGGGCGACCGCGGCGGCATCCTGGTGACCCGCGAGGGCGTCTGGCGCGGCGGCGTGCCGGCGGTCAAACCGGTGAGCACGGTCGGCGCCGGAGACAGTTTCCTTGGCGCCATGGTGGTGCGGCTCGACCGCGGCGACACTGTGCTCGACGCCTTCCGCTACGGCCTCGCGGCCGGCTCTAGCGCACTGATGTCGACCGGCACGGAACTGTCGCAGGTCGAGAATGTCGAGAAATTCCTGCCGCAGATCCGCATCGAAGAAGTGCGCAAGGCGGCTTAGGCGAGCGAAGCGACGCCGTCCTTCGGACGGCTTTGCCCGGCCATGACGCGGAGAGAGTGTGGCGGCTGTTGTCTATCTGGTCCGCAGGAAATCCGGCGTAGGCGGCGGGCCCCAAATCGTGCCGGCGCCGGGGCCGACCCAGGTCTTGGGGCGTTGCGGGCGGTCGCGGTGCCAGGGCCGCGGCTCGAAATAGCCGAGCGCTTCGTCCTTCATCTGGTCGAGCTCGGTGAAGCATTCGATGATCTGGTCGTCCGGATCGCGGAAATAGATCGAGATGTTGTGGCCCGGCCCATGGCGCAGCGGCCCCCAGATGATCGGGATTTTCTGGGTGGAGACGAAGTCGCAGGTGGTCTCGACCTGCGCCCAGTCCTTCAGCTCGAACGCCATGTGATGCAGAAAATCGCCCTTGCCCTTCACGAAATTCACCGTGTGGTGATCCGGATTGCAGCGCATGAAGGCGAACCAGTCCTCGATCCAGTCGGAGATCCGGAAACCCATCACGCGGCCGTAGAAATCGATCGTCTTGTCGAGGTCGCTGACGATGAAGGCGACATGACCAAGCTTAAGTGGGCTCACGCCCTTGGTTTCGGCGGCTAGATTGGTGGTCGACCATTCGGAGAATAATTCGATCTGCGTGCCCTTGGGGTCGTTGAACACCAGCGCGCGCGCCATGCCCGGAATGGCATCGTTGCGCACCTCGCTTTTGATGCCCTCGCCGGTGAGGATGCGGGACAGCTCCGCGAAATCCGTATCCGGCGCAACCTCGAAGGACAGCTTGGTGCAATGCGCCTTGTCGGCCTGGTCGAGCTGCAAGGCCAGGTGGCCGAGCTTGCTGCCGAGGAAGGCGCGGCCTTTTTCCTGCGCGATCAGCACCAGACCCATGGTCTGGGTGAAATAATCGACCTGCCGTTGCAGGTCCGGCGTCTGCAGCGTCATGTGCCCGATACGTCGTGGCTTGATCATCGTTATCTCCCGACCGGCTGATAGTCATGTCTCTATAGCAATTGATCTCGCGTCCGGCGCGCCTTATCAAGCGGTCAAACATGGGAGAGACGCAATGGCGGGCTACAGACTGGCGACCACTCGGGGCAAGGACGGCAACCGCGCCGGCATCATCATCGGCGATCAATGTTTCGATGCGGCCGAGCTCAGCGGCAAGCCCGCTTATGCAACGGTTCAGGCGATCCTGGACGACTGGGATGCGGCCGATGCCCTGTTCCGCGGCGCCAAGCCCTCCGGCGGCGGCCGCAAGCTTTCCGAGGTAGCGCTGCTTGCGCCACTCCCCCTGCCCGGCGACATTTTCTGTGCCGGCGCGAATTACAAGGACCACGTCGCCGAGATGACGCCGGCCGGCGCGACCCCGCCCCCGGATCCGCACGATCTCGGCCTCAAGCCCTGGCACTTCATCAAGGCGTCGCGCTCGGTGACCGATCCGGGTGCGATCGTCGCCATCCCCGACGGCTGCCAGAAGATGGACTGGGAGGTCGAACTGGTGGCGGTGATCGGCCGCAAGGCGCACGGACTGACGATGGCGAACGCGCTGTCGTGCATCGCTGGCTACACCGTGGGCAACGATCTTTCGGCGCGCGACCTCGGCATGCGCCAGCAGGTGCCGCAGGGTTCCCCGTTCCGCACCGACTGGACCGCGCATAAAAGCTTCCAGGGCGCCTGCCCGCTCGGCCCCTGGATCACGCCGGCCAGCGAGATCGCCGACCCGCAGAAGCTCGGCCTCAAGCTCTGGGTCAACGACGTGATCAAGCAGGATTCCAACACCAGCCAGATGATCTACACACTGGCGGAGCAGATCGTGCAGCTCACCCACCGCGCCACGCTGTATCCGGGCGACATCGTGATGACCGGCACGCCGGCCGGCACCGCAGCGGCGCACAACCACTATTTGAAAAAAGGCGATACGGTGAAGTGCTGGGTCGAGGGTATCGGCGACCTGACCTCTAAGATCGGGTGATGGGGCGGCGCAACGGATGACCGCATTCGTTGCGTTCCCACCTTGGAATGGGCATAGTCTGCCCACTCTAGAACAACCGAAAAGTGCAAGGGCAGAAGCGCGAGGATAGCCGATCCATGAAAGAGCAGTTCGTCGGAAAGGCAGCAGAGTTCAAGGACGGCGACCGGCGCATCGTGTTTGCCGGCGAAGTCGAGATCGGCCTGTTCAAGGATAACGGCCAGTTCTACGCCTATAGCAACACCTGCCTGCACCAATTCGGCCCGGCCTGCGAAGGGCTGATCATCGCCAAGGTCGATGAGCCACTGAACGCCGACAAGACCTCCCGCGGCATGCAATTCTCAGAGACCGAATTGCATTTCGTCTGCCCCTGGCACGGCTACGAATACGACCTGCGCACCGGCGAATGCGTCGCCGACCGCCGGATGCGGCTGCGCAAGTATGACGTCGTGCAGAAGGGGGACGAACTGTATGTCCTCGCCTGAAGCCGCCGCGGATGTCACGGCCGATGCCAGCCGGCTGGCAGCGGAGATCGAGCGCGGCTTGCAGGATGGACGTAGCGACCTGCTCGCCCCCGAGGCGCTGCAGGATCTGATGGCGGCTTTGTGCAAGGTCTATTCGGCGCGGATCGAAGCCGGCGACGACCTGCCGCTGCTGCGCACGCGCACCACGGTCACCAGCACCGATGTCATGGCGACCGCCAGCGGATTGTTGAAGGGCGCCAATCTCGCCGTGTTCGAGCTTGGCATGTGGCAGAGTTGGACCGGGCGGTAACGCCTCAGAAGAAAATTCAAGGAGAGACCCATGGATCTCGTCTCCGATCGCGGCCGGCGCATCACGGTCGATGAGCTCAACACCACCCAGCTGCTGTCGCACGCCCGCAAGGAGGCGAACAAGCGCAAGC
The DNA here is from genome assembly GCA_947481635.1 of Bradyrhizobiaceae bacterium. GTDB lineage: Bacteria > Pseudomonadota > Alphaproteobacteria > Rhizobiales > Xanthobacteraceae > CANKHJ01. The sequence continues at coordinate 5,888 of CANKHJ010000187.1, forward strand.
TCGATGACGTGCTGATCGTTGACGTCGATGCGCATCATTACGAAAACGAGCACATGCAGGAGATCCTGCCGTTCATGCCGAACGACGTACAGCGCCAGCTTGCGATGGCGAGCACGGCGCGGCGCGGTCCCGGCGGATCGCTGGTGCCGGGACAGGTCGGCTATCAGGACATGGGCGGACGCGTGACGCGCTATCCGCTGCGCGGCTCGGAGAAGACCGGCGAAGGCAAGATCCGCGACGTCCAGCTTGGCCATCGCTGGATGGATGCGATGAGCGTCGATTATTCCTGCCTGTTCCCGACCGGCATGCTGGCAATCGGCCTGCATCCGCAGAAGGAAATGGAGGTCGAACTGACCTGGGCCTATAATCGCTGGCTGACCGAGAAGGTGCTGCCCGATTCCGACGGCCGCTTCTACTCGATGCTCAACCTGCCGTTCCAGGATCCGGATGCCTGCCTGCGCATGGTCGAAGAATTCGGCCACCGCAAGGGTGTGACCGGCTTCATGGTGACCACCGTGCGTCACCTCGGCGTGCACGACAACGCCTATATGAAGACCTATCGCGCGATCGAGGAGCGTGGGCTCTCGCTCGCATTCCATTCGGGCGTGAACTGGGGCGAGACGGTGTTCCGCGGCCTGAATCGCTTCATCTCGGTGCACGCGCTCGGCTTCTCGTTCTACAACATCCTCCACTGCACCAACTGGGTGATCAACGGCATGGGTGAGCGCTTCCCCAAGATGCCGGTGATGTGGATCGAGGCCGGTCTCGCCTGGGTGCCGTTCCTGATGCAGCGGCTCGACCACGAATACATGCTGCGCTCGTCGGAATGCCCGCTGCTCAAGAAGAAGCCGTCTGACTACATGCGCGATATGTATTATTCGAGCCAGCCGATGGAAGTGCAGGACATGGGCGCGCTCGAGACCACGTTCCGCATGATCAACGCCGAGACGCAATTGCTGTGGTCATCGGACTATCCGCACTGGGACTTCGACCTGCCGACGGTGATCTGGGACCTGCCCTTCGTCTCCGAGAAGGCAAAGCACAACATCCTCGGCGGCACCGCGGCACGGCTGTTCAAGCTGCCGCCGCGCAACGAGAAGCAGAAGGCTAACCTGGCGAAGTTCGGGAACGTCGCGGCCTGATAAAGCCCCCGTCATTCTGGGGCGCCCCGAAGGGGCGAACCCGGAATCCAGACAAGGCGGCAGTCATTGTGGGTCTGGATTCCGGGTTCGCGCTGTCGCGCGCCCCGGAATGACAGCGAGAGCCGTCACTTCGGCTGCGGATATTTCTTCAGGAACGCCGTCATGAAGGCGCGGTCTTTCTCGACTTCCTCGGCCGCCTCTGTCCCGGTGCCATAATAAAGGTCGAAACCGCCGCGCTCGGCGGCCTCCTTGAGCGCGGGCGATTGCATCGCCGTCGCGACCGCGTTCTGGATTTTCAAGACAACGCTGTCAGGCGTGGCCTTCGGGACGAACAAGGTGTTGTAGATCGGAATCGCCTCGGCATCGTAGCCCTGCTCCGCGAAGGTCGGCACGTCGGGCAGGTTGGGGCTGCGGCTGCTGCCATACATCGCGAGGGCGGAAAGCTGCCCCGCTTTCACCGATTGTTCGATCGCCGTGACCGAGATCGGGAACACCACATCGATATGGCCTCCGACCAGCGCCTGCTGCGTCTCTCCCGCGCCTCTGAACGAGACTTGAAGAATCTGGATGTTGAGACGGTTCAACATCTCGAACACATAGGCGCCGATCGGATTCGAGATTCCCGCTCCGCCGCCGCGGCCCAGCTTGATCTGTTCGGGATTCGCCTTCGCGTAAGCGACGAATTGCTTGAAGTCCTTGTAGGGGACCGACGGATGCGCGGCCATCCCGTAAGTGAGCTTCATGTAGCGCGCGACCGGGCGCACGTCGGCGCTGGTATAGGTCGCCTTGAAAGTCTCGGAATAAACCTCCGGCAGGGCTTGCGAGGATTGGAGCAGACCGATGGTGTGCCCATCGGGCTCGGCGCGCGCGACGAATGCGCCGGCAAGGACTCCACCGGCGCCCGGCTTGCTCTCGACGACGACAGTCTGCTTCAGGATGGTCTGCAATTCACGCGCAAGCGAGCGCAGCGCGCTGTCGACGCCGCCGCCCGCCGCCAGCGGATTGATGATGGTGATCGGCCGGTTCGCCGGATAGTCCTGCGAATGGGATTCGCCGGACATCAGCCCTGACGCGCAAGCCACCATGACCGAGGCGACAGCGATTCTGCGGAGCAATGTCTGCATTGGTTTGCCTCTCTACAGCGCGATCTGATAACGGCGGACTATGTCCATATTCAACGACGCGCCCAGGCCCGGTGCCTCCGGCAGCGTGAGCGAGCCATTCACCGCCGCTGGTCCGTTCTCGAGCAGGCGGCCTTCCATTTTCAACCAATAGGTCAGCTCCGCCGGATAGGCGAAGGCGCGCAATGCTGCGGTGAGATGCGCGCTCGCGAGCGCGCCGAGGTCGGTCTCCAACAACGTGCCGGTCAGGTTCAGGATGCTCGCCTGTTCCATCATGCGGATCATCTTCACCGACTCGGTGAATCCGGAGCGCATCGGCTTGACGTTCATCACGCGCACGATGCCGAGATCGATCTCGCGGCGCACGTCCGCGACATTGGTGCCGCACTCGTCGCCGAGCATCGGAATCTTCAACTTGTCGGCGAGCCTGCGCCGCCCGACGTGATCGTCGATCGAGATCGGATCCTCGACCATCGCGACCATGTCTTCGATCGCAACCAGGGTCTTGACCGCCTCGCCATAGAGCAGCCCCTGATTGCCATCGACATAGAGGAAGGCCTGGTCCCCGAGCGCCTTGCGCAGCCGCGTGACGACCTCGATGTCCTTCTTCGGGTCCTTGCCGATCTTGATCTTGAAGGCGTTGAACCCCTTGGCATGGGCAGACAACGCGTCCTCGCACATGTGATCGGTCGAGGCCTGGCCGAGAATCCAGGTGAGATCGATCTTGTTCTTGAATCCACCAAGCAGCCGGTAAAGCGGGATGCCGAGCACCCGCGCCCAGGCGTCATGGATCGCCATGTCGATGCCGGACTTGGCCGACGCATTGCCCTTGATCACCGACAGGCGTGCCGAGATCGCCTCAATATCGGACACCGCCATGCCACAAATACGCGGACTGATCCATTCTTTGATCGCGTGACACACCGAAGCATGCGACTCGCCCAGCACCTGATACGAGCTTTTCGCTTCGCCGATGCCGACCGTGCCGTCTTCCAGCACGACACGGATTACGATGCTGTTCGCCCGGTCGAGCGTCTCCATCTTTCCCGAGGTCAGAGACATCGTGAAAGGCATCGAGATCGGAATGGCTTCGACGTCGCGAATTTTAGGGATCAGCATCGATCGTCGTATCCATCAAAGGCCGGGCGAGAATGGGCTTCACGTCTGGCATCGTCACGCTACGTGGAGCCATTTTGAGCGTGAACCAAATGGTTCAAG
>CANKHJ010000188.1 GCA_947481635.1 Bradyrhizobiaceae bacterium
ATTGACGCGCCCTTGTTAACTTTTTTGGACTCCCGACGAATGACTTCGCCAGAATCTGCAAGTACTTCGGTTTGGCAGGATTTCATCACACACGCAACCACAGCCGTTTCACAGGTTACTTTTTACCCTGCAAAAGTTGCCATTTAGCAACCATCAGGACGAAGCCAGATTCCAGAGTCGCCAAATGTCGTTTTTGCCAGCAAACAGCATCAATCCGATGACAAGCGCGAATCCGATGCGGAACCCGATTTCCTGGGCTCGTTCGGACAATGGACGGCCACGGATGACCTCGGCAGCGTAGAACAAAAGGTGCCCGCCATCGAGGAGCGGCACCGGAAACAGGTTCAGCAGCCCGATCGACACCGAAAGAACTCCCACAAAATGAAGCCCGGCAGCCACGCCGAGCTTAGCCATGTGGCCGGACGCCTGAGCGATCATGATCGGGCCGCCGAGCTGATCGGCAGCCGCGCGACCCGTGAAAATGTCGTGAATATAGGAAAATGTTCCGTCAAACACGGCCCAGATCTGCTTCAGCGCCAAACCGACCGCGCCCGGGAAGCTGACCGGCTGCATTTTACGCTCGTCGACGCCGGGTGTGCTGGTAATCCCCAGAATGCCGCGCTTGCTGATATTGCCGAACGGGTCCTTGTTTTCTTCCAGGACTGGAACCGGCTTCAGCGTGGCGGTCCGGCCGTTGCGCTCGACCACCACCTCAAGCACCTGCCCGGCGCTCGCGCTGACGATGCGTTGCATGTCGACGAAGGTCTTGATCGGCTTGCCATCGATCGACAGAACAACGTCGCCGACCTGAAAACCGGCGGCTGCCGCGGCGCTGCCGGCCTTGATCTCATCGACGCGGGCGCTTTGCGCCGGCGGCATGCCGTAAATCCAGTACAGACTGGTGAAAATCACGATCGCCAGCAGAAAATTCGCGATCGGGCCGGCAGCCACGATGGCCGCACGCGGACCGACGCGCTGGTAGACGAAGGATTCCTTCCGTTCGGCCGGCGTCATCTTGGCGAGCAGTGCCGGATCCGGGACGCTGGCGGCATTTTCGTCGCCGAAGAATTTCACATAGCCGCCGAGCGGAATGGCCGAAAGCTTCCAGCGGGTCCCATGGCGGTCGTTGAAACCGAGCAATTCAGGCCCAAAACCGATCGAAAACGTCACGATCTTCACGCCATTCCAGCGGGCCACCAGGAAATGGCCAAGCTCATGAAAGAACACGACAATCGTCAAAACGACCAGGAAGGGCACGATATAGCCCAGGAACCCGCCGCCCAGGACGCTCAGTCCGCCAAACACGTCAAAACTCATGATCGGATCGTTCCCCGTGCCCCAAGCTGGAGGCTCCACTGCATAGCCTAAGATGCCTTTGCGGCAATTTCGAGCAAGAGCTCGGACGCCATCGACCGCGAAACATGGTCAATCTCAAGCGCTTCGGCCGCCGTCGTCGGTTCCCGCGTCATTCCGCGCCTTTCGGCCCTATCGAGGGTGGATTCCACCAGCGCGGCGATCCCAGTGAATCCCAGCTTTCCACAGAGGAATTCGCCGACCGCGACCTCATTCGCAGCATTGAGCACGGTCGGAGCGGCGCCACCCTGCTCCATCGCCTGACGGGCGAGCGCCAAGGCGGGGAATCGGATCGTGTCCGGTTCCTCGAATGACAGCGTCTTGAGCTTGGCCAGATCGAGCCTGGCGGCGGGGCCATCCAGGCGACCCGGCCATGCCAGGCAATGCGCGATCGGGATCCGCATGTCGGGCGAGCCGAGCTGCGCCACGACCGATCCATCACGAAACTCAACCATCCCGTGGATCACCGATTGCGGATGGACCAGGACGTCGATCATCTCCGAGGGCAGGCCGAACAGGTGATGCGCTTCGATCAGTTCGAGGCCCTTGTTCATCAGGGTCGCGGAATCGATTGTGACCTTCGCGCCCATGACCCAATTCGGGTGGCGCAACGCCTGCTCAGGCTTAGCGGCGCGCATGGCGTCTGTGGTCCAAGTCCGGAACGGGCCCCCAGACGCGGTCAGGATGACGCGGCTGACATCTTCACGCCGGCCGGCGCCGAGCGCCTGGAACAGCGCATTGTGTTCGGAATCGACCGGCAGCACCGTTGCTCCCGCCGCCGCCGCGCGGCGCATGAACAGCGTACCGGCGCAGACCATGCACTCCTTATTGGCGAGCGCGACGATCGCGCCGCGTTCGACCGCGGCCAATGTCGGTTCGAGACCTTTTGCGCCGGTAATCGCGGCCATCACCCAGTCGGCCGGCCGCGATGCTGCCTCGACCAGTGACTCGGGGCCGCAAGCGGCCTCGATGCCGGAGCCGGCGAGCAGATCCTTGAGCTCACGATAGGCGGCAGGATCGGCGACGGCGGCCAAGCGCGCGCCGACGTCGCGGGCGAGCTGCGCCAGTTGACCGGCATTGCCGTTGGCGGTCACCGCCTCTACCCGATACCGGCCACGCTCTCGCTTCAGCAGATCGACGGTGCTCGCGCCGATCGAGCCGGTGGCGCCAAGCAGCGTGACGCTGCGGATGTCGGGCCGCGATCCGGTTTTTGCCGATGGCTGCAACGCGGATACGCCTTTCATCCGCTCACCAGACCAGCAAACCGGACGCGATCCGATCGCCACCGCCACGGACGAGGCCGATGACCGTGGCCAGCAGCACAGCGACGACGAAGCCATCGAGCCGATCCATCAGGCCGCCGTGACCCGGGATCAACGCGCCAGAATCCTTGGCGTCGAAACGTCGCTTCATCGCGGACTCAAACAGGTCGCCGAGCTGCGACACGACCGAGAGGATCAGCGCAACCGCCGCGATCCATCGCCAATTGGCGAGGCCGGCGAGATGCGCGACCGAGAGCGCGGCGGCGATCGCACCGGCGATCCCGCCAAGCGCGCCGGACCAGGTCTTTTTTGGGCTGACGCGCGGCCAGAGCTTTGGGCCGCCAACGGCGCGGCCGACAAAATAGGCGACGACGTCGGTGCTCCAGACCACTGCGAAGACCAGCAGGATCGCGACCAGGCCCAAGCCCGCCTCAGCCCGCAGCAGCACCGGCGCAAGGCCGATGATCCCGGCATAGATCACGCCGCCGGCCGCCCAGTCGCGCCGGTTGCGCGGCGCGAAAGCCGCGGCAGCGAACGCGCCCATCGCGATCAGGAGCGCTGCACGGTCATACAATTCGATGATCGCGAAAACCGCACTGAGAACCAGCGCCAGCCCGCCGGCGCCGATCAGCGCGCGGCGCTCGTCCGGCGCGACCAATCCGCTCCATTCCCACCATACGCCAAGCGAAATGACGCCCCAGAACAGCGCGAACGGCCAGTTGCCATACCAGGCAATCGCGACCGCCAATGGCGCCATGACCAGAGCCGACGCAACACGCAATGCAAGCTCGCTGCGGCGCGATGCCGGAGTTAGCGGAGCCACCGGTTGCGTGGACGTCACGGTCAGGATCCGGCCCGCGCGGCGAGCCCGCCGAAGCGGCGCTCGCGTCCGCGGAATTCCGCGATCGCGTTCTCGAGCATGGCGCGATTGAAGTCGGGCCAATAGGCGGCAACGAAAACCAATTCGCTATACGCGGCCTGCCAGAGCAGGAAATTGGAGAGCCGCTGCTCGCCGCTGGTGCGGATGATGAGATCCGGATTCGGCAAATCGGGCGCGTCGAGATAGGACGACAGCGTGTCCGCGGTCACGTCGGCCGCAGCGAGCCGCCCGGCGGCAACCTCGACGGCAACCTTGCGTGCGGCGCGTGCGATCTCCTGCCGTGAGCCGTAATTGAACGCGACCACCAGCGTCAGGCGCGTGTTGTTGCGGGTCAATTCCTCGGCCTCGTCGAGCAGCCCGCCGATTTCCGGATCGAGCCCTTCGCGTTCGCCGATCACCCGGACGCGCACGCCGCTGGAATTCAATTCAGCGAGATCGTTGCGGATGAAACGGCGCAACAGGCCCATCAGGTCGAGGATCTCGGCGGGCGGGCGCGACCAGTTCTCTGAACTGAAGGAAAAGATCGTCAGCACTTCGATGCCGAGTTCGCCGGCGGCGCGCACCGTCGCACGCAATGACTCGACTCCGCGCCGATGTCCCTCGCCGCGCGGCAATCCGCGCGCCGCGGCCCAGCGGCCGTTGCCATCCATGATGATCGCAACGTGCCGCGGCGCGGCAACATTGCCGATCCCATTCGCAACCGATGTTTCGGCCTCGGGCATCGGCTTTCCTCACACCGTGAGGATTTCCTTTTCTTTGGTGGAGAGGGTCTTATCGACATCCGCGATCATCGCATCGGTCGTCTTCTGCACTTCGGCGTCGTAGCGCTTGTGATCGTCCTGGCTGATGGTGGAATCCTTTTCGAGCTTTTTCAGGACGTCCATTCCATCGCGCCGAACGTGGCGGATCGCAACCTTAGCGGCCTCGGCATATTTGTGGGCGAGCTTGACGAGCTCCCTGCGGCGCTCCTCATTCAGCTCCGGGACGCGCAGACGTATCGTCTGGCCTTCGCTCGCCGGGCTGAGGCCGAGATTGGCGTTCACGATCGCCTTCTCCACCGCATGGACCAACGTCTTGTCCCATACCTGGACGGTAAGCAGACGCGGCTCGGGCACGCTCACGGTGGCAACCTGGCTCAACGGCATCGGGCTACCATAGGCCTCGACATGAACCGGATCGAGCAGATGCGCCGAGGCGCGTCCGGTGCGCAGGCCACTGAGCTCCTGCTTCAAAGTCGTGATCGCGCCCTGCATGCGGCGCTTCAGGTCGTCGTTGTCGTAAGTCGCGGTCGCCATGGCGAGTGCCTCAATCAAACCTGTGTCGCGTCATGCGCCGGACCCGAACATCGTCTTAGAATCCCGGCGATCGTTTCCGAAGGCGTCAACCGCCAACGACGGTGGCGTGTCCTTTGCCGCGCAGGACGGCCTCGATGCCGCCCGATTCCCGGATCGAAAACACAATGATAGGCATCCGGTTCTCCCGGGCAAGCGCGAAGGCGGTGCCGTCCATGACCTTGAGCTCGCGCTCGATCGCTTCCTGATGGGTCAAGGTCTCGTAGCGTTTGGCGTTCGGATCGCGTTTCGGGTCGGCACTGTAGACGCCGTCGACATTGGTCGCCTTGAGCACCGCCTGGGCGTCGAGTTCGGCGGCGCGCAGCACGGCGGTCGTGTCGGTGGTGAAGAACGGATTGCCGGTCCCCGCCCCCAGCATCACAATGCGGCCGAGGCCAAGATGCTTGAGTGCGCGGGCGCGGGTGAAGAATTCGCAGACTTCCGGCATTTCGAGCGCCGACAGCGTCCGGACCGGATGGCCCGCCCGCTCGACCGCGGCCTCGATCGCCAGGCAATTCATGACGGTGGCGAGCATGCCCATGGTATCGCCGGTCGGGCGGGAGACGCCGCGGGACGAGACCTCGACGCCACGGAAGATGTTTCCGCCGCCGACCACCACGGCCAGTTCGACGCCGGTCTTGGCGGCGGCGACGAGATCGGCGGCGATCCGGTCGACCACCGGCTGGTGGATGCCAAAGCCTTCCGGCCCGGCCAGCGCTTCGCCGGACAGTTTGACCACCACCCTGCGGTAGATCGGCTCAGACATGCGAGCGCGCTCCGGCGTGACCAGGACTCGAACGGGCGACGATAGCGCGGCGCGAATGGCCGAACCAGCAATCGGCGCTGCTAGTCAGCGGCCTCGTCCTGCTTTTCCACGCCTTCGCCGACCGCAAAGCGCACGAAGCCGGTGACCTTGATCGGCCCACCGACCTTGCCCTCGGCTTCTTTGAGCGCCTGAGCGACCGACTTCTTGTCGTCGAAGATGAACGGCTGCTCGAGCAGGGTGACTTCCTTGAAATAGGTCTTGAGGCCTGACTCGGTGATCTTCTCGATCACGTTGGCGGGCTTGCCCTGATGCTTCTCGGCCAGGATCGCCTTTTCGCGCGCGACCGTCGTCGGATCGACGCCGGCCGCGTCGACCGCCAACGGGTTGGACGAGGCGATATGCATCGCGACCTGGCGGCCAAGCGCGGTGAGTTCATCGGTCTTGCCCGAGGACTCGAGCCCGACCAGAACGCCCATCCGGCCGAGGCCTTCGCTGACCGAATTGTGGATATAGGCGCCGACCACGCCCTGCCCGACCGAGATTTCCGCGGCGCGGCGCAGGTTCATGTTCTCGCCGATCTTGGCGATGGTGTCGGCGAGCGCGGTGTCGATCGTGATGCTGCCGGCCTTGGCGGCCTTGATCGCATCGATGTCCGGCCCGGTGTCGAGCGCGACATCGGCGATCATCTTCACCAGCCCCTGGAACAGGTCATTGCGCGCGACGAAATCGGTCTCTGAATTGACCTCGACTACGACGCCCTTGGTGCCCTTGCGCGAGATCGCGATCAAACCTTCGGCGGCGGTGCGGCCGGACTTCTTCGCGGCCTTCGACAGGCCTTTCTTCCGCAGCCAATCGACCGCGGCGTCCATCTCGCCGCTGGCCTCGTTGAGCGCCTGCTTGCAGTCCATCATGCCCGCGCCGGTCATGTCGCGGAGTTCTTTCACCATCGAAGCGGTGATGTTCGCCATCGGAAAATCCTTTCGTCGGACAGTCACGCCCGGCGCGTTCAAGCTTACGCAGACTGCGTAGACTTAATCTGCGACGCGGGGATCTACGTCTCGAATGCACATCAGATCAGGAGGCGGATGGCCGGGACAAAGCCCGGCCATGACGCGGAATGTTACTCGGCCGAGAATTCCTTGGCCTGGGCGATCCAGCCCTCGACCCGGCCCGGCAGACCGACTTCTTCGCCGATCTTGTGCGCGTCGTTGCCCGCAAACGCCGCAACCTGCCAGAAATGGAAGATGCCGAGATCGTTCAGCTTCTTCTCGATCGCCGGTGAGACACCGGTGAGCTTCTTCAGATCATCGGCGACGCCGCGCGGACCGGACAAGGCTTCGAAACCAACCTGCTCCGGCTCGGTCGTCGGCAACGGCTCCGCAACTGGCTGAGCCATGGCGCCGACGTCGACGCCGCGTTCGCCCTGGGCGCGCGAGATGCCGTCAATCGCGGCCTTGGCAATCAGATCGCAATAGAGCGAAATCGCGCGGCTCGCGTCGTCATTGCCCGGCACGATGAAGTTGATGCCGTCCGGATCGCAATTGGTGTCGACGATCGCGGCGACCGGCACGCCAAGGCGTTGGGCCTCCTTGATCGCGATGTCTTCCTTGTTGGTGTCGATCACGAACAGCATGTCCGGCAAGCCGCCCATGTCCTTGATGCCGCCGAGCGAGCGGTCGAGCTTGTCGCGCTCGCGCTGCAGGTCGAGACGCTCTTTCTTGGTATAGGCCTGGGCCTCGTTGGAAGAGAGCATCTCTTCCAGTTTGCGCAGCCGCTGGATCGATCCCGAGATCGTCTTCCAGTTGGTGAGCGTGCCGCCGAGCCAGCGCGAATTGACGTAGTATTGCGCGCAGCGCTTGGCCGCGTCCGCGATCGAATCCTGCGCCTGGCGTTTGGTGCCGACGAACAGGATACGGCCCCCGCGGGCGACAGTGTCGCTCACGGCCTGGAGCGCACGATGCAACGCGGGCACGCTCTGGGCCAGATCGATGATGTGGATGTTGTTGCGCGCGCCGAAGATGTATTGCCCCATCTTCGGGTTCCAGCGATGGGATTGGTGGCCGAAATGTGCGCCAGCTTCCAAAAGCTGACGCATAGAAAATTCAGGAAGCGCCATGTCGTATAACTCCGGTTATGCCGCCGCGGACCCGTGGGCTCCCCTGCCGTGAGGATGGAAGAGCCACCGGACGGCCAAAGCCATGGTCCGCGTGTGAGATGGCGCTGATATAACGACCCGCGCCCACCGAAGCAAGCAAACCCCGCCCTGCCCTCGCCAAAACGGAACGAACGTCATACTGGCGCGTTGCCGCGCGGCTAAACCCCTGCCGCGGAGAGCAAAAATTACGATTCGTTCACCCGAGCGGCTGGTGCAAAGTCCTGCGTTGCCCGTTTGGGCAGTGCGGTCGCTGGCTGGCCTGCTCAGCCCGGCGACGCTGTTCGCCGTCCTTTCGATCCTGTTTGGAACGCTGATCCTGGCCGTGACCCCGCCGCTGCGCGGCCCGGACGAGACCGCCCATTTCCTGCGCGCTTACGGCATCGCCCAGGGCGACGTCGTCCCGTCGCTGCGCGATGCCCAAAACCGCAAGGGCATCATGATGCCGGCGCCGCTCTTTGCGGGTTTCGGCTATTTCGAACGCGTGCGGGTGAGCGAGAAGAAGCCGGGCTTCGGCTATGGCAGGGTCTTCGCCGACTACCGGGCCTTTCCGGATGATCACGCCCGTCGCCCGGCGGCCACGACCGGCAGCGCCAAACTCAGCACTCCGACGACGTTCGTGCGCTATGAGGGTTCGGAGGGCTACAGCCCGGCAGCCTATCTCCCGCATGTCGCCGCCGCATTGGTCGCGCGTGCCACCGGCCTCGACTTCCTCCAGACCTTCTACCTGATGCGCTTCGCCGGCCTGATCGGGATGACCGCGGTCATCGCCTGGGCGATCACGCTGGCCGGCCCGCTCGGCTGGGCGTTCTTTGCCATCGCAATGCTGCCCGCGGCGATCTATGGACGCAGCGTGATCAATGCCGACGGCGCGGCGCTCGCTTTCGCGATGCTGACGGCAGCGTTGTTTCTGCGTCCGTTGCAGAACGCCGGTATTCTGACCCGCGCGGCGACCTTGCTGCTATCGGCGCTCAGCAAACCGGCCAACCTCGCTTTCATCCTGCTCGAAGTGCTGCGGCCAATACCGGCGCGGCTGCATCTGCGCATCGCACTGGTGGCTGTGGTGGTATTGCCGGCAGTCGCGGTGACAATGATCTGGGTCGCGCTGGGGGGCGACGATGCGGCGGGGTGGCGGCTCGCGGAACTCACCGGCGTCAATCCGCAAGAATTCAATCCCGGCTGGAAGCTGCGCCACATGCTGGCCAATCCGCTGGATTTTCCGCAGGCCGTGATCGGCTGGCTGACGATCCGGAACTACCCGGAATTCGGTCGCCAGATCGTCGGCGTGCTCGGCCTGTTCGACACTGTATTGCGTAGCTGGGTCTATCCGCTGGTGGCGGTTTTGACGCTGATCCCGTTCGTGGTCCGCGTCGGATATTCGCGTAGCGAGCGCATCCGCCTTGCGGCAGGCGCCGTGATCGCGGCGCTCGCTTATTGCTTCACGGTGAGGTTCTTTCAAAACGCCCGGGATCGAGCGAGCCGGTGGAGTTGTGGGCTGCCGATGCGGCCTTGACGATGGATTTCATAGCATGATGCCGCCGGATTGGCGATTTTCGACGCACGTCCTCCTTGCTTGACCTCAATCGGCTCTGGCG
>CANKHJ010000189.1 GCA_947481635.1 Bradyrhizobiaceae bacterium
GAGAGATGCAAGCCGCCGTCAAGCGACGCCTGCGATCGGGCTTCAATCGGCCGGCCGTCGAGGCGCGATTTATAATAGAGCGGAAGATCGTCCGGGCCCGCGCCCGGCGCGAACAGATACAGACGCACCGGTGTTTTTACATCGGCAATGATGGTGTCGATCATCACGCCGAACTGGAATACGCCTTGAACGAACCCACGCAGGTTGCGCTGCCTGTCCTCGACGGTGGCGTGGGGCTGTCCGCGGGCATAGACCGGCAATGCCGCCCAGAACCCGCGCCGGTCTCCGGCTCCGATCTGGAGCATCAGCGGCGCGGATGTCGACAATACGTCTTCATCCCGGACATGCCTCAGCGTTTGGGCTCGCGTTCCGCCGTCATTGAGGTCGAGCCCATAAACGTTCGAACTGCGCTCTTCCGTCGAATAGAATTTCGGAAAATATTCGTTCTTTTGTTCGGCCGCCTGTCGGCTGCCATCCGGAGCCACGGTATGGATGCGGTACGCGAAGAGCCCGTCGAGGGCGGCGTCCAATTCGTGGGCAAGACGCTGCTCGCGCGTAACGCGCGGAATCCAGGCGACATTCAGGATCGCCGGGTGTCGCGACAGCAGGGAATTCGCGAAATCCTCGAACTCGCCGCGCGCAACGGCCCGGGTTGATGAATCGAACAGCGCGCGCACCGCGTAGAGCTTGTCCCAGTATGCGGCAATTCCGGTTTGCAGAACGATTTCCTGGTTATGGGCGCGCCCGGAAAACGCCTGCATGACCTCACGGTCTTCCGATGCGGACCTCACAGACCAGGAGGTGATCGCCACCGCGAAGCCGATGACCCCGACCGTGACGGTCGGCGCGATACGCCGAAACCGGCGCCATTTGGTCGTGCTGGACAATGCGATGGTCCGATTCAGTGTTGCGGGAGCGCAAGCGTTTCGGTTGCGATCGGACTCCCTGTGGTCCGTTCAACCACAACAACCGAAAACAAAGGTCACGCAGATCCGGCTAATCCTCGCGGTAATACGAGTCATTCTTTCATGGTTCCGCCCAGGTGCCATCGGGCACGGGCTCTCGCCGCGCCGTGAGTGGTCGCCCCTGTCAACGGGTTGGCGCTCTTCTCCGCAGAGAAGCGGGCTCGGATATGGGTTGAGGCCGACCGGCTGAATGGTATTATCGTGTGCGGCACAAGTGGGCATGTGTCGGACTTTGCACATTGGCCCTGGGGGAATTTCTCGTGTTTGCGATGATTGCGAAAGCCCTGGTTCTCATGCTCGCCGCTTCGACACTTTGGCCGACGGCGGGTGTTGCGGACGGCGCTTTGGCGGTTGGCCTTCCTGCCAATGTTGCAAGGCAAGGTTTCGCCAATGGCTATTCGTGGGACAACTCCACGATGGAAACTGCGCGCACGCGCGCGATCGAGGGCTGCCGGGAGTCGCGCGGGGCATCCAAGATTGCGAAAGACCTCTGTCGCGTGGTTGCGACATTCCGCGATCAATGCGTGGCTGTTGCGATTGACCCCAAGGATGGAACGCCGGGCGCAGGATGGGCGATCGGTGAAAGCCAGCGCGCCGCCGATCAGGATGCCCTGGCCCAATGCCGGGCCACGGCAGGAACTGCCCGCCAAAGATTTTGCGCCGTCTCCGACCGCGCCTGCGATGGGTCCGCCAAGTAATTCATTCGCAGTCTCCTGAGGCGGCCGCGAAGGGCGCCCTCAGGGTGACGGATCGTGGGCTCACGTCGTCTTGGCTGCTTCCGGCTCGGCCGCTCCGGGCGCCTCGTTGACCTGATCCGCTGTCAGGCTCGGTGCGAGATATTGCGCGCGCGCGAGCTCAGCAAACGCGCCGTTGCGAGCAACCAGTTCGTCGAATGAACCGGCCTCGATGATCTTGCCCCCCGAGAACATCAGAATCCGGTCGGCCTTTCGGATGGTCGCGAGCCGGTGGGCGATCACGAAGGTGGTACGGCCTTTCATCGCCTCATCCAACGCCGCCATCACCTGGGACTCGGTCTTGGCGTCGAGCGCGCTGGTGGCTTCATCGAGGATCAATATCGGCGGGTCCTTCAGCAGCGCGCGTGCGATCGAGAGGCGCTGGCGCTCGCCGCCGGAGAGCTTGCGGCCGCGCTCGCCGACGCGACTGTCGAAGCCGGCGGGGCTGCGCTCGATGAAGTCGAGCGCCTGGGCGCGCGCGGCGGCATCGCGCAATTCTTCATCGGTCGCGTCCGGCTTGCCGAGGCGCAGGTTGTCGGCAATCGAGCGGTTGAACAGCAGGCCTTCCTGAAACACCACACCGATATTGCGGCGCAGCGCCACCAGCTGGATGTCGCGCAGGTCGACGCCGTCGATTAGGATCGCGCCGGATTGCGGATCGAAGCTGCGATGGAGGAGGGCCAGCGCGGTGGATTTGCCGGCGCCGGTCTGCCCGACCAGCGCGATGGTCTCGCCGGGCTTGATGGTGACGTCGACGTCGAGCACCGCAGGTCGCTTGCCGTCATAGGAGAAACTGACGTTGCGGAATTCGACATGGCCCTGCATGCGGCCGGGATCGACCGCATTCGGCAGGTCGCGCAACGCCGGGATGGTGTCGAGCACGTTGAAGAATTCTTCCAGCCGCGGCGTTTCGGTGAAGATCCGGTTGGTGAAGGACACCACGTCCTGCAGGCGCTGGATCAGCATGTTGGCGAAGGCCATGAAGGTGACGATTTCGCCGACGGTCGCGAGACCCTGGAAATGCAGCACCGCGCCAACGATGATGATGGTCAGGATGGTCAGCGTGGTCGAAGCCCGCGTCAGCACTGAGATCAGCGCCCACCAGGACAGCACCGGGATCTGCGCCGCCAACAGCTTGTCGATCACATGCTTGAGGCCGGACACTTCGGCATCGATGCGCGCGAATGAATGGACCAGCGCGATATTGCCGAGCGTATCGGAGGCGCGTTCGGCGAGTTCGGAATAATGCTCGTTGACGCTGGCCTGCAATTCCTCGGTCTTGCGCATCACGAACACGGTGAGCGCCGCGAACACCACGCAGAGGAACATCAGCAGCACCGCGAGACGCCAGTTCATGAACAGCGACAGCGGCAACAGGAAGAAGAACGAGACGAAGGCGGCGAGATGGTCGCGGAAGAAGCCGACCCAGAGGCCCCACAGCGAATCCGTCCCCTCCAGCATGATCTTCATCAGCCGGCCGGAATGCACGTCGCCGTGATACGACATCGGCAATTCGAGCAGATGCTCGAAGTAATCCGCCAGCACCGCGTGGCGCTCCTGATGCGCCAGCCGGTCGGCATAGAGCGCGACCAGGGTACTGCAACCGATGTTGAACAGACCGAAGCCGACCCACAGGATCAGCAGCATCACCAGATGCGCCCACACGCCTTCGCCGGCCTGGCCGCCCGAGCCGGTCAGCGTGTCGATGACGCGGCCGAACAGCACCGGCTCGGCGAATTGCGCACCGGCCAATGCTAGATTGGCGACAGTGAGAAACCAGGCGAGCCGCGCCTGGCGCCTCAGCAGCGAGAGCACGCGGGCGTAGAGGCGGATCAGCTTCATGACTTAGCCTCATTGCCGGCCACTTCGTGGCGGCGCTTTCGCTTGCGTAGCCAGCGCCGCAGCAGGTGGCTGCTGCCGGTCTGTTTTACCAGATGCACGTCGCTGGCGAAATGCGCGCCGCCGAGCCGGCGCTCCAGCACGATCTTACGTTCATGAAAGGCTTCGAGCTCGGGCCGATGCCCGACGCTGACCACGGTGGCGTCCTTGAACACGGTGGAGAACAGCGTCATCAGCGTATCCTGGGCCACCGGATCGAGCGCCGAGGTCGCCTCGTCGAGCACCACGATGTCCGGGCGATGCAGGAATAGCCGCACGAAGGCGAGCCGCTGCTTCTCGCCGCCGGACAGGGTCTGATCCCACGGGCCGTCTTCCTCAAGGCGCCCGGCGAGATGATCCAGCCCGCAGGCGCGGAACGCATCGGCGATTTCCTCCACGTTCCATTGCTCGGCCGGCGCCGGATAGGCCGCGGCGCGGCGCAGCGTGCCGGTCGGCACATAGGGCCGTTGCGGCAGCATGAACAGCTTGGCGCCGGCCTTGACCTCGATGCTGCCGTCGCCCCACGGCCACAGGCCGGCAATGGCGCGGATCAGCACGCTCTTGCCGGTGCCGGATTCGCCCGCCACCAGCACGCGCTCGCCTGGCTGGATCGCGACCTCGGCATCGTCGATCACGGCGGTGCCGTCATCCAGCGTCACCGAGAGATCGCGCAGCCGCACTGCCGCATCGGCGCTCTCGCCGCGCTGGATGCGGCCGAGGCCGTCGCCGGTCTCGGCGCGTTCCAGCGCATCGAGCGACACGATCAGCGAGGCGATGCGGCGCGCGGCCGCGCTCCAGTCGGCGAGGCGCGGATAATTGTCCACCAGCCAGCCAAATGCGCCCTGCACGATGGTGAAGGCCGACACCGCCTGCATCACGGTGCCGAGGCTCATCGAGCCGTCGAGATATTTCGGCGCGCACAGGATCAGCGGCACCACCGGTGCGATCAGCCCGCTGCCTTGCGACACGATGGTGGTGCGCATGTGCTGGCCGCACAGCGCGAGCCATTGGCTCAATACCTGCTTGAGCGAACGGTCGAGGCCGGAGCGCTCTTCCTTCTCGCCGCCCATCAGCGCGATGCTCTCACCATTCTCGCGCACGCGGGTCAGCGCATAGCGATAATCCGCCTCGGCCTGGCTGACGCCTTCGGACACGGCGATAAAGCGCCGGCCGATCAGCGCCATCAACCCGCTCGCGGTCACCGCATAGATCAGTGCCGCGATCACCAGGAAGCCGGGGATGGTCACCATCGCGCCGCCGAGCGGGATCGTCAGCGCGCCGCCGATGGTCCACAGCACGGTGATGAAGGTCGCGGCCGACAGCGCGGCCCCCATCAGCCCGACCGCGAAATCGACCGGCGCATCGGTGGCGATGCGCAGGTCCTGCGCGATGCGGTATTCCGGATTGTCGTGATCGCCGCTGACCAGGTTGAGCTGGTAATAGCGGCCGTGATGCAGCCAGCGGTCGACCACCCGGTTGTTCAGCCAGGCGCGCCAGCGCCGCTGGATCGTCATCCGGGTAAACACATTGACCACGCCGAGGCTGACCGTGATCACCGCGAGCGGGATGAACAGCGTCGCGAGCCACAGCACCGTGCTGGAATCCTTCACCTCCAGCGCGTCGAAGATCACCCGGTTCCAGAGGTTGAGCCCGTATTGCGCGGCGAGATTGAGCAGCACCAGCGACGCGACCCCGATGGTCAGGATCCAGGCATAGCGGTCGCCGCCGCTCCCCCAGAAGCCGCGCGCCGAATGCCAGTAGCGACGCATCAGATAGCGGCGCCGGGCAGCCTTCGGGTCGAGGTTGTCGTCCGGTTCCTCTTCCGGGAGGTCCGCTTCGGCGCGCGCGATGTCGCGGGCGGCCTGGTTACGGGCGGATTGACCGGCCGAGTCGCTGCCCACGGAGGCGCTTTGGGCTGAGGACTCGTCTGGTTTCGGGGCAGGCACGGTGTCAGCCATTCAGCACCCCTGGGTGTGAAGCGAAGTGTGGTTCGTGGTGTGAAGTGAGCGTCGGACGCGATTTTACCTGGTCGTCGCGATCCCGGTGATCGTGTTCGCGGTGTGGCCAGACCGTGACAACGATCTGGACGCCTGCGAGTTCCATCGGGTTCCATTTCACCAAATCGGCAGGCGGACCAATTACAAAGGCGGGGTCGCGACCGGCCATCGGGGCTGCGGGCCGGGACGCGCGGCGTCACTTTCCAAGCTGCTCCCGGTCATTTAAATCTTGTTCATTGGGGATGGGCGGGCTGGGGCGCGCCGACCTGGATTGGCTTTTTGGGGGAATGAAAATGGTCTGCGGCCGGCAGCAACAGGTGTCTTCGCGCTCGCTTCGCCACTCGGGCTGGTCTCTGCGCCGTGCCGGCTGGACTTTGGCGATCGCGCTCGCGGCGCTCAGCCTCGGGGCGCCCGAGAGCCGCGCTCAGCTCGCTCAGGCGTCGGCGCCGACGGTTTGGGAGAAGTCCTGCAACGGCGCCACCGCGCCGGCAGAGCGCGCCTGCTTCACCATGCGTGGAATCACCAAGAGTGAGTTGTTCGCCGGAATGATGGTGATCCAGCCTGCCGCCGGCGAGGCGCTGCTCCGCATGACGCTGCCGCTCAACGTGCAACTCAAAACCGGGATGCGCGTGCTGGTCGACCAGCACGAGCCGATCGTGGCGTCGTATGTTTTTTGCGGCAAGGATGGCTGCATCGCCGACCACACCGGCGCGGATGCCGTCGTCGCGCAGATGAAGACTGGAACCTCGCTGACCCTGCAGGCGATCGACCTCGCCGGCAAGGTCGTGGAGTTTGTCCTGCCGCTGGCCGATTTCGCCAAGGTTGTGGAATCGAAAGGCAAGACGCCGGAAGAACAGGCGAAGGAGTTCGAACAGAATCTCCAGCGCAAGGCCGACGAGTTTCGCAAGAAAATGGAAGCCGAAGAGAAGGCCAAGCGGAAGCGGTGACGCGAACGCCGCCACTTTTCCGGATCATGCTCTAGTCGACCGCGAGCCGGGCGATCGCGTTCTTGTAATAGCGCGCAACGGCCTGGCGCACGTTCTGAAGGTTGTCGCAGCGGGTGGTGCGTCTTCGTGTGCAGCTAGCGCTTGCGATCCAAGCGCGTGCGAATAGCGTGGGGGTGTGACAAATCCGCACCCTTGCCGCGCCGCGATTCAGATAGGGATGAGGTTGCCGCGGGCCATGCCCGTGGTTTCTCCTCCCAAACTTGGCCCCGCTTCGGCGGGGCTCTTCATTTGTGGAATGATGATCACGGCAGTGATGATAGGCGGAACGAAGCGTATCGTCGCGCGTTGATCGGTCTCTCAGCCAGTCTGAGAGTTGTCATCCCGATCTCGTTCCCCCCTCGAGTGTCGGGCGGCAAATCAAGAAGAAGCCCGGTGAGCGCAAGCCCGCCGGGCTCTTTTGTTTTGCGAGGCGAATTGGTTTGCATTTGATTGGCTGTCTTCATCCCGATACCTATCGTCGCCCCCGCGAACGCGGCGGTCCAGTACCCGTGGCGAGACGCGAGAAGCGACTCTCGCGTCACCAGTATCCCCGATTTGATGGTTAGGATTCATTCATCTCGTTCATCGCGCCAATCGTTCTCCGTGCGTCGGAACGTTTGGTGCCTGGTCGACTTGTCGAACACTTATGTTGACCCATCAAAGGACATCATGCGCAAACTTCTGATCACGACGTCACTCCTCGCTCTCACCATTCCGGCTTTCGCGCAGACACCGACGCCTCCCGCAAATCGCGACGCGAACACGCCGGCCGTCACCACGCCGAGCACGCCGACCAATCCGGCCGCTCCGGTCGCTGGCAGCAACAGCTTCACCGAGGGCCAGGCCAAGTCGCGCCTCGAGACCGACGGTTATTCCGGCGTCAGCGGCCTCAAGAAGGACGACAACGGCGTGTGGCGTGGCAAGGCCACCAAGGGCGGCCAGGCGAGGGACGTCAGTGTCGACTTCCAGGGCAACGTCGTCGGCCGCTAATCGCGTCGCAATCAATGAATCGGACCGCTTCGCGTGACGCGTTCGCGCGGTCGCCAGTTCCAATCCTACGAGGAATTCCATGACTCAGACGATCTCACGCCTTTACAACAACTATGGCGATACGCGCACCGCGGTGCGTCAACTGGAAGCCGCCGGCGTATCGCACGGCGACATCAGCATCATCGCGAGCAATGCCGATAATTTCTACAATGACGGCAAGGACACGTATCCGGATCGCGATCTCGACGGCAAAGACGATCGTGCCGAGGGCGCGCGCACCGGTGCGGGCATCGGTGCCGCGGCCGGTGGTGCAGCCGGGCTCCTGGCAGGCCTTGGCCTGATGGCTATTCCGGGCGTCGGCCCGGTGGTTGCGGCCGGTTGGCTGGTCGCGACCTTGACCGGCGCCGCTGCCGGCGCCGCGACGGGTGGCGTGGTCGGCGCGCTGTCGCAGGCCGGCATCGGCAAGGATGATGCCCATGTCTATGCCGAGGGTCTGCGCCGTGGCGGCGCCGTCGTCAGCGCGCGCGTTGCCGATGCGGATGCCGTGCGGCTGCAGGCCGTGATGGATCGCTCGGCAGTGGCCGTTGCGGACCGCGGCGCGATGTATCGCAAGGCGGGTTGGAATACGTTCGACGCGAACGCGACGCCATACACCGCCGACCAGGTTAAGAAAGAGCGCACGCTCTATCCGTAACCGTTGGATCTGTAACAGGACGGCTGCTCAGCGATGAGCGGCCGTTTTGCTGTGGTGTCCCGAGTCACTACCGATGCCGCTGTCGATACTGCGGCGCGAGCGTCACCTGTGGCGCGCACTGTGCCGGAGCAACAGCGTGCAGCGACGCGGAAGATGATGGAACCAATTAAATCCCTGCGTCTTCTTTAGTCGGCAAGAGGAGCACCCAAATGGCGAAGAAGGCAAAGGCGAAGACTAAGCGCGGCCGCGCGCAGGATCGCGCGCGGGTCGCGGGCGGCCAGGATTACGAAGTCGCGTACGAGGCGAAGAAGACGAGGAAGTCAGCGGCGTCCGTGAAAACGGCTGTGAAAAAAGTCGGCGCCAGCCGGAAGTCGGTCGAGCGGGCGCTAACGCGCAAGAAGAAGTAACTCAACCGTTCTTGCCAGGAGGCGCGACGAGCGCACCGGCTAATCGACGAGGTCACTCAGCAGTTCGTTGCGGATGCGAGCGCCGTGGCGCCGCGATTTGACAGTCACCCTGAGCAATAATGACCAGGATGGCCCACACGCGGGCGGTATTCTCATGCCGCCCCCACCATAAAAAGGACCGCTATGAAATCCCTCATTATCAAGCGTTCGATCGTGCTCGATGGGCATAAGACCAGCGTCAGCTTGGAAGATGCGTTCTGGCAGGCTCTAAAGAAGATATACCCCGACTCTCGGAGAATCCGAAGAACCCCCTTGCCAAACGGCTCGATCCGGATTCTACCGAACGGATGATACGGCCCGGGTTCCTGGACAGAGAATCGCGGCAAGACCTGATCGAGTTGGCTCGGAACGGATCGGCCGCTCATC
>CANKHJ010000190.1 GCA_947481635.1 Bradyrhizobiaceae bacterium
ATTCGCACCGCGATCAGAAAAGCGGCAGCGATGACCAAAGGTCATCGCTATGCTGCAAGTTACGCAGCGGCCGGTTTCGTCTTGGTCAGGGTGTGCGATGCGAGGCCCTTGGCTCGGCCATATTCGCCGGCATTCACCGGCTCGAATTTCGCGGGCATCGCGTCGGACACGCAACTTGGCAGCACGCTGATCGTCGATGACTTGTCCGGTCCGGTGAAGAACACCACCGAGAGCCGCTGGCTCGATCCTTGCGCGTCGCGCGGTGGGTTCACCACGCGATGCAGCGTCGAGCGCCAGCGCTCGTTGGTCCATCGCGACATCAGGTCTCCGACATTGATGATGAAGGCGCCGGGCCGATGCGGCACGTCGCGCCATGCGCCGCTGCGGTCGCAGACCTGCAGCCCGCCGGGCGCGTCGTCCTGATAGAGGATCGTCAGGCCGCCGTAATCGTGATGCGCGCCGTAGCGAAGCTGCCCCGGCACCGGCGGTTTCTCCTGCTCCGGATAATTGACCAGGCGCAATGTGTAGGACGGCTCGCGGAAATACGGATCGAGGTATCCGGGCGGCAGATCGAGTGCGATCTCCGACATTGCATAGAGTTTCTTCGCCAGGCCCGACGCGCTCCGGAAATAGCCGAGCGCCGTGCTCTTCAATTCCGGGAAGTCGCGCGGCCACAGGTTGCTACGCCCGTCGCGTCCGTCCAGTTCGGGACGGCGAAACACCAGCGCCTCGCACAGGTCCGGCGCTTCTTCACCGCGCAAGGTCGCGGCGACGCTTTCGGCGCCGAGCGGGATATAGCCGTAGGGTTTGGCCACTTCCGGCAGCATGCATTCGAGTTTCTGCGGCTCGGGACGCCGGAAGAAGGTCTTGGCGAGGCCATAGAGCGCCTGAACCTCGCCGATTTCGACGCCGTGATCGACCACGGTGACGAAGCCAATGGTCTCGAGCGCCTCTCCGAAGGCACGCGCGGTGCGTTCGATGCCGTTGTGATCGCCGGTCGTCCACGCCGCTAGACTGACAACCGGGATGTCTGCCTGAGTGGTCATGCCGTCCTCCCTGACTTTGCGGGGAGGAAGTCAGCAATTTTCGGACCATTTTCGTCCGTCCGGTCCGGTTTCCCGGGCAGCATTCGAGTAAAACCAGGTGCATTGCCCTTTCCGGGCGGCTGTGTATGGTCCCGCACCCTTCACGACCCCCTGAAATCGACCCCCGAGACGCATGGCCCGCGACCAACTCGACCCGACGCCGATCGAGACGCGCGACGAACTGGTCGCCTGGTTCGAAGCGGGCATCAAGCCGCCGTCCGAGTTCCGGCTGGGCACCGAACACGAGAAATTCGTCTTCACGGCCGATGGCCACAAGACGGTGCCCTATGGCGGCGAGCGCGGCATCCGCGCGCTGCTCGATGGCATGCAGGCGGCGCTCGGCTGGGAGCCGATCGTCGAGCAGGACAATATCATCGGCCTTTATGATCCGACCTGGGGCGGCGCGATCTCGCTCGAGCCGGGCGGTCAATTCGAACTCTCCGGTGCGCCGGTCGAGACCGTGCACGGCACGCATCTCGAATTGCTGCATCATCTCGACACCGCGCGCGCCGTGGGGGCGCCGCTCGGCCTAGGCTTCATGGGGCTCGGTTTCACGCCGGACTGGACGCGCGCGGACATTCCGCAGATGCCGAAAGGCCGCTATCGCATCATGACGAACTACATGCCGAAGGTCGGCAAGCTCGGCATCGACATGATGTATCGCACCTGCACGGTGCAGACCAATCTCGACTTCTCTTCCGAAGCCGACATGGTCAAGAAGCTGCGCGTCGCGCTCGCGCTGCAGCCGGTGGGAACGGCGATGTTCGCCAACTCGCCCTTCACTGAAGGCAAGCCGAACGGCTTCCTCTCGTTCCGCTCGGAGATCTGGCGCGACACCGATGCGAACCGTTCCGGAATGCTGCCTTGGGCCTTCGAGTCCGGGATGGGCTTCGAACGCTGGGTCGACTACGCGCTCGACGTGCCGATGTATTTCGTCAAGCGCGGCGACAAATATATCGACGCGGCCGGACAATCTTTCCGCGATCTGATGGCCGGCAAGCTGCCCGCGTTGCCGGGCGAGCATGCCAGCATCTCGGACTGGGCGAACCACATCTCGACGATTTTCCCCGAGGTGCGGCTCAAGCGTTATCTCGAAATGCGCGGCTCGGATTCAGGGCCGTGGCCGATGTTCCCTGCGCTCGCGGCCTATTGGGTTGGCTTGCTCTATGATTCCCAGTCGCTCGACGCGGCCTGGGATCTGGTCAAGGACTGGACTGCGGAGGAGCGCCAGGCATTGCGCGACGCGGTGCCGACGCAGGGATTGAATGCGAGCATCCGCGGCCGAACGTTGCGTGAGGTAGCGCAGCAGACGCTGGAGATATCGGTGCAGGGGCTGGTGCGCCGCCGGAAATTCGACAGCGAAAAGCGCGACGAGACTCAATATCTTCTGCCGCTGCAGGAAATCGTCGCGCGCGGCACCACGCTCGCCGAGGAATTGCTCAAGGCCTATCACGGCCCGTGGAACGGCTCGGTCGAGCCGGCCTATACCGCGCTCGCTTACTGAGCGGCGACGCGCGCCTCCGACAGGTTGTCGAGCGAGAGGATGATGTGTTCCGCCAGCGCATCGGCCAGCGGCGAGACCTCGTGCGGATTGCGCAGCAGCCCGATCTCGCAGGACGGTAGTTCCGGAAATCGGTCGGCGCTGGAGAGAAGCCGCATTCCCATGCGGATGCCGGATTCGGGAAACACCGAGATCGCCAGCCCCGACAGCACCGCGGCTGCAATCGCGCCCGAATTGCCGCTGCTATAGAGCACGCGATAGGGCCGCCCGATCGAGTCCAGCGCATCGATCGCGGTGCGGCGCCAAGCGCAGGTCGGCCGGCCAAGCGCGAGCGGCAGGCGCTCCTCCTCATGCGCGACGTGGCGGTTCGATCCCACCCAGTAGAGCTGCTCGCGGCGAAAGATTTCGTTCGGCCGCATCGTCTCGCAATTGGTGACGATCGCGAGATCGATGTCGTTGGCGTCGATATGCGTGAGCAGGTCGGTCGATTGCGCGCAGGTCACGGTGAGTTCGACGGCCGGATAGGCGAGCGAGAACCGCGCCATGATCTCCGGCAGGTAGCGGTCGGCATAATCGTCCGGCACGCCGAGCCGCACCCGTCCCGATAATTTCGGATCAGAAAAGGCCGCCATCGCGTCGACATTCAGCTTCACGATCTTGCGCGCATAGTCGAGCAGCCGCTCGCCGTCTTCGGTGAGCTTGGAGGCGCGGCCGTCGCGCACGAAGATCGGTCGTCCCAGCCGCTCTTCCAGCTTGCGCATCTGCATCGACACCGCCGACTGCGTCTTGTGGACGATGTCCGCCGCCTTGGTGAAGCTGCCGCTTTCCGCGATTGCGACGAAAGTCCTCAGCTGGTCGATGTCCATCAGGCCGGCCATGGAGTGCTCCTGTTCTCCGAGCCTCAGATCTAATCATCAAATATCGTGATGTAATAGGTCAGAAACATTCGTTTTACTAATCAATCCGCTGGTTCCATATCAAGGGGGTCCGAACAAACCGGGTGAGGTTTTCGGGTCGCCGCGCGCCTCGTCGGGAGCGACACAGCTGTCGCTCGGTCATCTGAAGGAGGACGATATGACGAAGTTTCAGGATGAAAAGTCGATCTCCACGGGCGCCATCGCCGTGGCCAAGCGCGTCGCCGCGACCGCGGGACGCCTGTTCATCGCCTGGAACAACTATCGCGGACTCGGCATGCTCGCCCGCATGGACGAGCATGCCCTGGCCGATATCGGCCTCAGCCGCTCCGACGTGAAGGACGCTTTGTCGCGACGCTGGTGGGAAGACCCGACCGAGCAGCTCAACCAGCGCCGCGGCGTGCGCCGGCATTCCTCCCCCGTGAGCCACTTCGGTGATATCGCGCCTCCGTTGGCGCCGGATGCTCCAGCGGAGCGCGTCAGGCCGGCGTCACGCCGCGCGGCGTGACGCCACTATCCGAAGTCGTGATCGTGTTATCCGAATTTCTGTGCCGGTTCGGATAGATCGCTCTCGATTCGTCGCCGGCTGACCCTTAGATTCGTGCCCAGGCGCGATCAGGTCAGGCGGCGGCGATGCGGCTGTGTCTAACGGCAATTCTCTGGGTCGCGCTCGGCGTCTTGTCGCCGGCGTTGGGCCAGGTCGGCTTCGACCGTCCGGGCGCGGATTTCTCCCGGATCGAGATGCGCAACGGCGATCCCCTGGCCTGCGCGGCGCGTTGCGAACGCGAGGGCCGCTGCCGCGCCTGGGCGTTCAACTTCCCGGCCGACCCCGGCGCCGACGCGGTGTGCTGGCTCAAGTCGCGCGTTCCGCCGCGCGTCGTGTCGTCAGCGAATGTCTCAGGCGTGCGCGGCGCCGGCGTGGTCGAGCCGCGCGGCAGGGCGCTGGAGCTTTCGATCGATCGCACCGGAGGCGACTACCGCAACATGCCGGTCGCGGCGGAGCCGGACGGGCAGGCGTGCCGTGCCGCGTGCGAAGCCGACAATCGCTGCCGCGCCTGGACCTATGTGCGGCCCGGCTACAACAACTCGACGCCGCATTGTTATCTCAAGGAGCGCGTGACGCCGCCGCGCCGCAAGCCCTGCTGCGTCAGCGGCGTGGTGCGTTGATTGCCCCAATCTTTCGGGTGTCATTCCCCGCGATATCTCTCAATTGTCATTCCCCGCGAAAGCGGGGAATCCAGGACTCAGTGACCTATCGATAGGCCTCGGAATAATGGACCCTCCGCTTTCGCGGAGGGTGAGATCGTGGGTGGCGCGCTGGCTTAGCCTGTCCCGCCCACCGTAATCCGGTCCATGCGCAAGGTCGGCTGGCCGACGCCGACCGGCACGCCCTGGCCGTTCTTGCCGCAGGTGCCGACGCCGGAATCGAGCGCGAAGTCGTTGCCGATCATGCTGATGCGGTGGAGGTCGGTGGGGCCGTTGCCGATCAGCATCGCGCCCTTCACCGGCGCGCCGACCTTGCCGTTCTCGATCCGGTAGGCCTCGGTGCACTGGAATACGTATTTGCCGGACGTGATGTCGACCTGGCCGCCGCCGAAATTCACCGCGTAGATGCCATTCTTCACCGAGGCAATGATCTCGCCCGGTTCGCGATCTCCCGCCAGCATGTAGGTGTTGGTCATGCGTGGCATCACGACATGGGAATAGCTTTCGCGCCGTCCGTTGCCGGTCGGCTTCATGCCCATCAGGCGCGCGTTCTGCCGGTCTTGCATGTAGCCAACCAGGATGCCGTCCTCGATCAGCGTGGTGCGGTTGGTCGGCGTGCCTTCATCGTCGACCGAGAGCGAGCCGCGCCGGCCCGGCATGGCGCCGTCGTCGACCACGGTGACGCCCTTGGCGGCGACCTGCTGGCCCATCAGGCCGGCGAAAGCAGACGTCTTCTTGCGGTTGAAGTCGCCTTCCAGGCCGTGGCCGACAGCCTCATGCAGCATCACGCCGGGCCAGCCCGAGCCGAGCACCACGTCCATTTCGCCGGCAGGGGCGGGGACCGATTCGAGGTTAAGCAGCGCCTGGCGCACCGCTTCGTCGACTGCACCACGCCATGCGGCGGCATCGATGAAGCGCTGGTAGCCCTCGCGGCCACCATAGCCATTGCTGCCGGTTTCCTGCCGGTCGCCAACGCCTGCGACCACCGAAACATTCACCCGCACCAGCGGGCGGATGTCGCGATAGATCTGGCCGTCGCCGCGCAGGATTTCGACCACCTGCCACGAGGCGCCGAGGCTCGCCGAGACCTGACGCACGCGCGCATCCTTGTCGCGCGCATAGGCGTTGATCTCTTCGAGCAGCTTGATCTTGGTCGCGAAGTCCGGCGACCCCATCGGGTTCTCGTCGCCATAGAGCCGGGTATTGGTGCGGGGCGGTGCATCTGCGTAAGTGCCGGTGTGGCCGCCCTTCACGGCGCGTACCGCGTCGGCGGCCCGCGCCATGGCTTCCTCGGACACATCCGAGGAATGCGCGTATCCGACCGCCTCATCCTTCACGGCGCGCAGGCCGAAGCCCTGGGCGGTGTCGTAGGTCGCCTGCTTCAACCGGCCATTGTCGAACACCAGCATCTCGGACTGGCGGTATTCGAGGAACAGCTCGCCGTCATCCGCGCCTTCGAGCCCGCGGTCGAGCTGGCGCTTCGCGGCGGCGGCATCGAGGCCGGCACGGTCGAGGAGGGAGGTGGTATCGGACGGGTTGGAATCGGTCATGGTCCATTCCTGCGTGTTTCAGGAAAGATAGTGCGCCGCAGGCTTGGCCGCGAGGGGCAGGAACGGCCGATCAGGGCAGCTTGTCGTAGCCTTCGTTGAATCCCTTGAGGCTCATCGGGAAGCCGATGCCTTCCTCGGGGGTCTGGAAGATGATGAAGGTCGAGGTGGTGCCGGTGCGCAGCTTCGCCACCAGCGCCTCGTCCATCACCACCTCGGCGACGCAGCCATTGGGCAGGCAGCGCACGAATCCGGCGCGGCCGATGTCGGCCTGGTCGATCTTGAGGCCGAGGCCGGACGGCAGCAGCACCCCCAAGGGGGCGACCACCCGCATCAGCCGCGCCTTCTGATCGGCGGTCTTCAGGACGATCACGGTCAGGTTGAGGTTGGCGCGATCCTCGGCGGTGACGCTCTGCATCAGCGCGCATTGCTCGGCTTGGGCGCCCGGAGGGGTGTCGCAGCGGATTTGCCAGTCATTATGGACCGATTTGACCGCGCCCTGGGCCCAAGCGCTGTCGGACCCGGCGCCGGAACCGAGGCCAGCGATGGTCAGCGCGGCCAATATCGCCGCAAATCCGCGGGCCACGGACCGAATGTCATCAGAGCCGAATATGGTCATCTTCACGTCCCAGGACCGGCCGAATCGCCCATGAAGCGACGGTTTCACCGGCCGAAATGATTCCCAGCAAACCGTCGTTCCTCCGAACATGGTGCGCCCACCCTGTCAAGATTCGGTGCCGCGGCATTATGGGCCGAAAATGACGCCCAAAGTGCGTCAATCATGGGCCAATCGCGTCGACTTGTGAACGCCACGGGAGACTTGGAGTGGTGCATTGCGAGGCCAGCGGAATTGTGGTTTGAGAAGCCGGGATTCCCCGTCCCGCCACGCCCGCTAACGGACAATCCGTCCGTTTCGGATGCTGGTTTGGCGCTGCTTCGGCCGCATCTTCGCTTCAGGATATGCGGCCTGCCGGCGCCTGACGGCTCTATCTCGTCGAAGGAGCAATGACGACGATGCTGGTCTTCAAGCTTTTGGCCGCGGCAGCGGTGGCAATCGGGTTGGTCGTCGCGGGCGGCGGGCTGGCCCTGGCAGGGTTGGGGCAACCGACGAACTGGGAGTTCGGGCTGCAGCAATCGGCCTCGCCGGTGATGGACAGCATCACGTCCTTCCACACCTTTCTGGTCTATGTGATCACCGCCATCACGATCTTCGTGCTGGCGCTGCTGGTGATCGTGGTGGTGCGCTTCAATTCGAAGGCCAACCCGATCCCGACCCGGACCACCCACAACACCTGGATCGAATTGGCCTGGACCCTGATCCCGGTGGTCATCCTGGTGGTGCTCGCGGTGCCGTCGTTCCGGCTGCTGTTCTTCCAGCTCAACACGCCGGTTGCCGACATGACGATCAAGGCCACCGGCAAGCAGTGGTATTGGTCCTATAATTATCCGGACAACGGCGCGTTCGAATTCGACTCGCTGATGATCCAGACCAAGGATCTTAAGCCCGGCCAGCCGCGGCTATTGTCGGTCGACAACGAGATGGTCGTGCCGGTGAACAAGACCGTCCGGGTGCAGACCATCGGCGCCGATGTGATCCATGCCTTCGCGGTGCCCTCCTTCGGGATCAAGATCGACGCCATCCCTGGCCGCCTGAACGAGACCTGGTTCAAGGCGACCCGCGAGGGCGTCTATTACGGCCAATGCTCCGAATTGTGCGGCAAGGACCACGCCTTCATGCCGATCACGGTCCGAGTCGTCAGCGAGCAGGCCTTCAACGCCTGGGTCGAGGACGCCAAGAAGAAATTCGCCGTGGACGTACCCGCTCAGCCGACCAATGTCGCGGCCGCCGCTCAAGCGGTCGCGAATTGAGACGCGTGCGGCAAGGAAAGATTTGAAGGGACTGACAATGGCAAATCCGGTCACATCTCACGGCCACGACGCCCACGGTCACGCGGCGCATGACGCCCACGACCATCACACGCCGACCGGCTGGCGCCGTTTCGCCTATTCGACGAACCACAAGGACATCGGCACGATGTACCTGGTGTTCGCGATGATGGCCGGCTTCATCGGCGCCTGCCTGTCGGTGGCGATGCGCATGGAACTGCAGCAGCCCGGCATGCAGATCTTCCACGACGCTCATACCTTCAACGTCTTCACCACCGGCCACGGCCTGATCATGATCTTCTTCATGGTCATGCCGGCGATGATCGGCGGCTTCGGCAACTGGTTCGTTCCGCTGATGATCGGCGCGCCGGACATGGCGTTCCCGCGCATGAACAACATCTCGTTCTGGCTGCTGCCGTCGTCTTTCGCGCTGCTGCTGATCTCGATGTTCGTGCCCGGCGAGGGCGGCGAGGCTGGCGTCGGCGCCGGCTGGACCATCTACGCACCGCTGTCGACCACCGGCCATACCGGCCCGGCGATGGATTTCGCGATCCTCTCGCTGCATCTCGCCGGCGCGTCGTCGATCCTCGGCGCGATCAACTTCATCACCACGATTTTCAACATGCGCGCGCCGGGCATGACGCTGCACAAGATGCCGCTATTCGTGTGGTCGATCCTGGTGACGGTGTTCTTGCTGCTGCTGTCGCTGCCGGTGCTCGCGGGCGCGATCACCATGCTGCTCACCGACCGCAACTTCGGCACCACGTTCTTCAGCGCCGACGGCGGCGGCGATCCGGTGCTGTTCCAGCATCTGTTCTGGTTCTTCGGTCACCCCGAAGTGTACATCCTGATCGTCCCGGCCTTTGGCATGATCAGCCAGATCGTCTCGACCTTCTCCAAGAAGCCGGTGTTCGGCTATCTCGGCATGGCCTAC
>CANKHJ010000191.1 GCA_947481635.1 Bradyrhizobiaceae bacterium
CGCGACGGATCTTCGCAATCGTCTCCACGACCAGCATTCCAATCTCGGCTCCCATGAAAAATGGAAGCCAGTGTGGACCCTCAGTGACGGGGTCCCGATTGGATGCCGATCACCCCGAAAACGGGGTCCTTATTCCATGCCGAAACACATCGAGCTGGCGATGAAGCCGGCGGGGCGTCTGTTGCGTGTCGGGATCGTGTGGTCCGGCAGCACGACCTCGGGGGCCAACGCGGATCGCGCGATGCCGCTCGCTGCGTTCGTCAGCGCCTTTTCAATCCCAGGCGTGCAATTATTCAGCCTGCAGAAAGGGCCGCCTCAGGCGCAGCTCGAGAAACTGCCGGACGCATCGGTGATCGACCTGTCCGCGCAACTCCATGACTTCGCCGATACCGCCGGCGCCATCGCGCAACTCGATCTCGTGATCATGACCGACTCTGCGGTCGGGCATCTCGCCGGCGCCATGGGCAAGCCCTGCTGGGTGCTGCTGAACCATGTTCCGTTCTGGATCTGGTTCAAGGAGCGTGGCGACAGTCCCTGGTATCCCTCGCTGCGACTGTTCCGTTCGCGCGTGTGGGGCGACTGGACCAGCCCGGCCGATGCCGCTGCCGCGGCGTTGTATCATGAGGTTGCGAGACGGAAAGCGTAGCGCCGCCCCGGTGTGGCGCGCGCAGGCATTCCGTTCGATGCTTCCGACCTCGTCAGGTAATGAGAATGGCAACCCGCCGGTTCTGCGGCTCTCTGACATTCGCAGCGGTCTTGATCAACAAGCTGGTCGCGGCCTTGCTGACCACCGTCAATTGAACGTCGGCCGGCAGCGCCGCCTCGGTCATTGCCTTCAGCACTGCGACCGCGCGCGTCATGCCGAGCGCGCCGGCATTCGGTTCGGACGTGTCGCAATGCCCGGTGAAGGTGACCTTGGAGTTCTTCTTCAACGTCGAGCGCAGCGCATCGACGATCGGTTTTGCGCTGGCGGGCGGCTCTGCCTCGCCATAATTGAAAAAGATATGGAATGGTTCGCCCGCCGCGTGGGCCGACTGGACCAGCGTGGGCGCCAATGCCGCCACGCCGATCGCCTGCAACGCGCGCCGCCGATTGATGATCCCTGGTTTCACCGCTTCCCCCCGGAGTTGGTTTGGACAGTCCCGTGTTGGGCCGTTCCAAGTCGGGCCATCCGAAACCGTCCTGCGATGGAAGTAAAGAGGCCGGTTTCGATCTGCTCACTGCGCATTGATATTGTAACGCCGGATCACCTCGCCGAAATAGCGGCTGTCCTCTTGAAGCTCAGCCGCGAGTGCCGCGGAATTCCGATAGCGCGGCAACACGCCGAACTTGCCGAGGCGTTCGAGGAAGACCGGATCCTTGTACACGTCCTCGAGATGACGATTGATCAGGCTGACGACCGCGGGCGGAAGGTTGGCCGGGCCGAGCAGGGCCTGCCAACCGGAGGTGCGGACATTGGGATATCCGAGTTCGGCGAGGGTCGGCAGGTCGGGAAAGGCGGTGAGACGCCGGTCGCCAGCGACGGCAAGCGCGCGCAGGCCGCCTTGTTCGACCTGTGGGATCAGCGTGCCATCGACATACACGTCGATATCGCCGCGCAACAACGCCTGGATGGCCGGCGCCGATCCGCGAAACGGAATATGCACCGCGCTGATGCCGGCCTCGCGCAGGAAGATCTCGGTCATGACGTGGATGGTGGACCCGATGCCGGCCGAGCCGAAATTGATCTTGCCCTGGTTCTGCTTTCCGTAAGCGACGAACTCCGCCAGCGTCTTGGCCGGAAAGCTCGGGTTGACCGCAATGACGCGCTGGCCTTCGCCAAGATTGGCGATGGCGGTGAAATCCTTCACCGCGTCGTAATTCACCTTGGTCAGGTGCGGCAGGATACCGAACATCGCGCTGCCCCCGAGCAGGATGGTGTAGCCGTCGGGCGTGGAATTCGCGACGGTTTGCGCCGCAATCGCGCCTGCCGCGCCGCCCTGGTTCTCGACGGTGATCGGCACCCCGAGGCGGGCGCTCAGGCCCTCCGCGGTGACCCGGCCGACCAGGTCCCCGGTGCCGCCCGCGGCATAAGCGACGACCATGCGGATCGGCCGGTCCGGATACTCGGCCGCGGCGGGGTTGCCGGAAGCGAGGTACAGAACGGCCATCGAGGCGGCTATAAGAGACGTTCGGATCCAGCGGCTGATTGGCGTCCAGGCGATGATCATCATCTCGGTTCATCCGCAGTGGGAGGCAGGCCTCGTGCCGGCAGGATAGCCGCTAAACGCATCGCGCCAAGGCGGCCGCATTTCGATAGGCGAAATGGGGCGCGACCGCATTCCGCTCGGGCCCGGAATAGAGCAATCATGCTTGCAGGCGAACGAGCGAGCCAACCATGACGATGAAGCGCAGCAACGACAGGATCAGGACCAGCCACGCGGGCAGTTTGCCGCGGTCGATGGCGTTGCTCGATCAGCTCCAGGCCAAGGATACCGGCGCGGCTTACGACCACGATGGCCTGGCGCAACAGATCCATGCATCGGTGATCGACGTGGTCCGCAAGCAGGCCGAGCTCGGCATCGATACCGTCGACGATGGCGAGCACAGCAAGTCGAGCTTCGCGGCCTATACCCGCGTGCGGCTCGGCGGGTTCAGCCCGAGCGAGGACCGATTCGGCTTCAGCGGCAAGACGCGCGACCAGCTTCAGTTCTCGGATGTCTATGATGAGCAGCGCGCCATGTATGCCGCGCGCCCATCGGCGCGCGCGATCCCCAAGCGCCGCGGCACGGTGGTCTGCACCGGCCCGGTCACGTATACCGGTCAGGCGCAGGTGCAGGCCGATATCGACAATCTTCGTGCCGCGATGGCCGACGCGCAGCGCGACGAGGGGTTCATTACCGCGCTCTCGCCGAACAACATCGCGCTCTATTATCGCAACGATTATTACAAGTCCGAGGAGGATTATCTGGTCGCGCTTGCGGATGCGATGCGCGAGGAATATCAGGCCATCGTCGCGGCCGGCTTCCTGGTCCAGATCGATGATCCGCGCCTTGCGACCCACTATGATCGCCATCCCGACATCACCATCGCGGAATGCCGCAAGTTCATCGCGCGCCAGATCGAGGTGATCAATTATGCATTGCGTGGAATTCCGGCCGACCGGGTGCGGTTTCACACCTGCTACAGCACCACTGTCGCGCCGCGGGTTCACGATTTGGAGCTCAAGCATTACGGCGATCTGATGCTGACGATCAATGCCGGGGCTTACTCGTTCGAAGCCTCCAATCCGCGCCATGAGCACGAATGGCAATTCTGGGAGACCGTGAAATTGCCGGAGGACAAGATCCTGCTTCCCGGCGTGGTCTCCCATTGTGTTGCGCTGGTCGAACACCCCGAATTGGTGGCGCAGCGGATTCTTCGTTTCGCGAAAGTGGTCGGCCGCGAGCGCGTCGTCGCGTCGAATGATTGCGGCTTCGCCACCGCCGGCGCGGGCGATGAGGTCCATCCGGACGTGGCCTGGGCTAAGCTCGCCGCTCTCGTGGAGGGGGCCCGGATCGCGACCAAGGAATTGTGGGCCCGCTGATCGCGACATCGTCGGAAACATCGACCCGGTCACCGACTGAAGCTCTTTGACAACCAAACCTGACGCCCGCTACGCTGGCGCTCGCGCATTTCTGCAACTATCGGCCTCATCCGGACGACTGGAGTTTCCCCATGTCACGTCATGCCGTTCGTTGCGGATTTTTGGTCGCGGCAATAGCCGTCGCCGCGCTCGATGTCGCGCTGGCCCAGGCCGACTATCCCAACCGTCAGATCACGTTGGTCGTGCCGCTGCCGGCCGGCGGCACCGCCGATATTCTGGCGCGCATCGCCGCCGAACAGATTCGCGTCCAGCTTGGGCAGACGGTGGTGGTGGAAAATCGCGCCGGTGGCGCGGGCGGTGTGATTGGGATGGAATCGGTATTCAAGGCTGCGCCCGACGGCTACACGCTGATCTGCGCGCCGCAGCTCACCTATAGCATCATGAACGTGCTCAATCCGAAGGTGCCGTTCGACATCGGCAAGTTCGAGCCGGTCAGCATCCTTGCCGACTATCCGGCCATCCTGATGGTGCGCGCCGACCTGCCGATCAAGACCATGTCGGACCTGATTGGCTACGCAAAGGCCAATCCCGGCAAGCTGAACTATGGGTCGCAAGGCCACGGACAGATCGGCCACCTCGCCATGGAGCAGTTGAAGGAGATGACCAAGATCGAGATGACGCATGTTCCGTTCCGCGGCTCTGCGCCGGCGATGACCGCGTTGGCGGGCGGGCAGATCGATCTCATGTTCGATCTGCTGCCGTCATCCAAGCAGCTGATCGAGGCGGGAAAGGTCACCTTGATCGCCGTGGCCAGTTCGGAACGCCTCAAGCCGTTTCCCGCTATCCCAACCGTTGCGGAGACTTTGGCGGGCTTCGAGGCGGATACCTGGATGGGCATCGCCGCGCCGCCAGGCACGCCGAAGGATGTCATCAAAAAGATCTCGGACGCGATTGCGCAAGCCTTCCGAACACCCGCGGTGAACGGGCGGATTGCCGCGATGGACATTGAGCCGCGCGGCACCACGTCGGACGAGATGCAGACGAAGATCCGCAAGAGCGCCGAACGCTGGACCCCGGTCATCCGGACCGGAAATATCACGGTCGAATAACGGCCGATTGCGGCGCGCGGTCACCATGGTGGTTGAATGGCCACGACACTGACATGGCTCGGAGCGTCGGCCTTCCGGATCGTCACTGCATCGGGAGCGCGGATTTATCTCGATCCCTGGCTTGAGAATTCCGATTGTCCCGCTACGGAGCGGGTCCCCGCGCGCGTGGATATGATCATCCTGTCACACGGGCATTTCGATCATGTCGGTCAGACCCTGGAATTGTGGGAGAGATTCCGGCCGGTCGTGGTGGCGCCCCAGGATGTCCGGCGCTGGCTGGAGAAGCGCGGACTGGAGCGCGACGACCGGCTCGGTCCCGACATGGGAGGCACGATCGCTGTCGGCGAGGCGACGATCTCGCTGACCGACGCGAGACATTCCGGTGGGTCTCCGGATGGTTCTTATGCCGGTGCACCATGCGGTTTCGTTCTGCGGCTGCCGGACACGCCCAGCCTGTATTTTTCCGGCGATACCTGCGCCTTCGGCGACATGCAATTGATCGGCCGGGTGCACCGGCCCGACATCGCGATCCTGCCGATCGGCGGCCACTACACGATGGATCCGGAAGGCGCGGCACTTGCACTCGAATTGCTCGGCGTGAAGCGCTGCATTCCTTGCCATTATCGGTATGGAGTGGATCCGCCGCCACCGCGCGCCGTCCTGCCGGGAAAGCCGAGCCATCTGCGCGCGCTGGTTCCGGCGGATATCGAGGTCATCCCGGTCGCACCTGGCGAGACAATTCTGCTGGCGGGATAGTCGCACCCGCGCGGTTGGATTATCTTTGTCGATCAACAGAAGGAGCGGCCCGCAATGTTCGCGATGCAAAGCATCGATATGCCGAATATCGATTTTGAGGGGATCATGCGGCACCTGACCGAAACCGGGAAGCGCACCCATCAGCTATGGCTGACGGCGGAATCGATGGCCTTCATTGCGCGCGGCCGCGAGTATCGCAGCGAATTTCACGTCAACCCGAGCTACGAGATCCAGTACTCGATCAAGGGCGATTTGAATCTGCATTATCGCACGCCGGAAGGCGTCGAAAAGATCGCGCATGTTCCCGAAGGCTCGTGTCTGTTTCAGCCGCCGCTGGTGCCGCATTCGCCGCGCTTTGCACCCGATGCATTCCAGTTCGTGATCGAGCGCGCGCGCGTCGCCGGGGATATCGACCGGTTCTTCTGGTATTGCCTGAACTGCGATCATTTCCTGCACGAAGAGTCTTACGTCGTGGATGATTATCGCGCCGACCCGGTCACGCAGGCGTATCGTAATTTCTATCAGTCCGAGGATTTCCGGACCTGCAAGAAATGCGCAACGGTGATGCCGGCGCCCGATTCACTCTGAGAGCGAAGCCGGTTTGATGATTTCGATCCTGCCTGAATTCGACGACCAGATTCGTCCGGATCGCGCCGCCCTTCTGGTCATCGATATGCAGAACGATTTCTGCGCCGATGGCGGCTATCTGCAGAAGGAGCGCGGCTACAATGTCGATTTCGCCAAGGGCGTCGCCGCCAACATCCAAACGGCGGCGACTGCGGCCCGCGCGGCGGGAATGCCGGTCGTCTGGATCCGCTCGATCTACGATTTCAAATATCTGGCCGCACCGCATATCGTGAAGCGCGGCTAGGAGGGTTGTTGCCTGGAGGGCACGTGGGGTGCGGACTTCTTCATGCTGAAGCCGCAACGCGATGAGCCGATCGTCGACAAGCATCACTACAGCGCGTTCATGGGAACGCCGTTGGACGGCATTCTTCGCAAGCATGATGTCCAGACGCTGATCGTCACCGGCGTCGCCACCAATGTCTGCGTCGATTCGACTCTGCGGCACGGTTTCTTCCTGGGCTATTACATCGTGCTGCTGGAAGACTGTGTCGGCAGCAACAGCGCCGCCGGTCACCAGGGAACGCTGGCGTCGGTGCGCAACAATATCGGAACGGTTGCGTCATCGACGACGTGGATGGAGCGGCTGTCGAGCCGCTAATCGCGTCAGTTGGTAGCAATCCAGATCATATGGCGCGAGCCGCCCTGTTTCCCATTCGCGCGCACCGCGACCTCGTTGACCTCGTAGCCGGTGCTGCGCAAGCGCTTGGTGAACCTGCTGTCCGGCCCGGACGACCACACCGCCAGAATGCCACCGGGACGGAGCGCCGTTCGCGCGGCGCCCAGTCCCTCGGTGTCGTAGATGCGATCATTGTCCGCGCGGGTCAGGCCCTCGGGACCATTATCGACGTCCAGCAGGATCGCGTCGTAAACCGACCTGGCTGACCTGATCAGGCGGCTGACATCGGTTTCGTGGATGATCACGCGCGGGTCATCCAGGCTCGCTCCGAAGATCGGCGCCATCGGGCCGCGTGCCCATGCGACCACCGCCGGCACAAGCTCCGCGACGGAAACCTGCGCGTCGGCACCCAGGCTGGCGAGAGCGGCGCGCAAAGTGAAGCCCATTCCCAGCCCGCCAATCAGAATATGCGGCTTGGTCCGGCCGCGAAGCCGCAGGCATGTAATGGTCGCCAGCGCCTCCTCCGAGCCGGTCAGGCGGCTGGTCATCAGTTCCTTGGTGCCGGCGCGGATCGAAAAGTCGGACCCGCGCTGCATCAGGCGGAGCTCTCCGCCGCCATCGGGCACCGTGGCAGTGTCGAGATGTTTCCAGGGAATCATGAAGTCGCGCTTCCAGCGGGCATCGCCTGACGCCGCATCCGATGCGGCGTCGCACACGTCATCCCACCATCACGGGCGCGAAACAATGCGCAGGTTGGCGAGACCCGTTGCGCCGAGGGCGATGATCGCAGCGCCGCGACGAGGGAGCGGCCGAGAACCAAATCAGGTCGTTTTGGGTTTGGCGGACGGCGTGGCGGGCTTTGCAGCCTGCTTGGTCTTCGGCTTCTCGACCTTCACGGCGGCCTTGGCCTTGGGGGCCGTGCCCGGGGCGGCTTGAGGGGCCCGCGGGACATCCGGCCAGCGGCCGGGCGTCATCTGCGGCGGCGGCACCGGATGGGTCGTCGTCAGCTTTGCCGCGATCAGATCCGGCTCGCGCGGCGGCGCGGACACCGAGAACAGACGGGCGGTTTCAACCCGTGGCGCATCGGGAACGACCTTCATGGCAACGCGGCTGTCGGGGAGACGACTTGGCGCGCGCCCAAAGGAGACATACGCGACGCCTCCGACAACAACTAAGCCAATGCCACAGGCGATTGTCGCGATACGCATGATACTGATCCTCACCTCCGTGCAGTGTGTCGGCCATTGGTGAACAAGATATTGCCAATCGCCCGGCTGGATGCAGTGAGGTCACACACTGTGATATTATTGTCGCGCAATTGCTCGCGGCTCATGTCGCCGTCATTCCGGGTTCGCACCTTGCGGTGCGCTCCGGAATGACGCTGGTTCGTAACGCGAGGCTACGACTTTACGGCAGCCGGAAGCCTCTTCGTTTGCAAGACGCTGGCTCGCACCGGCCGATGCTGACGATCTTCCGCCACCATATCGGCCACCAAGGCTCCGCTGCCCGGTCCCATCGTCCAGCCCAACGTGCCGTGTCCGGTGTTGAGATACAGGCCCGGAACGGCGGTGCGGCCGAGATAGGGAAGATTGGATGGCGTCGCCGGCCGCAAGCCGGTCCAGAATGTCGCCGCTTGAAATTCTCCCGCATCCGGAAACACGCCGCGCACGTTATCGACGATCGCGTTCGCGCGAACCATGTTCAGGTTGCGGTCATAGCCCGAGAGCTCGGCGGTGCCGGCAACGCGCAGCTTCTGGCCGAGGCGAGAATAGACCAGCTTATACTCGTCATCGGTCAGCGAGACATGCGGCGCCTTGTGCTGCTCCGACGTTGGGATCGTAACCGAGTAACCCTTGGCCGGATAAATGTTGAGACGAATCCCGAGCGGCTTGACCAGCGTGCGCGAGCCTGTTGCCGCCGCGACGATGGTTGAATTTGCGCGGAGCTGCCGATACTCGCCGCGGTCGAGCAGCTTCACCTCAACGCCGCTGGCGCGCTTGGTTGCAGGATCGGTCGTGATCGCAACAGCCTCGGCGTTCCACAAAAATGAAACGCCGCGCTTGCGACACACTTCGGCGAGGCCGGCGGTGAACTTGTAGGCGTCGCCGCTTTCGTCATGCGCGGTGTAGGTGCCGCCGACAATCGTCTTCTTGCTGGACTCGAGCGCGGGCTCGATCTCCAGCATCCGTTCGATGTCGACAACTTCGCGTTCGCAGCCGATGTCTTGCATCAATTGCGTCGCGGCAACCGCGGCTTTGAATTCATTCCGGTTGCGATAGAAATGCAGAATGCCTTTGGTCTGGTGGTCGTAGGCGATCGATTCACGCGTGCGGATTTCCTGAATCCGTTGGCGCGATGCCAGGGCGAGCTTGA
>CANKHJ010000192.1 GCA_947481635.1 Bradyrhizobiaceae bacterium
CGCGATGGTCGCCAACGATGGCGAGGCGCGGGCGCTCGTCGGCGGGTGATATGGAGCAATTTGTCTCGCGTTTCTGACAGGATGTTTGCTAGTTATTTTGGCATCGATCGCGCCGATTGGGCACGGGACTTGCGCGTGCGAGTGCTCATTTCCAGCCTGGCGGCGGCTCAGTGCGCTTTGACGCCATCGACGCATATGTGACACCATCGCGTGGCGCGCGAATGGCCGTCCGGCGCGCTGTTGCTGGCCCCGGAATCGGCATTGTTGCCACAGCCCACCCGGTCGATTCAGCCGCATGAACCCGCAGGACGCCAGAATCCTCGTCGTCGACGACGTTGCAGAGAACCGCGACCTGCTGGTGCGTCGCCTCAACCGGCTCGGCGTCAAGCTGGTCGACCAGGCGGTCAATGGGGTGGAAGCGCTCGCGGCGATCGCGTCGAAAAATTACGACCTGGTGCTGCTCGACATCATGATGCCGGAGCTCGATGGCTTTGGCGTTCTCGCCGCGCTCAAGGAGCAGGGACGCACCAACGAGCTTCCGATCATCGTGATTTCGGCGATGAGCGAAATCGAAGCCGTGGTGCGCTGCGTCGAACTCGGCGCCGAGGATTATCTGTTCAAGCCGTTCAACCCGACGCTGTTGCGCGCCCGGGTGCTCTCCTCGCTGGAAAAGAAATCCTTGCGGGACCGCACCCGTGACGAGCTCAAGCGTAAGCAGGCGGAGCTGAACGAAGCGCGCATTCTGCAGCTTGCGCTGGCTCCGCCGTCGTTCAAGGGCATGATGGGCGGCTTGCCGATGTCCATCGATGTGGTGATGGAGCCGGCCAAGGAGGTCGGCGGCGACCTGGTCGATTATTTTCCGGTCGGGGACGGTTTGCTGGTGCTGCTGCTGGGCGACGTGTCCGACAAAGGGGCAGGCGCGGCGTTGATGATGGCGCGCACCCATTCGATCTTCCGCGGGCTCGCGGGCCGGCCCGACGCGGCGGAGCTGTTCGGGCAACCCACCCGGGCGATGGATCTCGTCAACGTCACGCTCAGCGCCGGAAATTCGGGCTGCATGTTTGTGACCCTGCTGCTCGGGACGTTCGATCTTGCGAGCCGCACCTTGACCTATGTCCGCGCCGGCCACGTGCCGCCGTTTCAGCGCGACGGCGCGGGCATCGTGACCCGCTTGACCGGGGCGGGCGGTCCGCCGCTCGGATTGTTCGGGGACTTCGCCTATCAGCAGCACGTGGTGGTGTTGGCGGCGGAGGATCACCTGCTGATCGTGACCGACGGGTTCACCGAGGCTAATGACGCCGACGGCGCGCTTTATGGCGAGCCGCGTATCGACGCGTATATGGCCGGGCTCGACGCCAAGGCCGCAACGCCGCTCCAGCGCCTGGTGGATGACGTCCGCGCGTTCGAAGCCGGCCGACCGGCTTTCGACGACATGGCCGCCATCCTGCTCTCGTTGGGGGAGGCGGCGGCGATTGACTCCACCGCGCCGGCTTTCGAGGCCCGCGTCCTCGCGCAACCCGCCGCGATCTCGGACGTCTCCGGCCGGATCCTCGACGCCCTGGCCGCCGCCGGCGTGGACGCCCGTGCCGCGCATCACGTCGGGCTGGCGCTGGAAGAATTGCTGACCAACCTTGGCACCCACGGCAATTGTGCCGACGTGCCGGCCATTGTCCGAGTATTCGTCGATCCCGACCGGGTGAAAGCCGAAATCGTCGACACCGGCCCGGCCTTCGACCTGCGCGACGCGGCCGATCCCAAGCTTGACGACGACGTCGCTGAGCGCGCCATTGGCGGCCTCGGCCTTTTCCTCATTCGCCAACTCGCCTCTGACATCGGATATACGCGGCTGGACGGGGCCAATTGCACACGTTTTACTGTAGCCCGGACTAAAA
The DNA here is from genome assembly GCA_947481635.1 of Bradyrhizobiaceae bacterium. GTDB lineage: Bacteria > Pseudomonadota > Alphaproteobacteria > Rhizobiales > Xanthobacteraceae > CANKHJ01. The sequence goes on from CANKHJ010000192.1 coordinate 1,893, forward strand.
CCCCGCCATAAGTTCGTATCGGGGTGTTTGAGATCAACGTGGGGGATCGATGGAAATCGACGAAGAATCGGTCGGCGACATTTGCGTCGTGACGGCGCGCGGCCGGTTGGATGGAAATGCCAGCGGGCCGTTTGGTGAGCGTGTCCAGAAGCTGATCGGAGCGGATCGCCCGAAATTGCTGCTCGACTTCGCGGGTGTCGATTTCGTCACCAGCGCCGGGCTGCGCGTCGTGCTGATGATCCTGAAACGCGTCAAGGCCGGCAACGGTGTGTTCGCGCTGTGCGGCGTCCAGCCATCGGTGCGCGAGGTGTTGGACATCACCGGCTTCACCGCGATGCTCGATGTCCATCCGGAACGCGCGACAGCGCTGCGAGCGATGGGGTAGGGCGCGTGGGCGGGGATGCCGGAGATGTATCGGCGGCGGTGCTGCGTCGGATGCTGGAGGCGTTACCCTTCGGCGCCGTCGTCGTCGATCACGATCTGAACGTCACGGTGTCGAACGGCACGGCGGCGCGACTGCTCGAGGTCGCGCCGGGCGACCTTGCGGCTGGACAGCCGATTGCCGGGCTGATCGGCAAGCTGGTCGCGCGCGGCGATTACGGCGACGGCGAGCGCGATACCGCGATTGCGCATATCGTCCACCAGATCGGCACCGAGGCCAGCGCCAGCTTCAAGCAGAAGACCCCGGCGGGGGTGACGCTCGGCGTCGCCTTCCGCGCCATCAATGGCGAGCGGCTGATGACCGTCGAGGACCTGACCGAGGCGCATGCCGATCAGGAGGCGCTGGCGCGGACCGCGCAGCAGATGCGCGGGCTGCTGGATTCAAGCCCAGTCGCGGTCGCCATCGTCGGGTCCGGCGGCCGGTTGCTCTACACCAATCAGCGCCACGATCAGCTCTACGGCGTCACCGCGGACCAGATGCCGAAGAACGTGCGCGAACTCTATGTCGATCCCGCGCAACGCGACCGGCTGCTCGAGGTTTTTCACCGCGACGGCAAGCTCACCAATGCCGAAGTGCATAATCGCCGGCCCGACGGTGGTACATTCTGGTCGCTGCTGTCATGGGACCATGCCGAGTTCGACGGACAGCCGGTGCTGATCTCGTGGATTTACGACATCACCAACCGCAAGCAGGCGGAAGCGGCGGTGGAAGAGGCGCGCCAGGTCGCGGAGCACGCCAACCAGACCAAGTCCGATTTCCTCGCCAACATGAGCCATGAGCTGCGCACGCCGCTCAACGCCATCATCGGCTATGCCCAGATCCTGAAGGAGGATGCCGAGGATCAAGGCTCAAATGACATGCTGCCGGACCTCGCCAAGATCGAGACCGCCGGCAAGCATCTGCTGCGCCTGATCAACGATATCCTCGACCTGTCGAAAATCGAAGCCGGCCGGATGGAGGTGTTCATCGAGCCGGTGAACATCCCGAACCTGGTCGACGAGGTGCGCTCGCTCGCGATGCCGCTCGCGCTCGGCAACAACAACAAACTCGAAAGCATCGTCGGCGCCGGCATCGGGCAGCTTCACACCGACCACACCAAGCTGAAACAATCGCTGCTGAATCTGCTCAGCAATGCCTGCAAGTTCACCAAGGACGGCGTGGTCACGCTTTCGGTCGAGAGCAAACCTGGCGCCGAGGCGGAGGAACTTCATTTCGTGATTGCCGACAGCGGCATCGGCATGTCGCCGGAACAGATCGCCAAGCTGTTTCAGCCATTCACGCAGGCCGACTCCTCGACCACGCGGCAATATGGTGGAACCGGACTCGGACTCGCGATCACCAAACGGTTTTGTACGCTGCTCGGCGGCGATGTGACGGTCGAGAGCGAGCGCGGCCGCGGCAGCCGCTTCATCATCGCGTTGCCGACCACCCTGCCGCCGACCATCATCCAGGCCGAGGCGCGTAACGACCCGGATGTGCAGCCGAGCGAAGGCCCGATCAGCGGCACTACCGTTCTCCTGGTCGACGACGATCCGCAGATTCACGATCTGCTCGGCACCGTGCTGGTCCGCGAGGGCTATCGCGTGCTGCACGCCACCAGCGGACGCGAGGCGATCGCGCGCGCCAAGGAAGAATCTCCCGCGCTGATCCTGCTCGATGTGATGATGCCGCATGTCGATGGCTGGACGGTGTTGAGCACCCTCAAGGAAGACGCGCAGCTCTCGGCGATCCCGGTGGTCTTCGTCTCGATGCTCGACGAGCGGCCGCTCGGTCTGTCACTCGGCGCCGCGGAATTTCTCACCAAGCCGGTGGACCGGACGACGCTGGTCGACACTGTCGCCAAGCATATCGGCACCACCAGGGGTTTGATCCTGGTGGTGGATGATGAAGAACTCGACCGCTTGACCTACACCAAGGCGCTGGAGTCGATCGGTATGGAGACTATCGCTGTCGCCAACGGCCGCGAGGCGCTCGCCTGGCTCGACCAGCATCCGACGCCGAAGGCGATGATCCTCGATCTGCTGATGCCCGAGCTGGACGGATTTCAGGTGATGGACGCGGTGCGGCGCAGCGAGCGGCTGCGCAACCTTCCGATCATCGTGCTCACCGCCAAGGACCTCTCGCGCGCCGAACTCGATTTCCTCGCCGGCCGCGGCGCGACAGTGCTCAGCAAGGGACCGGAGTCGCGCGAGTCGTTGATCGCGGCACTCGCCAAGCCGCGCGGCGAACGCTCCTGACGGAACAGGACTGACGATGGCGGCGAAGATGGCGAAGACGGCGAAGATCCTGCTGGTCGAAGACAATCCGGAAAACCGCGACATGCTCTCGCGCCGGCTGCTGCGGCGCGGCTTCGAGCTGTGCTTCGCGACGGATGGCGCCGAAGCGGTGACGCGCGCGCTGGCGGACCAGCCCGACCTGGTGCTGATGGACCTTTCGCTCCCCGTGATGGACGGCTGGGAGGCGACGCGCCGGATCAAGGCCGATCCCGCGACGCGCATGATCCCGGTGATCGCGCTCACTGCGCATGCGATGGCCGGCGATCGGGAGAAAGCGTTGCAGGCGGGGTGTGATGATTACGACACCAAGCCGGTGGAGCTGGAGCGGCTGCTTGGGAAGATCGAGGCGCTGCTGAAGGGCAGGGCGGGATAGGACGTGTAATCCGCCGGCTTTGTGTACCTTTACTTGAGCCACGTCTCGGCGGCGCCGCTGCACGACGACAGGATCGCCGATACGCCGGACGTTTCTGCCGAGCGTGGTGCTTACGACACAAAATCTTAAGCTTCGCGCAACCGTGTTCGGCGCATTGTCGGCCGCGTTGATTGCGGCGTGGCGGAAAAGAGTTACCTGTCCAAGCAGAGTGGAAGCCGCAATCGCGGCCCAAGGTGGCGGTTCGCTCGTCGTCAGCGATATCTGCCCTGCTCGTATCGAATCCCGCCCATGACCGCAAACAACAGCGCCGGGAGGATCATTCGGCGTTTGGCACTGCGTTGAGGTCTAGCCATGGGACGAATGCGACGCGGGATGACAGATATCCAAGCCAGAACACCTTCTTGCGATGACCTGTTGAATCAAGATCGGCATGGCGCGTCGCTGCGGGCTCGCGGCCTGCCGCGCCGGCATCATGCGCGGATGGCAGTGTTGCTCGCCACCACCGCGCTCGGCACGTCGCTCTTCGTCGTCGAGGTTCGCGCCCAGAACCTGCCGACTGGCGGCAATGTCGCGGCCGGCAGTGTATCGATCGCAAACACCTCGCCCACGCAGCTCAACATCACGCAGACCAGCCAGAGCGCCGTGGTCAACTGGCAAAGCTTCTCGATCGGCCAGGGCCACGCCGTCAACATCCAGCAGCCGAACAGCGCGTCGGCGCTGCTCAACCGCGTTACCGGAAATGCGCCCTCGACCATCGCTGGCATGCTGACCGCCAACGGCCACGTCTATCTCGTCAACCCGAACGGCATCGCGATCACCCAGAGCGGGGTCGTCAATACCGGCAGCTTCGTCGCGTCCACGCTCGGAATTTCGGATAGCGACTTCATGGCCGGAAAGCGCACCTTCACGGGCAATGGCGCGTCTGCGCCCGTGACCAATGCCGGCATCATCACGGTTGGCCGTGGCGGATACGCCGCGCTGCTCGGCGGAACGGTGGAGAATTCCGGCAGCATCTTCGTGCCGCTCGGCAAGGTCGGGCTCGGCTCCGGCGAACGCGCGACGCTGGATTTCTCCGGCGACGGGTTTCTTCAAGTGGCGCTGCCGACCGCCGCGGGTGGCGACGGCGCTCTGATCCGCAACTCCGGCACCATCGGCGGCCGGCGGCAGCGTGATCGTCAGCGCCGCAACCGCGCGGGAAGCGGCCCGCAACGCGGTCAATATCTCCGGTATCGTTCAGGCCCGAACCATCGGCGGCCGTTCCGGCTCGATCGTCATCGGCGGCGGCGCCGGCGGTGGCGTCAGGATCTCCGGCCGTCTCACGACAACGTCGCGTAAAACGACCGGCGGCAATGTCGCGATCACCGGCAACGACATCAGTCTCGCAGGCGCGACCATCGACGTGTCCGGCAGGACCGGCGGCGGCAGCGTCAACATCGGCGGCGGGCGTCAGGGGCAGGGCACGCTGCAGCGCGCCGCGACCGTCAGCATCGATCGGGCGACGACGATCCGCGCCGACGCGCGGGTCACCGGCAATGGCGGCAAGGTGGTGGTCTGGTCGGACAATGCCACGACCTTCCATGGCACGATCGCGGCGCGCGGTGGCGCAAGTTCCGGCTATGGCGGCGAGGCGGAGGTCTCAGGCAAGGCGAAGCTCGACTATTCCGGCTTCACCGACCTTTCGGCGGCGAACGGCGCGTTCGGAACGCTGCTGCTCGATCCCTACAACGTCACGATCTCGAATGGGACCAACAACACCGGCGGCAGCTTCACAGCGAACACCGAAGACAGCATCATCAACGCCGCCACGCTGCAGACCGCGCTCGGCGCGGCGAATGTCAACGTCACGACCGGCTCGGGCGGCGCGCAGGCCGGCACCATCTCGGTCGCTGCACCGCTCACCTGGTCTGCGGCCACGACACTGACGCTGACCGCGGCCGGCCAGGTCGCCATCAATGCGCCGATCACCATCACCGGCGCCGGCGGCGTCGCGATCTCAGCGAATGGCCTGAGCAACGTCACGACCACCGGCCTGACATTCGGCAACGGCGCGTCGATCAACTACGGCGCGACCAATAACGGCGGTACCTTCAGCCTCAACGGCGCCGGCTACACGCTGGTCTATTCGATGAGCAACCTCGACTCCATCGACAGCGTCAATGCCGTCAACGGCGCTGCGCTGACGCGCTTTGCCGGGAGCGGCGTCGGCGACAGATACGCGTTGGCCACGGATCTCGTGGCCAGCGGCACGACCTACACGCGCGCGCTGATCGGCAGTTCAACGGTCTCTGTCAGCGGCCGGCTCGAAGGACTGGGTCACACCATCACCGGCCTGACGATCAGCGCCGGCGGCACCAGTTATGTCGGCCTTGTCGGGCAGCTCAACGGCGGCAGTGCCAGCGTGTCGAATATCGGCCTCGTCGGCGGCCGGGTGAGCGGCTGGGACAATACCGGTGCGCTGGTCGGGTATGTCATGAACGGCGGCATCGTGCAGACGAGCTATGCCAGCACCGCGGTCTCAGGCAACCAGGGCGTCGGCGGCCTGATCGGCCGCAGCTTCTTCGGCACCCTGGTGCAAAGCAGCTACGCCGCCGGTGTGGTGTCTGGCGGCTACCGCGTCGGCGGCCTGATCGGCGAGACCAATTTCGGCGCCGTCACGACGAACACCTACGCCACCGGCGATGTGATCGGGGGCGGAGAGACCGGCGGACTGATCGGGCGCCATGACAGCTCCGGCGGCCTTTCGAACAGCTACGCCACCGGGCGGGTGACGGGCTACGGCAATGTCGGTGGCGTGGCCGGGTGGGCCTACGGCACGTTCTCCAACGTGTATTGGGACATTGAAACCAGCGGCATCGGCGCGACGCGGGGATCAGGCAGCACCAACAATCAATCCGGCATCACCGGCCGAACCACCGCGCAATTGCAAGCCGCGCTGCCCTCGGGGTTCAGCACTGCCGCCTGGGGCACTGGGACCGGACTCTATCCGTACCTGAAGAATTTTTATCCAAGCGGCATCCAGACCATCAGCGGCATTGCCTATCGCGATGCGGCCGGCATGACGCTGCTGGCGTCGAGCGCGGCCTTCACCGCCACGGTCTCGGTGATCGCGAATGGCGTTTCGTTCGGCAATGTCAGCACGTCGACCAGCGGGACCTATACGCTGGTGCTTCCGGCCGGAACGCTCGCGAACGGCAACAGCGTCCTCGCTTATACCGTTACCGATGGAACCAGCGGCGCGACCAATGGGGCGGCCCTGTCGGCCTCGGCCGGCGGCAATGCGCTGAGCGGCGTGAACGTCTTCGGTAATACCCTTGCGCTCCCGACCGCGGCGACCACGCTATCCACCGCTCCGTCCCTGTCGGACGCCACGACCGGCGCTACGACCGCCGCCAACGGCAACACGGCCGCGCTCGCCGCTATCGCCGGCGCCAGCACGCTGCGGCTGGTCTCCTCCGGCGCGAGCTTCACGATCGACCAGGCGCTCGCGCTGTCGGGGGGCCTGACGGTGCAGACCATCGCCGCGAATGCGTCGATCACGGTGGCGCAGGCGGTGACCGGCAGCGGCAACCTCGGTCTCGTTGCGACCGGCGACATCGGCTTCAGCACCGGCGCAGACCTCGCGCTGACCTCGGGCAATGTGACCCTGACGACGCCCGGCGCGATCGTGCTTGGGAATGTCAGCGGTGGGGCCACGCTGACATTGAATGCCACCGGGACTGTCACGCAGGGCGCGGGCACGACGATTCAAGGCGCGACCGCGCTGGTCAAGCAGGGCGCGGGCACGCTGACGCTCTCGAGCGTGAACACCTACACCGGCACGACGACCATCGCAGCCGGCATCTTGAATGCGAATGCAAGCGCCGCGCTCGGAGACGGCAGCGTCACCAACACGCTGATTTTCGCCGGCGGAACGTTGCAGGCAGGCGGCGCGATCACCTCGCCAGGCACGCGGGGCATCACGATGACGAGCACCGGCCTGATCGACACCAACGGCTTCGCCGTCGCACTGGCCGGAGTGGCGAGCGGAGC
>CANKHJ010000193.1 GCA_947481635.1 Bradyrhizobiaceae bacterium
AGCGCGTCAGTAAGTATATCAGGGCCAACAAACCGGGCGCAGCGGCAACACATCAGTGTTGGACGCGGTCATCAGTCCGCAACGGCGGTCAAGCACGCGCCGAAAACGTCATTGTTCGAGGTGCCCTGTATTTACTTCACCGGTACAGTCAGGCCCTTCTTCGCGTAATCGTCCTTCCAGTGGCCCTGCTGCTTGAGCCGGTCGGCGACGTCCTTGGGCATGTAGGTCTCGTCGTGCTTCGCCAGCACCGTGTCGGCGCGGAACGTACCTGAACCATCCATCGCGCCTTCGGTCACCACGCCCTGCCCTTCGCGAAACAGGTCCGGAAGAACGCCCTGGAACGCGACCGGGATGGTCTTGTTGCCGTCGGTCACATCGAAACGAACCTGAAGATTCTCGCCGCGCGTGATGCTGCCCGGCTGCACCAGGCCGCCGAGCCGTACGCGCGTTCCGGGCTGAACCTGCTTCTCGACGATGTCGGTCGGCGAATTGAAGAACACGATCGAGTCCCGCAACGCGAACAGCACCAGCGCCGCCGCGAGGCCTAGCACCGCGAGCGCGCCGCCGATCAATGTGAGACGCCGTTGCTTGCGGGTCATGCGCGCATCAGCCTTCGATCCCAAGCGACTTCGCCAGTTCATCGAGTTGACGGCGCTTGTCGCCATCACCGGCCAATGCCTTGCGCGCATCCCCCAGAGCGGCCTGTGCCTTGTCAGGCTCACCGAGCACCAGATAGGACCGCATCAACCGCCCCCATCCCTCGACACTGGAGCCGTCTTGTTTCAGCCGCTCCGCCAGCCGCTCGACCATGCCGCGCACCATCTCATTGCGCTGCTCGGCGGATAATTGCGACGCGGCGGCGACGTCATCGTCGCTCGGCGCCGGCGGCGCAGCGGCCTCGACCCGCGCCAGCGCTGCGCGCACAAAGGTCAACCACGGCGCATTCGGCGGCGCTTGCACCAGCATCACGCGCCATGCCGCCGCAGCTTCGGCCGGCTTGCCGTCCTGCTCGGCGGCGAGACCGAGGAAATAGCGCGCCTTCATGTCGCCTGCGTCAAGCTCCTGCGCGCGCAAAAAGGCCGTCTTGGCCTCGGCGGTGACCACGCCATTCGCCGCGGCGACCATCGCTTCACCGAGATTGGATTGCCGTTCTGCGGTTTCGCCGTTGATGGCAAGCGCATTGCGCCAGGCCATCACGGCATCGGCATTGCGCCCGAGCCGCAGATAGACCGGGGCCAGCACTTCCCAGCCCCGGCCGTCGTCGGGAACCGCGGCCACGCGCGCCTCCACCTGGGCGATCAGGCCGTCGAGCGACGCATTGGGATCTGGAGTGGCGATGCGCGCCGCGGCGGATTGACCGGGAAGATTTGGCGAGCCGAGCATCAGGTAGAGTATCGCAGCGCTCAACGGCAGCAGCACCAACGCGGCGATCGAGACCACGCGGCGGCGATGTGGCGCGGAATGATGGGACACCCCGGTGGTATCGGCGCTGGCCAAGAGACGGCGCGACACCTCGATGCGCGCTGCGTCCGCCTCCTCCACGCCGATGAGTCCGGCGGCACGATCGCGCTCAATTTCGTCAAGCTGGTCGCGGTAGACATTGATCTGGTGGCCGGCGGCGGGGGCATCATCGTGGCGCCGCGCCAACGGCCAGAGCACGGCGAAAATCGCCGCCGCCGTCATCATTGCCAGCACGAACCAAAGCGTCATCGCGTCAAATCACCGGCGGCAGGGCCATGGAGCCGAGCCTGCGCGGTGTTCTGGCCGGGAATCGGGCGGCCGTCAAAGATTGGGGCGACTAGCCCGCGGCGGTCTTTCGTTCAGCCACGGCCAGTTCGGCGGATCGAGACAGGCGCGTCGCATGGTCCGGCCCGAAAATCAGCGCCGCAAAGCGCAACGCCGCCTGGAATTGCGCCTGGCGGTGCTCATGATGGGGATCATCCCCACGCAAGCTCGCGATCAGCGCCCGGGTATGGACGTCGAGCGAATCCTCCAGTTCCGACCACACCCGCACCGCGAGTTCCGCGACCGCAAACTCGCGCGCGAAGTTCCGGGACGCCTTGGCGAGTTCGATCAGCGAGCAGATTTCGGCAATGTCGGCAGCATCCGGTGTCTTGCTGAAGGACGCTTCCTTGGCCGGACGCATCCGCAACATCTGCCGAATGCGGCCCGGCAGCGGATCGATCGCGGCCGTCAGGCTGTCCGCGATCTGGGTGCGGATTGACGCAGTCTGACGCGCCAGCGGATCGACCGAGAGGTCGAGTTCGGTGCGCAGTCCCCGCAACGCATCATGCAGGGACTTCAGCAGCGACACGACATTCATTTCACCGGCACGCCGAAGCTCGGCGACGAGCTCGGCCAGCATCTCTTCGACTTCGGTGAGCACCAGTGTGACCGACTCGCCAAAACGCGACGCCGCAAGCCGCGACATGTCGTTGCTTCCCGCCGTATGCAAGGCGAGACGGATCAACTGCCAAGGCGCGGCGAGCCGGCGCATGACGAGGACCAATGACAGGCGCAACGCATTCGGCCGCTGTCCGATCATCACGTCCAGCAGCGACTCCACGGACTCAAGCTCCGGTCCAGATAAATTCTGAATATGGGCCGGCAGCCGCTGCGCCAGTAAATCCAGCGTGTTGCGCTCTTGCAGGACGACGAGAACTTCGTCGAGGACGCGCAGCGCGTGCGGGATGTTGACCTGGGCCGCAATCCGACGCTGGACTTTGTCGTCCGCTTTGCCCGCGGCCAACGCGTCACGAATGTGTCCCGCCACCAGATCCTGGAATTCGGAGACCAGAAGGTCGGCGCGCGCGATTTCGCCCGCACCCAAGGCACGGCTCACGTCTTCCGAATACAGCCGCACCTCATGCGGGATGAGGTCACGGACCAGCCAGGTCCAGAGCGGATCGAGCGCCTCGCGTGGGATTCGCCCCGGGCGCGCCGTCCGGGATTGCCCCGACATCAGGAAAGCTTCGAACGGCCGGAAGAACAGCCGCGCCGGATTGCCGACGCGCGGCGCGTCGATACCGGCATCGCGAATGGCGTTGCGGACCTCCTGCAGCACGAGGTCGCCGCCCGGAATATCGTCGCCGCGCAACGCCGCGCGTTCGAGTTCCGTGATCAAAAGCGCGCGCGCCTGCGGCGACAATTCACGCAGGAATTGGCGCAAGCGCTCGATGGGCCCGTTTCTGGCCATCAGGCCACCTTGGTTCGGCCGGTTTGAGCTACCGGGATACGCCTTTGGGTTTAAGAACCCGTTGAACAAACGAAAAAAGCCGCCGCCCGGGGGGCGGCGGCCGGAAACGACCCGCTCATCGGTCAGATCAGCTGACCGGCTGCCAGGTTCCGTCGGGGTTGCGGCAAGCCGCGCCCCGGGCGGTTTGCGGGCGCCCATCGATATAGATCGTGTGGGTATATTGGCGGCAGGGGCCACCGGCCGGCGATCGATATTCAGGCCCTGGCACGACCGAGCCGTAGCGCCCGGAATCGGGATTGCGCCACGCCACCGGCGTGCCGGACGGGCCCCGCTCGAGCGCATCGACCTGCGCCACATAGGCGCGCTTCTTGTCCTCATCGTCCATCGCCGCACCGATCCGATTGCCGAGCAGGCCACCGATCGCGGCTCCGGCCAGGCCGGCAGCGATGCGTTCGCCCGGCCCGCCGCCGATCTGGGAGCCGATCAGCGCGCCGCCGAGGGCACCGACAAGGGTGCCGGTATTTTCCTTCGGCCCCGTCCCAGTCGACGGGTCACCCGCGCAGGCCGCCAGCATCAGCGCGCCGACCAAGCCGGCCGCGATCCTCAGAAGCTTCATTTTCCCCTCGCCTTATAAGATTTAGAGCAGTTCCGCCGGTACTTGAGGCATGGATTAGGGCGAATCTCTGTCTTTTACGCCCCCGGTAGTACCAGTTCCACCCGGAGCCCACCGATCGGCGCCGTACCCATGCTGAACTTCCCGCCGTAGAGGCCGGCGAGTTCCGTGACGATCGACAGGCCGAGGCCGGACCCCGGCTTGGTCTCGTCGAGCCGGCGCCCGCGCTTCGCCACCCGCTCACGCTGTGCCGGCGACAGGCCCGGTCCGTCGTCATCGACGATGATCCGCACCATCGGCCGCCCCCCCGGCCCCTCCGCGAGTTCGGATGTGACTTCGACCGCGACCCGCGATTGTGCCCATTTGGATGCGTTGTCGACGAGGTTGCCGACCATCTCTTCCAGGTCCTGACGCTCACCGCGGAAGCGCGCGTCGGCGGGGGCCGCGACATCGATCGCGACATTACGGCTGTGATGAATCTTTTCCATCGTGCGCGCCAAGGCGGTCACGACCGGCGCGACTTCTGTGACGCTGCCGACCACGGTCAACCGCGCCGCAAGGTGCGCGCGTTCGAGATGGCGCGTCACCTGATCGCGCATGATCTCGAGCTGCTCGCGCACCTTAGCCGCGAACGGATTCCCGGCATGGGTCGTCGCCTCGTTCATCATGACCGAAAGCGGCGTCTTCAGCGCGTGCGCAAGATTGCCGACATGCGTCCGCGCCCGTTCGACGACTTCGCGATTAGCATCGATCAATGCGTTGGTCTCGCGTGCCAGCGGCGCGATCTCGATCGGAAATTCGCCGTCGAGCCGTTCCGCACGGCCGGAGCGGATCGCGGCCAGCCCGTCGGAGATGCGCTTGAGCGGCGCCAGGCCAAAGCGCACCTGGAAGGTGGTCATCAGCAGCAGCACCACCGCCAATCCGGAAAAGGTGGCGATCAGCGCCTGATCGAAACCGCGGATCTCCTCGTCGATCTCGCTCGCATCGCCGGCCACCGCGACCAGGAAGCGCCCCTCCTCCGCGAGATCGATGACCCGCTCCAGCAGACGGAGTTTCTGATCTTCCGGACCCTGCGCATAACCCTGGCGCGTGCCCCCGACGCCGGACTGCACGCCGCGATCGGCAAGCTGCGGCAGGCCTGAATCCCAGAGCGAGCGTGACGAGCGAATCTCGGGACGCGGCGTATCGAGCCGCGTCACCTGCCAATACCAGCCCGACAACGGCAATTCGAAGAGCGGCTCGCCAAGCGATTGCGGGAAGCGCTCGTTGCTGTCTTCCGGAGACGCGACGTCGGCGACCAGGGTGCGCAGATAGACCCCGAGGCGGCGGTCGAAGGCGCGCTCCACGGTCGCGCGATACAGCGAGGACAGCGTCAGCCCGGTGATCAGCAGGATCACCACCATCGTCGCCGCCGCCGAAAGAAACAGGCGGAGCGCGAGCGAGCTAGCGCGCATCGACGGGAGGCGTCAGCAGATAGCCGAGGCCGCGCACGGTCTGGATCACGTCGACGCCGAGCTTCTTGCGGATGCGACCGACGAACACCTCGATGGTATTGGAGTCACGATCGAAGTCCTGATCGTAGAGATGTTCGACCAGTTCGGTGCGCGACACCACGCGGCCGGCATGGTGCATCAGATAAGCGAGCAGCCGGTATTCGTGTGATGTGAGCTTGACCGGATTGCCGTCGATCGACACGCGCCCGGTCCGGGTATCGAGCCGCACCGGACCGCAATTAAGCTCACTCTTGGCGTGGCCTGCCGAGCGCCGCAGCAGCGCGCGAATGCGCGCCAGCACCTCTTCGAGGTGGAACGGCTTGGCGACATAGTCGTCGGCCCCGGCATCGAAGCCCTGGACCTTGTCGCTCCAGCGGTCGCGCGCCGTGAGCATCAGCACCGGCATCGAGCGGCCGGCGCGGCGCCAGGATTCGAGCACCGAAATGCCGTCCATCTTCGGCAGGCCGATGTCGAGAATCACCGCGTCATAGGGCTCGCTCTCGCCGAGATAATGCCCTTCCTCGCCGTCGAAAGCCCGATCGACGACGTAGCCGGCGTCGGTTAAAGCCGTCGCCAGTTGACGATTGAGGTCCGGATCGTCCTCGATCACGAGGAGGCGCACTGGAAATTCCCTTCAGGGTTCACCGGCGATAGCGCCATCCGCCGCGTCGATGACCGTGCGCGTCACTTTGCCATTCCGCGGCAGCACTGTCAGCAAATAGACGAGCGATCCGTTCGGCTCCTCGCAAAGCTGGGCGCGGACGACTTCGCCCGGCGTCCGGTTCTTCGAGGACCGCATGGCAATGGCGAGCGGTACGGCCTTCCCGGTAGCGACAGCGTTTCGCTGCTGTTCCTTGGACAGGCACTTGCGCGCCGTGGCGGCAGCGGCATCCTGCGGCGCGCAGGCGAACCCCAGCCCGAGCCAAAGTCCAGTCACAATCAACAGGTTGCGCAGCACCATGGCAGCGTCTTACGGGCGTCGGCGTGAACCGAGCATGAACGGTCGGACCTCGGGGAACACGCGCGCGTTACCTGGCGCGCAGAGGTCTCCGACAGGTTGTCGGAGGGCCGCAGGATCTCGCGCCCCGGGTTGACTCAAGGTCAGCGAACGGGCTGATCGGCGCAATGTTCAGCCGCGCTGTTTCCGTCGCCGCCTGGTTCTGCTGCATGACGCCTGCGCTCGCGATGGTCGGCGATGCGCCGCCGGCGGCCGAGTTCGGTCAATCGATCGTGCTGCTGGTCGGCTCCCGCGGCTCGTCTTGCACCGGCGTCGCGCTGGCGCGCGACCTGATCCTCACCGCCGGTCACTGCGTGATGCCCGGGGCCGATTACAAGCTGGTCGAGTTCGACGCAGCGCGAAAGCCGACGCTCAAGGATGTCGGCACGATTGCACTCCATCCGTCCTTCGATGCCGCAGCCGTCGCGCGCCATCGTGTCACCGCCGATGTTGCGCTGATCAAATTGCCAGCGCCGATCGACGTGACACCGGTGCCGCTCGCTACCCTTGCCAAAAGCGTTGCAGTGGGGGACCGCTTCACCGTCGTCGGCTACGGCCTCACCATTCCCGGCGACGGCCGCAGCGGCGGCACCGCGCGCCGCGCGACGCTGGTCGCCACCGGCCAGCCCGGTACGCTGCAGATCCGGCTGATCGACCCGAAGACCAAGGGCGAGCGTCCCGGTCTCGGCGCCTGCACCGGGGATTCCGGCGGCCCGGCTCTGGTCGAACAGAGCGGCCGCCTCACGGTGGCCGGCGTGGTGAGTTGGACCACCGGCCCGGCGCTCAGCGAAGGCTGCGGCGGCATGACCGGGATCACGCCGCTCACGCGTTACCGCGACTGGATTGTGAGCACGGCCGCCAAGCTCGGCCGCCCGATTTTGCAGTGAATTGGCTAAACCGCCGCATGTCGCTTTCGCGGCGTGCAGCCTAGGCTTTCCCCTGCTTCGGGGGACCATCATGACATCGAGCAATAGGCGGCCCTGGATCGCCGTGGCGATCCTTGCCGTCACCATGACCGGCCTCACGCCGGGGGCGGCACATGCCGTCATAAACGGCACGGCCTCATGGCTCGCGAGCCATACTGTGCAGATCGTCACGCGTGCCGGCCGGACTTGCAGCGGCGTCGTGATCGGACGGACCGCGGTCGCGACCGCGGCGCATTGCGCCGGCAGCGGCGCGAAAATCTTTTCCGGCGGAGCGCCGGTCACGGCCGCCTCGGTGTCGAGCAGTGTGGTCCTGGAAGACGGGACACGCGTGAGCGTCTCGGGCGATGCAGCGATCCTTCGTTTCACAACGCCCCTTCCCGGCTTCGCCTCACCGGTCACGATCGGACTGGAAACGGCCGACGGCCACTTCACCGTCGCGGGTTATGGCACCACCGATGAAGCCCACCCCGGCGCGAGCGGTGCGTTGCATGAAGCAAGCCTGGTTCGCGCCGGTCCGCGCAGGCTGATCGATCCCTACCGGACTGGACCGATCGGTGCGAGCGCCTGCTTCGGCGATTCCGGCGGACCGGTGCTGCAAGGCTCCATGCTGGTCGGCATCGTCACGCGCGCGTCACACACCGCTCCGCGCATCGCGTGCGGGCATCTCACGCATTATGCGCCGATTGTCAGGAGCGCCGGCGCAACCGGATCGATCGCCGCAACGGTCCAGGCAGATGCCGGGCAACAGGTGTCGTCCAGGCGTGCACGCACATCACCAGCCGTGACGATCCCGATCGAGAGTCTGTATTAATGTCGTCGGCCCTTGGCAGCGCCGGCGGTGTCGCCCGTCAGCGCCGCGTATTGCTGGCGAATTTCTGCTTGATCTTCTTCGCCTTCACCTTGACCTTCGCGACCTGCTGATTTTTCGCCTTGCCCTTCTTCACGACCTTGCGCTTTTGCTGCTCCACCATGGCGTCGTAACGCACGCATTCGTCGGGCTTGGCCGCCAGGTCGCGCGGCTGGTCCCACTGCTTGGGCTCGCGCCAGAAAATATGGCGGCCGGTCTGCCCGGCTTCGACCAGCTTGGTCTTGAACCAGCAGATGCTGCGCAGTGAGGAGAATTCCGGATTGAGATAATACTCAGCCACTTCATTCTCGGCTGGCCGCGCAACATCGCGCAACGCCCCGCGCGCGACTTCCCGCGCCAGCTCCCAGCGTTGGCCGGGGATCGGCGCGCGCTTGGTCGAGGGCAGGCAGGCGAATGAGAACTGACACACGCTGGCGCCCTTGCCGGCTTTGGACTTATGCGAATGGAACACGACGCCGTGGAGGTCGCGGCCGCCGAAGTCTGGCCGGTTCAGCGCCGCGCGCGTCTTGATCACCTCGGCGATGCGACGCATCCCTTCGATCGACTCGCCGGTCGAACCGCCTTCCCAGTAAAGCGCGAGGGCGAGAACATGCGCGTCGTTCTCGAACTTGATGCGCTCATAGGTCAGCGCAACTTCGGTGATAAGCGCAAAATCCGCTTCATCGATGACAGGACTTGCCAGCACGCCGCCCGGCATCAAC
>CANKHJ010000194.1 GCA_947481635.1 Bradyrhizobiaceae bacterium
CTGCTCGCATTCTCGCGTCTCGTGCATTGCTTCATTTTGTTTCTCCCGTTTATTTGTTCAGAATTGTACCGATCGTCGGCCGCACGGTTGCGCTTCTCATCCGGCCTTACCAATCTCATCCGGCCTTACCAACCCGGATCATAGCGCAGTACTGGTTTGATCGGTTAGCTATCATGCTTTGGCGCGTCAACGCTCCAGTTCGGTTGACGAAGGCGCTACCGCGGCACTGACACCTCGTTCGCGCGCTTTACGATGTCGGCGGAGAGCGAATAAGTTTCCTTCAAAAGCCGGTCGATCTCCGGGCCCTTGTACAAGCTGA
Source organism: Bradyrhizobiaceae bacterium (assembly GCA_947481635.1). Lineage (GTDB taxonomy): Bacteria > Pseudomonadota > Alphaproteobacteria > Rhizobiales > Xanthobacteraceae > CANKHJ01. The sequence continues at coordinate 320 of CANKHJ010000194.1, forward strand.
TGTCACGGCCGGTGCGCTTGGCTTCGCTGAGGAACTCCGGGTCGGTCGTTACCGCGTTGAATGCATCGCGCAACGCCGCAAGGCGCTCGGCCGGGACATCCGGCGGCGTCGCGAAGGGCCGCGACATGGCGAGGTTGGTCAGGATCAGCCGTGCCGCCTGATGATCGCGCGGATCGGTGATCAGGTCCAACGCCGCCGGAATGCCGGCCATTTCCGGTTCGGGATCGAGTCCAAGTTGAACGAACACGTTGACCAGCTTGTTGGCCAGATATTGCGGCTTTTCGGCCTTCATGCAGGTCCAGCACCAGCCGATGAAACCATCGACTTCGCCGCGTTCGATCGCCAAGGTGATGTCGTTCGAGCCGCGATAGCCTCTGATCGACTTGAGCTTGGTGCCGAGCATCTCGTTGAGCAATTGCGCATAGATCTCACCGCCCGATGATGGACCGCTCGAGCCGAAGCGCATCTCGCGCTTCTTGACGTCATCGAGCGTCCTGATCCCGGTATTGTGCCAAGCGAGCCCCAGCGGCGTGAATTTTTCCAGACTGCCGAGCCAACCGAGCTTGGCCGCTTCGAACTTCACGGCGCTCTTCTCTTCGGCCGACCCGATCAGGGGAGAAAACGCGACATTGCTGGCCATGATGCCGAACGCCGTGCCGTCGCGCGGCGCGACGTTGTAGAGGTAGTTCGTCATCAGCATCGAACCCGCGCCAGCCATGTGCTTGACGATCAGGTTCGGCTCGCCCGGGATGTGGCGTCCCATATGACGCGCCAGCAACTGCGCGTAGCCGTCGTAACCACCGCCGGTACCGAAGCCCACAAAGATGGTGACGATCTTGCCTCGGTAGAATTGCGCGACCGATTGCGCCGAGGCCGCAGAAGGGAAAATCAGAAGCAACAGCGAAGCGAGAAACGGTCCAACGATGCGCCTCATGCTTCGCCTCCCTGTCCTGCGCCCGATACCCGGTGCAGGAGCGTCCCTTGTCCTGCATGGCCCGATTCTACCCTAAGACCGGGACGTGATCGAGCGGGAGCAAGAGGACTGTCGGTGCGCGGATACGCTCAGGCGCTCCCTTTGATGATGCCGGCATAGGTGTCCAGAAAGCCGTGAACCAGCTCCGGCGTGCGGCATCGTGAAATGCCGCACTCGGTTGCGATACCGAAGTCGCCGGCGTGACGCTTGGCGAGATCGAACCGTTTTTGGGTTCCCTCGACTCCGTCCTGGGCATGAACGAGCCCGAGGAACAACTCGCAACCGGGCTTGAGATTGAGCTGAGCGAGCGGCGCGTAAAACGCATCATCGAAACGCTGGATCGGCACCGGAAGATGCATGAATGCGATCGGCCGCGTCACCGCGTTCGAAATCAAGTTGGCCAAGCTCACCATCTTCTCGGTATCGACCGGCTCGACAATATGTTTGGCATCCATGTCGCCGTAGCAAAGATGGAAGCCGAGCTCGACGTCGTCGGGGATCGGCTTGGAAATCCTCGCGAACTCATCCGCGAAGGCCTTGTCCATTCCGGGGAAACTCTTGATCGCGGGATGATGACCGTCCCAGATCACCATTTCGAGGCAGACGTCCCACTGAAACGACAGGTCATGGTGCGGGATTGAAGCACAGATCACGTCGATCTCGCGCAGCATCGCCTTTTCGTAGGGCGCCTCGATGAGCTTGGCCTGATCGCGCTGGGCAAACGCATTGATCACCGCGAACGGCGTCGGCAACGATACCTGCAGCTTGACTGACGCCGGGATATCTCCCCTCGCACGCGCACGCTTGAGCGCTTCATAGGAGGCCGACGCCTCGCGCGCATATCCGAGTTCGCCGAAGCGGATCTCTTCCGCCTTCACTCCATCGGCGATCCGCAAACGGGGAAATCCGGCGGCGGCTTCGGCGGTCGGGGCAAGATAGGGGCTCGCCCGCAGCATCGGGTATTGATAGGTGATCCAGCCGCGCCGGCTACCCGGCTCGCCATCGGGAATGCGCTTGAGGTTCGGACCGAGCAGCTTGCCGACCTCGGAGAACACCTCGTCGACCGTATCGAGGCCAATGCTTCCGACAAAATGAGCGTGCAGTGTCATGGTCCACCCCGTGATGGCGTGCGCTTACCATCCGCAATTCATCGATGTCAAATTTGATCATCGATGATCTTGCTCAGCCTTGATTTTAAATCTCAGGATCGATAACAAGGATTAAGTGAAATGTCCAAGGCCCACCATGACGTCCGAAGACGTTGCCCGGCAGCCCAAAATCAAAAAAGAATCGCTGTCGATCAGCATTCTCTCGCGATTGCGTAGCGAGATTCTCAACGGACAATTCACTCCCGGCGGCAAGATCAACGTCGATCAGGTCCGCCTGAATTATGGCGTCAGCCTCAGCCCATTACGCGAAGCATTGTCAAAACTGGTCTCCGACCGGTTGGTCGAAGCCGATGAGCAGCGCGGCTTTCGCGTCACGCCGATTTCCGAGGCCAATCTGCGGGAATTGATCTGGCTGCGGAAGTTGCTCGAAGGCCAGGCCTTGCGCCGCTCGATGGAACTGGGCGGTGACGAGTGGGAAGCCAATGTGGTGTCGACGCTCCACCGCCTCGAGCGGCTCACCGTGCGCGATCAGATCAACCGCAACGAGGTCAATGAGGGTTGGGAGCATTGGCATCGCCAATTTCATGTGGCTTTGCTCAGCGCCTGCGACTCCCCGCTGCTGCGCCAATTCTGCGTCTCACTCCACGACCTGACCGATCGCTATCGCCGAATCTTTGCCCGTTCGATCGATACCGATCGACCGACCGGGAAGGAACACCGCGCGATCTCGGATGCGGCGCTGGAGCGCGACCCCGATAAAGCCTGTCGGCTGATGGAGCTGCATATCGACCGGACCGGGTCGGATATCCTTGCGGTGATGCCGCACCATTCGATCAGCGTCGTGTCGGGCAATTGAGGAATCAACGCGTTCGATTCAAGCTTCAAGATCGGGACGACAAAACTAAAAACGAAACGAATTCGGGAGTGACATGAGCATCATCGGCGTCAAGCGGCTGGTCTACGGTGTCGACGACATCGAGGTCTCGACCAAATTCTTCCGTGATTTCGGCCTCGACCTCGCGCACGAGGAGCCGGCGCGACGCGTGTTCAGCCTGCAGGAGGGATCGTCGGTCGAGCTGCGCTCCGCCGAAGATACCAGCCTCCCTGCCCCTTTCCTCAACGGCAACGGTCCACGCGAGGTGATCTGGGGCGTCGATACCTCCGACGCATTGGCCAAGATCAAGGACAACCTCAGCGCAGATCGTGAGGTTCAGGTCGATGCCAATGGAACGCTGCACACGCGCGACGATTGCGGCATCGCCATCGGCTTCGAGGTGTTCGCGCGCAACCTGCCGGCCTTCACCAAGTCGCTGGAGAACACGCCAACCGAAATCCAGCGCTGGAACAAGCATCGCAAATGGTTCGATCGCGCGCGGCCGAAGCTGATCTTCCACGTCGTGTTCGGAGTATCCGACGTCGACCGCGGCGTCGCCTTCTATACTCAGCGGCTCAATTTCCGGCTCACGGACATCAACCGCGGGCTTGGCATGTTCATGCGCTGCGACGGCCGTAACGAACATCACAACCTGTTCCTGCTGAAGTCTCCGACCACGATCTTCAGCCATGTCTCGTTCGGCGTGGAGAATATCGACGAGTTGATGGCCGGCGCGAACCAGGTGCAGCGCGCTGGGTGGACCGGCGGCCATGGCACCGGCCGGCATCGCGTGTCGTCGCTCGCGTTCTTTTATGTGAAGTCGCCGGCGGGCGGCCAAGCCGAGCTTTCGGCGGATGGCGACTACCTCACCGACGAATGGCAGCCGCGGCTGTGGGGTCCCGGCTACGCCAATCAGCATTGGACCGGCCAGACGGCCGAAGGCGCTCCGGTCCCGCCTGAAGATATGGAGCCGCTGACCGGGCCGATCCCGAAACTCGCGGACACAATTCGAGCTCCGGCGCGATAGCGGAAAGATCGCGCCATGCACGGGGCCGAAGCAGAGATGCCAGAAACGGACGCGTCGTTCCTGACTCGGCTCGAAGCATGGCTCGGCGCGATCGCCAATCGTGTCGCAACGGTCTGCGTCACCGGGATGCTGTTGATTGCCGGCATCACACTGGTCGACGTGCTGCTGCGCTGGATCCTGCATCATTCGATTCCGGCGTTCAACGAAGTCGTGGCGATGACTTTCGCAGTTGCGATCTCGGCCTGCATTCCCGCCGGCATCGCGCGCGATGTGAACCTCCGCGTCGACCTGCTGCTCTCCAAGATGACGCCGCGGGTCGAGACCTACCTCAAGGTCGTCGGCGCGGCGGCGATGGTGATCTTCTTCGGCCTGCTGGTCTGGCGTATGTTCGTTTTCGCCGCCACGACGCATGCGCAATGGCGCACCACCTCGATCCTGAGCCTGCCACAGGCTCCGTTCATGTATGCCGTGGCCGGCCTGTTCGCCTTCGCGCTCGTGATCCAGGTCGTCATCACGATCAACGCGACGCGACGCGCCATCATGCTGCTGCGGACATCGCCCTATTTTGCGACGGCGCTGCGCGGAACACTGGTGATCGGGGTGGTCGTCGCGGCGCTCGTTGCCGCGTGGCTGCTGTTCGACATGCGGGCGATGTCGACTTGGGCGCGAACCCATGTCGGCTGGACCGTCGTGCTGGCCTTCATCATCATGTGGGTGCTCACCGTCGGACAGATTCCGCTCGTGGCCGTGATGGCGCTCGCCGGTATCGCCAGCTCGTCTTTGTTCATCGGCTTCGAGCCTGCGCTCAGCGCCGGCACGACGGAAGCAATCACGTTCCTCACCGACAGCCAGGTGGCGACGCTGCCGCTGTTTCTGATGATGGGCAGCTTCGCCGCGACCGCCAATCTGTCCGAGGATGTCTACCGGCTCGCGCACGCCTTGCTCGGCCGCCTGCGCGGCGGACTGGCGCTCGCGACCATCGGCGCCTGCGCGGGTTTCGGATCGCTGACCGGGTCCTCGATGGCAACCGCGGTGACCATCGGCCGGGTCGCGCTCCCCGAGATGCGCGCGCGCGGCTATTCGCCGGCGCTCTCGACCGGATGCTGCGCCGCGGGCGGAACGCTCGGCGCGCTGATGCCGCCGGCATCGGGGCCGCTCATTCTGTTCGCGCTGCTGTCGCAGGCCTCGATCGGGCAACTCTTCGTGGCCGCGATCCTGCCCGGCCTGCTCGCGATCGTGCTCTATCTGATCACCGTGGTGATCTATGTGCGCGTGTCGCCCTCCTCCGCGCCGGTGGCGGCGCAGGTGAAACCCGGCGAGACGATGGCGGCCTTGCGCGGCTGCGGCCCGGCGGCGCTGCTATTCGGCAGCGTGCTGGGTGGAATCTATTCAGGCGTGTTCACGGCGTCGGAAGGCGCGTCGGTCGGCGCGTTCGTCGCCTTCCTGGTGTGCTGGTGGCGCGGGCGGCTGAGTGGCGGCTCGCTGTGGCGCGTCATGGCGGAAACCACCGCGACCACGGCGATGATCTACGGGCTGATTTTCGGCGCGCAGATCTTCTCGCTGTTCGTCGCGGTGAGCGGCGTGACGCAGACCGCCACCGAATACGTGTCCAGCCTCGGCTGGGCGCCGATCGTGGTCATCGCGGTGATCTGCGTTGTATATCTGATCCTCGGCTCGGTGATGGAATCCTTTGCCGTGCTGGTCATCACGATCCCGATCGTGACGCCGCTGGTGCTGGATATCGGATACGACATCGTATGGTGGGGCATCATCAATCTCTGCATCGTGGAGACCGGCCTGATCCACCCGCCGCTGGGACTGAACGTCTTCGTCTTGAAAAGTATGCAGCCCGACGTATCGATCTGGACGATCTACAAGGGGGTCACGCCATTCGTTGTGGCCGACTTGTTCAAGCTCGTGCTGCTGATCGTGTTCCCGTCGATATCGCTGTGGCTGGTCGCCACGATGATGTGACGAGACTTGAACCTGAAACAATCACAGGAGGAATGCCATGAAGTTACTTCGATTTGGACTGGCGTCACTGGCGCTCGCGCTCGCGACGTTCACCTCGGCCGCTCAGGCGCAGACGCCGGTGGTGATGCGCTTCACCACGCTCAGCCCGCCGAACTGGCTCGGCGTCGTTCAAATGATGCGCCCATGGGCGCAAAAGGTGACCGCGGAGTCGAAAGGCACGATCGACATTCAGCTGGTCGACGGTTTCTCGCTCGGAAACTACGCCAACGTCTATGATCGCGTGCTGGACGACGTGATCCAGATTTCGTGGGGCTCGCCAAGCGCCATGGGCGGCCTGTTTCCGAAGACTGACGTGGTTTCCCTTCCCTTCCTGGGCGACGGATCGGAAAAAGCATCGGCGGCCTTGTGGAAGCTCTATGCCGATGGGCTGATCGCCGATGAATACAAGGCGATCAAGCCGCTCGGCATGTTCGTGCCGCCACAATCCGGCATCCATACCCGCAAGAACAAGATCACGAGTCTTGCCGATCTGCAGGGGCTGCGGCTGCGCGCGGGCGGCAAGGCGCTGAACGACGTCGTCAGCGCGCTTGGCGCCACGCCGAACTCCATCAACGTCGGCGAGGTCTATACCGCGCTCCAGCGTGGCACGATCGACGGCACCGTCCTGCCCTGGACCGCCTTCGATGCCTTCAAGCTACAGGAAGTCACGTTCGAGCATCTCGACATCACGATGGGGTCGGGCGCGCTGATCATCTTCATGTCGCAGAAGAAGTTCGATGCCCTGCCGGAGGACGCGCGCAAGGCAATCGAGGCGAATTCCGGTGAATCGATGAGCCGGACGATGGGCAAGCTGTTCGACAACGACCGTGAGAAAGAGCGCCAGAACATCTCGACGATGAAGGGCCACGCGGTGAACGAACTGGCGCCTGACGAATTGGCGCGCTGGAAGGCGAAGGTTCAGCCCGTCGTCGACGGCTGGGGCAAGACCGTGCCGAACGGCGAAAAGGTTATCCAGGCCTTCTCCGCGATGATGAAGTAACCTGCCAAGTCAGACGGCGCGCCGGTAGCACGGCGCGCCGCCTTTTTTCGTTGTGATGGTTCGTGTCCCTTGAATTCACTCGGCCGCCTCCATAGAGGCAGCGCCTTGACTGCCGTCACCTATATTTCGCCAGTCGACGGCCTTCGGCACGATCCGCTCATACGAACTGATCGTCGCGTGCGGGACCTTGGGGTCGGCCGTCCCGATCGCAGGCGCGCCCGCCATGAACTGGCGCACCGCTTCGACCATGATCCGCCGGAACGCGACCACAGCGATGTCGCTGGATCCGACGCGTTCACGGCTGCGGTCCGCGATCGGCCCCATCGTCTCCCACATCGCCACGTCCTGATTTGGAATGCCACGAATTCCGGTGAAATCACCGAGCTTCATGGCGTTGCGATCCTGAAGATAGTCGTTGTCCCGCCGGCGCAGATTGCGGTAGTCGCTGTCGAGGTCGATGCCGACCTGCGCCGTATTGAACTTGCGCCACGCTTCCTGCTCGATGCCGGGCTTGCTCGCATCGTTCCACGCGATGAAATAGAACGCGGTGTGGGTGTCGTCCGAAGGCCCCAGGAGCGTCGCGACATTGTGGATGTCGTTCGGCGGGATCAGCGCGGTGAACGGCGCCACATAGACAGTGACACGGACGTAATCCTGGGTGTCCGGGTTCGCGATCGGCTTGCGGATTGCGGCATAGCGGAATCCATAGCTGGTCCGCTCGACCTGAAAACGCGGCGCCTTGTCGACTGAAGGCCGCAGCCATGACGTTTCCGTCGCCTTGGCCGCATCGACCGATGCAGGAACCATGACCGAGGAATGCAGGCTGGAGCTGTGCGCCGAGTCGATCTGCCCTTCCAACACTTGGGCCCAATTCGCATTCACGTGAATCTTGAGAAGACTGACATGTGCGCCCGGCGTCGGCGCGAAGGCCGGCGGCTCAAACTCCGGCATCGCCTCCGGAGGCCCCATATAAGTCCAGACCATTCCGCCGGCCTCGCGCACCGGATAGGCCTTCTGCTTGATCTTCTCGCGTAACGCGCCGCCTTCCGGCTCGGAGACCATTTCCAGGACGTTGCCCTCCACGTCCATTTTCCATCCGTGATAGAGGCAACGCAGGCCGCAATTCTCGTTCCGCCCCAGCGCGAGCGAGACGCGCCGATGCGGACAATATTCGTCCAGCACGCCGAGCCGGCCATCGCTGTCGCGGAACACCACGAGGTCCTCGCCGAACAGCCGCGCGCGCACTGGTTTGCCGTCGCGCTCCGCGACTTCCTCCGACAGGCAGAGCGGCGCCCAATGGCGGCGCATCAACTGCCCCATCGGCGCGTCACCCTCGACCCGGCACAGCAACTCGTTATCTTCAACCGTGAGCATGGCGAATTCTCCCCGGGAGGTTCGTGGACTTGATAATATTAGCTCTCTAAGTTTATCTGGTCAATATTCGCGGGGCGTGCCC
>CANKHJ010000195.1 GCA_947481635.1 Bradyrhizobiaceae bacterium
CCCATGAGCGCGGACAAACTGAGCGCGTCAGTAAGTATATCAGGGCCAACAAACCGGGCGCAGCGGCAACACATCAGTGTTGGACGCGGTCATCAGTCCGCAACGGCGGTCAAGCACGCGCCGAAAACGTCATTGTTCGAGGTGCCCATCTGATTGCTGCCGCCCATGGCCAGCGCCGTGGTGCCGCCCCAGCCGATCGTTCTTGGATGCGAGCGCTTCCCGCTATCGAACCGGCTTGCAGCCACCTGACTCACGCGTCGCTCCTCGCTCGTGGCTGCAGCGAGAATTTCGCTGCATTACGCTCAATGATCGCCGCAAGAGCGAGTGGCAGACGCATGCCTTGAGGCCCGGACTCCATAAGCGCCCGCAGGAGTGGTTGGGCCGTAAAAGAATTGTGGCAAATTGCGCGGAATGGTCATCGGGCGTTTTCCGCGGTCGCCGCTTACCGCCGTCGATCGCTGGACACCCTGCTCGGATCAAGCCAGATTTCGCGCATGGTGTGGAATGCAGATCCAGTACGTCGTCAGGGACGCATGGTGCCTCGACCGCAGGCTGGCGTCATGATCGCACTCGGTATCGCATTTGGTCTGGTGCTCGTTCCCGTGACCGCGCATGCGCAATTGCGCGGGCATGGCGGACCGGTGCGGGCGCTCGCGATCTCGGCCGATGGCAGCACAGCGCTTTCCGGCAGTTTCGATTCTTCCGCAATCCGCTGGTCGCTCACGCAAGATGCCGCAGAGCAGGTGCTGCGGTTTCACGATAGCGCGGTCAATGCGGTGGCCTTCGCTTCCGATGGCCGCGCGATCACCGGCGGCGAGGACGGCAAGATCGCCGTGTGGCAGTCGGGTTCGCCCGCGCCTGCGATCGTGTTCGAAGGCCACACCGCGCCGATTGCGTCGCTGGCGGTTGCTCCCGACGGTAAGTCGCTCGCGTCCGCGTCGTGGGATCACACCGTCCGACTCTGGCCGCTGTCCGGTGGCGCGGCGCGCGTGTTCGAAGGCCATTCGCAAAACGTCAACGGCGTGGCCTTCACCCCCGATGGCAAAGCGCTGGTCAGCGTCGGCTATGACCTGACGATGCGCATCTGGCCGCTCGATGGCGGTCCACCGACCATCGTGACGCTGCCGACGCCGCTCAATGCGGTCGCGATTGCCCGCGACGGCGAGATCGTCGCCGGCGCCGCCGATGGACGCCTGTTCTTCATCTCGCCTTTGGGCGAGTTGCGGGCCGAGCTTGACAGCGGACAGACGCCGATCGTCGGCCTCGCATTGTCACCTGACGGCACATTGATCGCCGCCGCCGGCATCCGCGGCTCGGTCGCGATCGTCGATCGTCACACCCGCACGCTGGCGCGCACGCTGGTCGGCCCAGGGTTGCCGGTGTGGTCCGTGGCATTCCTGCCGGACAATCGCACGCTCATGACCGGCGGTGCCGATCGCATGATCCGCCGCTGGAACGCCGTCAGCGGCGATCATATCGGCTCGGTCCCGATGGCGAGCGCCGATCCGCTCGCCGCCTATGGCGATGACCGCGGCGCCCAGATTTTTCGTGCCTGCGCGGCGTGTCACACGCTGACACCCGACGACGGCAACCGTGCCGGCCCGACCTTGCACGGCATTTTCGGCCGGAAGATCGCGACCTTGTCCGGTTACAATTTTTCGCCGGCGTTGAAGCAACTCGACATCATCTGGACGCCGCAGACGCTGGCCAGGCTGTTCGAGGTCGGCCCGATGGCCTATACGCCCGGCACCAAGATGCCGGAGCAGACCATTGGCTCGGTCGATGATCGCAACGCGTTGGTGAAATTCCTGGAAAAGGCGACGAAGAACTAGCGCGCCTAGCCGTCGCCCTCGCCCGCCTTCTCGTCACGCTCGCGCAGATAATCCGCGGTGGTGCGCACCGGCGGCCGTGGCTTGCCGTAGGGGTCGAAGTCCTCCTCCGCCATTGCCGCGACGCGGCAGTCCTCACACATCTTGATGACATTGAGACGGCGGGCTGAGCCCTTGAACATCCAATGCTTGCCTTCAAGCTTGGCGGACACGCGCTCGATCGTGCTTTTCACACCGAACGGCTTGTCGCATCGCACGCAGTGGAATGGCTCCTCCTCCTTGAGCACCCGCGCGGCGGCGGTGGCGGCGCGGAAGTCAAGCTGCGGGCGCAGAGTGATGACTTTCTCCGGACAGGTCGATTTGCACAGCCCGCATTGCACGCAGGCGTCCTCGGCGAAGCGCAGCATCGGCTTTTCGGTATCGGCGGTCAGCGCCCCTGTCGGACACGACGACACGCAGGCGAGGCAGAGCGTGCAGCCCTCGACATTGATCTCAACCGACCCGAACGGCGCATCGACCGGCAGCGATATGACATCGACCGGCGCGGGCGCTGCGCGCTGCAACTCGCGCAACGCGAGCCGCATCACGTCGCGCTTGGCGCCGATCGCGGAAAAACTTGCCGGCCGGGGCGATGGGTCGAGCGTCATGATGGCCCGCACCGCCTCGCCCAGCGCATCCGGATCGTCGGTCTCGATCGCCGCAACGCGAGCGCCGCCGAAGCCCAGGCCCGCAAGGATTGGCTGCGCCAGCGCGATGGTCTGGCGCAGCCCCGTGATGTCGTGGCGCGGCCTCGCCCGCAGCAGGAAACGCAAGGCGCCGGCGCCATAGGCAAAGGCAGCCGCGACCGTCTCCAGGCCAACCTGCGTGATCTCGTTGACCGCGAGCGGCAGCACATGCGCCGGCAGGCCGGCGCCGTGACGCGCCAGCGCGTCGATCAATTCGGCGCCGTGCGCTTCATCATGCAGCAGGATAATAGGATGCTGGCCGCCCGCCTCGCGATAGGTCAACAGCAGCAGCCTGAGCTTTCGCATCAGCAGGTCGGCCGGCGGCAGCGCGTAGGCGGCAGCACCGGTCGGACATGCCGCGGCGCATTGCCCGCAGCCGGCACAGATCTCGGCGTTGATGGCAACGTGATCGCCATTCGGCGTGATCGCGCCGGCCGGGCAAAGATCGAGGCAGCGGTGACAGCCGACGATCTTCGAGCGCGAATGCGCGCAGAGGCTCTCGTTGAAGGTGATGTAGCGCGGCTTGTCGAATGTGCCGGTGAGATCGCGCGCCTTGAGGATGGTACGCAGCACCGCGGCAGGATCGCCGGGATCGGCGCGCAGATAGCCGTCACGGAGATCCGGTGCGGCGAACAAAGGCGCCTCGCCGGAGAGATCGATCAGCAGATCGCACCGCGACGTCGCGCCATCACGCGCGGCGCCGAAGGCGAGCTCACCGCGCGATGACGGCGCCGGAACCGCATAATCGTCCACCACGACCTCGAACGCGCCGAGATGGCCGCGGGCCGATTTGATCCTGCCCTGCACCACCGGGAATTCGGTGACCCGCGGCGGCACCAAACCTTTTTGCCGCGCGATCAGCACGGTCACGTCGAGATGATCGGCAAGCAGCTTTCCCGCCTCGATCGCGCTGTCATCACGACCATAAATCAGCACGATGCCTTCGCTGTTGAGACTGACATACGGGATGTCCGGCAGCGGCTCGGCGGCCGCCGCCAGCAACGCCGCCATTTTCGGTCCGGTCTTGGCGGCATCGGAGGACCAGCCGGCGGTCTCGCGCAGATTGACGAATGAGATCGTACCGCTGCGCTCGCCTGCGACTTCGGAGAAGAGCGGCGCCTCCTGGGTGCAGCCGACGACGAGGTCATCGCTGGTTGCGGCGGCAGCGCGAAAGCGCTCGATCTCGGCGCGGCAGAGCTGATTTGCGGTCTTCACCTGCGCGCCACGGCAGCCGCGCTGCAGCGCGTCCGCGTCGAGCGGCATGGTGCTTTCACAAGAACACACCAGGATGGTGCGTTTTTCCGCCATTTCGGCTCCGCGTTTGAGGCTTGAAGACGGTCTTGAAGTTCTTGGCTCGCCGCGACACCGGCTGGGTTATAATGGCCCTAAACTGAAAGTCCTAATCTGGAGGAACATGCCGTCCAATCCACGCCTGCACACACCATTTGCGACCGCGCTCGATCTGCCGCCGTCATTTCGCTTGGTGACATTGCGCGAGGTCGGCGACGCCTTTGTTCACGCCAAGGCGAATGCGGTCGAACTCGGCGCAGGCACGCTGGTTTTCGTCGGCCGTTTCGATCTCGCGGAATTCGCCGTGGTGCTGGAGCCGGACGAGCCCCTGCGCACTGCGCGGCGCGCCTTCTATGCCGGCATGGCCGCGCTGACCGATGCGCTGATCGCGCAGGCGCCGCCGGAAAAGCCGATCACATGCGCCTGGCCGGGCGCGATCCATGTCGATGGCGGCCTCGTCGGCGGCGCGCAATTCGCGTGGCCGGACGGGCCGGAAGATGAACCGCCGGATTGGCTGGTCTTCGGCGGGATGATCCGCATCGTGTCGATGGCCGAAAGCGAGCCTGGGCTGCGGCAGCTCTCCACCACGATCAGCGACGAAGGCTTCGACGAGGCCGGCGCCGCCGAACTGGTCGGAAGTTTCGCCCGCCATCTCATGGTGCATTTCGACGCCTGGCAGGAATTCGGCTTCAAGGTCACGGCCGGCACCTATCTGTCGCGGCTCGAACCGGAAAAAGGCGTGCATCGCGACATCGATGACAACGGCGACCTGCTGGTGCGGCGCATCGGCAAGGTCGACGCCGAGCGCAGGCCGCTGGTCGCGGCGCTCGCCACGCCCTCCTGGCTCGATCCCACGACGCGCGGCCCCAGATGAACGCACCAAAATGAAGCTTCTCCGAACCATCCAACTCGATCCGTCCGACACATTCGTGTTCGACCCGTCGGCGGAGCCAGGCGAATGGGCGGTGACCGGCACTTTCATGTTCGCCGACGACGATCCATCGATGCTGGAAGGCAAGGCCCGCGCGGCGTTCCGCTCAGGCTTCCTCGGCGTCGCCTCGCTCGGATGGTCGACGCTGGTGCAGATCGTCGAGGCCAGCGATGACGACAGGCTTGCGGCGATCGACACGCTGGCGCGGCATCTGGTTGCGGATTTCGGCGCGCCCAGCCTGGAGCACGCAGTCGCCGCGGCCGAGGAGGAGTTCGAATTCGCAGCCTCGCTCTGCCATCATCCGCTCGACATCCTGATCGCCATGCATCGATCGCACGAGGACGGCGCAATCCGTGAAACGTTCCGCACTCTGCGGCCGAAGGATGGACCAAAGCCGCTGCGCGCGTTTGCTTTCCTCGAGGTCGAGGGCGAGGACGAGCCGACCGAGCAGGTCGATCTGGCCGCGCTGGCGAAGGGCGACAAGTGATATGATCGGCAGACCATGAGCGCATCGGCGAACAAGGACTTCTGGCTCTCCAGCGGCCATCACCTGCTCGATCGCGACGCAGGCGGCGGCCTGATCGCGACCGATGAATTCCTCAAAGTCTATCTGGCCCGGCCGGAACTGATACCGCCACCCGAGGCCTGCGCCGCGGAGCGCGCGCTTCATGCGGGCCTGCTTGCGCAACCGCGCCGCCCGGTCGCAGCAAACGAGATTGCCGCAATCGCCGATGCCGATGCGCGCGAGAACTGGCAGGTCATGCTGGCATTCCGCGATCACCTGACCGCGCAACGCAGTATCGAGGCGGCCTATCTCGACATCGTCCGCCGCGGCATCAAGATGCCTCACCTGTTCATCAATCAACTGGTGCATGTCATTCTGCGCAACGCGCTGGACGATTGCGACGATCCTTACGTGCTGCGCGCCGCCGAGCTGTTTTTCCGGCCGCAGCGCATGACGTTGCACGAAGGCTCGCTGATCGCCGCCGATGAGGAAACCATCGCCGGCCAGAGCGATAAGCCGGTCTCGCCGCTGGTCTCGATGCTCGGCATCCCCGCGCAAGCCGAGATCGACGTCATGAACGACGACAATGCTGGGCATTACTACGAGCACAGCGACCAGTTTCATGTCGCGCTCGATCTCACCGGCGGCCGGCGCGGCTTGCAGGCGCTGGCGCTGGCGATCGCGCGCTGGGTCGAACATCTGCTGGGGGTCGCGGTCACGATCGAAGCGCTGACCGAAATGCGCGATGCGAACCTGGCCTGGTATGTCGGCCTCGACGCCGACGCGACGCGGATCGGGGACACGCTATGGAACGGCGAGGAGCTCGACCAAGCGGCGCAGGCCAGCGTGGTCGGACTGTTCCGGCTGACGTTTCCCGATCAGGACGTCGTGATGGAGAAGGTCAAGGGCGAACCGGTCTATCTGATCCTGGCGATGGACAAGGACAAGATCCTGCGGCTGAAGCCGCAAAACCTCATCACCGGCTTGCCGATCAAGCATCTCGAGGCGCTCACATGAGCGGCGCCCCGCTCGCCTCGATCCCGGTCGGCGTCATCGTCGAACGCGTGAAAGCCGCCAGTCCGTGGATCGACTATCTCTGGCGGCCGGTCAGCGTGCTGGTCGGCCAGCCCGACACGCCATCCTGGACCAAGCTTGCCGATAATGGCGAGCGCGCCACGTTCTATGCAGGCCCCGGCATGGTCGAACTGCATCGCTCCGAGACCGCCAATTATCGCGACAATCTCGCAACCGGAACGCCGGCGCTGTGGGTGGTGTTGCGCGAAACCGGCGCGGAGCCACCCTACGCGCTCTATCTTGTGACCGCCGATCCAGCCGAGGGCGAGGGCATGACGGAGGCCGGCAGCAATATCGTGGAGCCGGTCCCCATGCTGGACGCGGTGCGCGACGCGATTGCTGCGTTTGTCGCCGAGCATCATGTCCAGGAGGTGTTCGTGAAGCGCGAGCGCGATCGGGCCAATCCTGAAGCGCTGGGGCGGCGCCGGCCGGGGCTGCCGAAGGACGAGCAATGACCGAGCGCGACCCATCCTCCAACGGCTTCTTGGAGCGCTGGTCGCGCAAGAAGATCGAAGCCAAGATCGAAGCCAAGGCCGAAGCCAAGATCGAAGCCAGGCGCGACGGGTCGGAAGCGCCCGCCGCGCCGGGCATCGCGGATGCTTTGCCGCCCGGATTGTCTGAGCAGCCGATGGCAGACGCCGAGCGCCCTGCCCCCGTGGCGCCGGCGCCCGAATTCGATTTGACCCACCTGCCGTCTCTCGAATCGATCACCGCGGCGACCGACATCCGCGGCTTCCTTTCACCGGGTGTGCCGAAGGAGCTTGCCCGTGCGGCCCTTCGCCGCGCATGGGCGGCGGATCCCGCGATCCGCGACTTCGTCGGGCTCGCCGAGAATGCCTGGGACTTCACCGATCCGACCGCGATGCCGGGGTTCGGCCCGCTGCCGCCGGGCTACGACGTCAAGCAGTTGGTGGCACAGATTTTCAGTGGCAGCGAAAAGCCGGCGGATCTTGCGACCCTCGCGAGCAAGCCGGCCGATCTGCAAGCCGAGCATATTGCGGAGGAAATCGCGGCTCCGACCGCTCCGCCGGCCGCTACCCAAGCGACTGAAGAAAGCACCGAAGGAGATGTCGCAGACGTTTCAGTTGGCGAACAACAGACCGCACAGAGTGATTTTGTGCAACGCGGTAATAATATTGCGATGCACAAAGGTATTTCCGATGACGACACTGAAGAACCCCAGAACCGCCGCCAGCATGGCGGTGCATTGCCTCAGTAGAAAGTGGACGTCATAGCCTTTGGCTATTGACCCATTGTTTGAGGCGCGTAGATTCACATTAATAATCATTTGAGTGAAGGCGGTTGATGCGGGATCCCGGCCTCGAGGAAGCTGTTCGCGCGGTCGGCGGCGTCAGCGAACTCGCGCGCAAGATCGGCATCTCACAGCCGTCGGTATCCAATTGGAACCGCATCCCGGCCGAACGCGTGCTCATTGTCGAGGCAGCGACCGGCATCGACCGCGAAGTTCTGCGGCCCGACCTTTACAGCGCCAACGAAGCCGACCAGGTCGTCGACGACGTCGCCCAGGCGCGCGCGCAGGAATATGCGCTGCTCGGCACGCTCTTGATCCGCGCGCCAGGCGCCGCGCTGCTGGAGAGACTGGGCGCCTTGCGCGGAGACCCCACTCCGCTCGGCGTTGCTCATGCCGGGCTCGCACAGGCCGCAAGCGAAGCCACGGTCGAACAGGTCGAGCGCGAGTTCTTCAACCTGTTTATCGGGATCGGCCGCGGCGAAGTCCTGCCTTATGCCTCATACTATCTCACCGGCTTCCTGCACGAGCGCCCGCTGGCGCGGCTGCGTTCGGACCTTGCGCCGCTCGGCATCGAGCGCGTCGAAAGCAACAAGGAGCCCGAGGATCACGCCGCGACCTTGTGCGAGATCATGTCGGGTCTGACGAGCGGCCGGTTGCCCGCGCCGCAGGGCAGCGACCAGCAGATTTTCGAGAAGCATCTGACGCCATGGATCGGCCGCTTCTTCGCCGATCTGGAGCGGGCCGAAGCCGCCAATTTCTATCGTCGCGTCGGCACGCTGGGCCGCGTGTTCATCGACATCGAAACGGAAGCCTATTCGCTGCCGTCGTGAGGCGGCTTGCGAACCGCTTGAAAACTGAATGCCGGGAGGAATGTGATGACAAAGCAAGACGAAACCAAGGTCGGCCGTCGTGACTTCCTGCGCGCGCTCGGCGCAGGCGCCGGTGTCGCCGCCACTGCCGCAACGCCGCTCGCCGGTGTTGCGAAGGCGGACACCGAGAACAACGATGAGAAGCGCAAGGCTCGCTACAAGGAAACCGATCACGTGAAGACCTTCTATCGCGTGAACCGATATCCGGGCTGAGGGGAAACGCACATGCTGATCAAGAG
>CANKHJ010000196.1 GCA_947481635.1 Bradyrhizobiaceae bacterium
ATGGTTGCCGAGCTGGGGTGAATGCTCGCTTTTTTCCGGCCTTCCAGCAAGACAGAAGTGAGGTCCGGGCGGCTACCGTCAACTCGGGCAGCCCAAACATTGGCCGAGTGGCTGATTTGACCATTTTGCTGGTATTTGGACGCACTCCTAGGGCTTCCGCTTGGCCTCGATCTGCCCGATCGCGTCGACCACGGCGTCGAAGGTGAGCAGGGTGGAGGCATGGCGCGCCTTGTAGTCGCGCACCGGCTCGAGCACGGCGATATCGGCCCAGCGGGCGTCCTTGGGCGGGGCGCCGTTCTCCTTGAGCATCTTGCGGACCATCTCGCGCAGCGCGCGCAGCTCGGAGGCCTTGGCGCCCACCACATTGCGCGCCATGATCGAGGATGAGGCTTGGCCGAGCGCGCAGGCCTTTACCTCATGGGCGAAGTCGGTGACCGTGTCGCCGTCCATTTTCAGGTCGATGGTGACTGTCGAACCGCACAATTTCGAGTGAGCGCTGGCCGTGGCGTCGGCGCCCTCCAGCCGGCCAATTCGCGGAATATTGCCCGCCAATTCGAGGATTCTGTTGTTATAGACGTCATTCAGCATGGGAATTCGCCTGTTCGCCCCATCCGTTGCACTGCAACGGTGAAGCAATATATAGGTGCGGTCCTTCAGAATGGGAATGCGGCCTTGGATGATCCCCCCTGCGGCGGGGTTGTTATCCAGGCGGGCACCCGGTGACACATCCGGCAGGTTGCCGCTCGAACGGAGAGTCCGTCATGGACGCAGTGCTGAAGCCTTTCGACAAGGCGTCGAATACCTCTGAAAAGCGGGCCTTGTCGGACCATGTCCGGGCGGCCCCGAAGCCGGTCGAGCAGCGCCCGTCGCGTGCCGAGGCCGAGGCCGCGGTCCGGGTGCTGATCGCCTATGCCGGCGACGACCCAGCGCGGGAAGGGCTGCTCGACACCCCAAAGCGTGTGGTCGGCGCCTACGAAGAGGTCTTCGGCGGCTACCGGGAGAGCCCGGCTGAGCTGCTGGAGCGGACCTTCGGCGAGATCGGCAGCTATGACGACGTGGTCCTGGTGAAGGATATCACCTTCAATTCGCATTGCGAGCATCACATGATGCCGTTCAAGGGCGTGGCGCATATCGCCTATTCGCCGATCGACCGGGTGGTCGGGCTGTCCAAGCTGGCGCGGCTGGTCGATGTCTATGCGCATCGACTGCAGACGCAGGAGCATCTGACCTCGCAGGTCGCGACCGCGATCGACGAGATCCTGGCGCCGCGCGGCGTCGCGGTGATGCTGCATGCCGAACATATGTGCATGTCGGTGCGCGGCGTCACAAAGCCGGGTGCAAGCACCGTGACCACGCATTTCACAGGCATCTTCCGCGATCGCTCCGAAGAACAATCGCGGTTCTTCTCCATGGTACGCGGAGGCTAGGAAACCTCCGAACGGGAGGCTTTCTTGTCGGATGTCGAAAAATCGGCCCTGCCAAAATCAGCCCTGGAAGAGGGGCTGAATTTCACACCCAAATTCGATGCCGATGGGCTCGTGACCTGTGTCGCCACCGACGCGGGCAATGGTGACGTGCTGATGGTCGCGCACATGAACGACGCGGCGTTGCGCAAGACCATCGCCAGCGGTCAGGCTTGGTATTATAGCCGCTCGCGCAAGGCGCTCTGGCGCAAGGGCGAAAGCTCCGGCCACGTCCAGCGGGTCGTCGAGATGCGCGTCGACTGCGATCAGGACGCGGTATGGATCAAGGTCGAGCAGGAAGGGCCCGGCGCATGCCACACCGGCCGGCGCTCCTGTTTCTATCGTGCCATTCCGCTCGGCCAGGACGGCGCGGTTGCGTTGCAATTCCGCGATGCCGACAAGGCGTTCGATCCGAGCGACGTCTACGGAACGCGCTGAGCTAACCCACCCGCTTCAACAGTCGCCGCGCATTCTTGAGATGCGGGATGTCGTACATGACACCCTCGATGCCGACCACGCCGGTATTCGGCGAAGCATCAAACGCGGCGACGATGGCGCGGGCTTTCTCGATCGCCTCTTTGGTCGGCGTGAACACCGCGTTGATGATCGGCACCTGGCTCGGATGGATCGCCATCATGCCGGAAAAGCCGTCGCGCCGGGCTTCCTCGGCTTCGCGGTGCAACAGGTCGGTGTTGCGGAAGTCGATATTGACGGTGTCGTAGGATTCGACTTCGGCCGCCGCCGCGCCCGCGAGGCACAGCGACCGCGCCAGCCGATAGAGATCGGTATAGCGCCCGGCGGCGTCGCGATTACGCTCCGCACCGATCTCGGCGGACAGATCTTCCGCACCCCAGGAGAGCCCGATCAGCCGCGGGCTCGACGCCCGGAACGTGCCGGTGAGGAATAGCGAGGTCGCCGTCTCGGTGGCCAGCGCGACGATCTTGATGCTGCCCTCCGGAATCCCCGCCATCGCCTCGCGGGCGGTGAGCTTGGCATCGGCGTGGGTCACCGCCGCGCCGCCTTCGGCCTTCGGCAGCATGATCATGTCGGGCCGTGCGGAGACGATCGCGTCGAGATCGTCGTCGGTCAGCCCGCTGGCGATGCCGTTGATCCGCACCATGATGCGCGGGCGCGTCGTACGCGGGATCACGTCCTTCAGGAACGCGGCGGCGTCGCGCCGTGCGGCGGCCTTGCCCTCCGGGGCGATCGAATCCTCGAGATCGACGATCACGGCGTCGGCGCCGGTCTCGAGCGACTTCTCGAGTTTGCGTGGGCTATTGGCGGGGGCGAACAGGAGCGAGCGCATCAGGCCGGCATCTTCTTGATGAAGGCCTGCCGCTTGCACTCGGCGACCAGCGTGTTGTCCTGATTATAAGTGCGGTGCAGGAATTCGACGATGCCGGCGTCGGGGCGCGACTTTGACTCGCGCTTGCCGATGACCTCGGTGGAACAATGCACCGTGTCGTTCTCGAACAGCGGGTGTGGGAATTTCACTTCGGTCATGCCGAGATTGGCGATGGTCGATCCGACCGTGAGGTCGCTTACCGAGATGCCGATCATCAGCCCGAGTGTGAATAGCGAATTCATCAGCGGCTGACCCCACTCTGTCTCCATGGCGCAGAACTGTCGGTCGATATGCAGTGGCTGCGGATTGAGCGTCATGTTGGAGAACAGCATGTTGTCCATCTGCGTCACGGTGCGCCGCAGCGGGTGCTGATGCACGCGTCCGATCTCGAAAGCCTCGAAGAAATATCCGCCGCGCTGGTGACGCGGTCCCGTGTCTTCGGCCATGCCTCACTCCTATTGTTAAGGTCTCGTTTACCATAAGTGTTCATGTTCGGAGCAGGGTCGCCGCGACGTCTTCAGCCAAGCTCGCTTCGGCCGAAGACGTGCTTCGGCCAGTGACCGAGCCGCTCGGCCAGCGGCCGATGACGATGTCCGGTCCCATGCAGGTCGATCCTAATAATCCGAAATCCCCGTTCGCCGCCATCGCGGGTACGATCCGCAATGCCGCCAAGGCGACCGGCGCGAGCTTCGACCATCTGCTGGCCACCGCAAAAGCCGAATCCGCCCTCAATCCGAAGGCGAGCGCGCCGACCTCATCCGCTCGCGGCCTGTTTCAGTTCATCGAGCAGACCTGGCTTGCCATGGTCAAGGAGGCGGGGCCGGCGCTGGGATATAGCGGCTTGTCCGACCAGGTGACCAAGACCGACAACGGCTATGTGGTTGCCGATGCGGACGCTCGCGCCAAGATCCTCGACCTGCGCGATGACCCATCGACCAACGCGACGCTCGCCGGCGCTTTCACGCAGCGCAATGCCGCCGAAGTCGCGGATCGCATCGGCCGCCAGCCGACCGATGCCGAACTCTACATCGCGCATTTCCTCGGCTCAGGCGGGGCGGCGAAGCTGATCAACCTCGCCGCGCAGCAGCCGCAGGCGAGCGCCGCCGAGGCCTTCCCCGGCGCGGCGCGGGCAAACCGTTCGATCTTTTATGACCGCGACGGCGGTGAGCGCACCGCCGCGGGGGTCTATGGCAATCTGGCGTCGCGCTATCAGGCCGCGCGGACCAGCACGACGGCGCTGGCGCAAGGGACCCCGCCAGCAACCGTGCCGGTCGCTGCGCCGCTTGCGATCGAGGAGCCGAGGCCGGCGCGCCTTGCCAGCGACGGGCCGCTGTTTCATTCGCTGGTGCAGACCGAGGAGCGGCGCGGCGGCGTCGCGCCGGTCGTCGCCGCGTTGTGGAATTCGCCGGACGTGGCGCAAAAGAGCTTCGACATGCGTGGCCTTTTCAGCGACCAGCCGACTGACGTACGCGGGTTATTCGCGCCGAAATCGTGAGCGGCAGCGCGCTCGGTCACCGGCCTTTCGCGCCGTTTTTATAGTCAGCAAAACCCAAAGATTTATGGTGAACCCTTTGTTAAGCGGGGTTTGCTAGGCTTTGTCTTGTCGGCATGTAAGCCGATTGTAACTTGTAGTGTACGCTCATGATTGTTCGTCAGTTCCTGCAATGGATCCGCACGGCTCCGTCTGCTGATCGTGCCGATGCCGCCTCCGCCCTGGTTCGAGCTTTTCTTTACTCGGACCTCTCGCCCGACGACCGGGCCGCGGCCGAAGGCGCGCTGCTGCTTCTGCTCGACGATGCTTCGCCGATCGTGCGCCTGGCGCTTGCCGAGGCCATCGCATCGAGCGATCGCGCTCCGCACTCGGTCGTGCATGGCCTGGCCGCCGACCGGCCGGATATCGCGGCGCATATCTTCCAGAAATCTCCGTTGCTGACCGAAGGCGATCTGGTTGACGCGGTCGCCGGTTTGCTGCCCTTGATCCAGGCCGCTGTGGCGGGGCGGGCGTTGCTCCAGCGCTCGGTCGCCGCGGCGCTCGCCGAGGTCGGGTCAGCGGAGGCCTGCCTCATCCTGCTGGAAAATCCGGGCGCGGTCCTGGTGCAATTCTCGCTCGACCGCATCGTCGCGCGGCACGGGCATCTCGCCGCCATCCGCGAGACCCTGCTGGGACGCGACGATCTTCCGGTCCCGACCCGTCAGGCGCTGGTCGCCAAGCTGTCACAGGCCTTGGCCGGCTTCGTTTCGGGGCGTTCCTGGCTCGATGCCGACCGTGCGGAGCGCATCGCCAAGGAAGCCTGCGAGAAGGCCACGGTCACGCTGGCGGCCGACTCGACCGAGGTTGAAGTCTCCGCACTGATCCGGCGCCTGCGCCAGAGCGACCAGCTCACCGCGGGCCTGGTGCTGCGCGCGCTCCTTTGCGGCAATGCCGCGGTGTTCGAGGAGGCGCTGGCCGAACTCTCCGGCATGCCGATCGATCGGGTCTGTGGCCTAGTCTATGCCAAAGGCGGGGCAGGGTTGCGCGCCGTGTTCGACAAGGCGGGCCTGCCGCCGACCGCCTTCGGCGCCTTCCGTGAAGCCGTGGATGCATTGCGCGAGCATGGTGCGAGCCTGCCGGGCCCTGCGCGTCTGAACCGGCGCATGGTCGAGCGCGTGCTGATGCGCGTCGAGGACGATATGACCGACGAGGTCGATCCACTATTGACACTGCTGCGCCGCTTCGCGGCCGAGGCGGCGCGCGACGAAGCGCGGATGTTCTGCGACCAGCTCGCCGCCGACGATGCGATCCAGCCGCCGATGGTCGACATCAGGGTCTCGATGGATCACCGGATCGCGGCGTAGCCAATACACGCCAGATGTCGCCCCACACACGGTGGTCGCCCTCCGCGAAAGCGGGGAGCCGAGTACGCCGTGCAGAACGAAGGATGGGAAGTCTCTCCGGCTTACTATAGGGCACGGAATACTGGATGCCCCGCGTTCGCGGGGCATGACAATCGAGAGATTTTGCGCAGCCAGCAACCAAAACGAAAAGGCCGTCCATAACGGGCGGCCTTCTTCATTCCATCCCAACTGATCAATCGTGCGGGATCAACGGCGGTCCGGCCACGGTTTCGAGATAGTCCGGTCGGTGCCGGTTTTCGTGGACCAGGAATTCCTCGGTCACTTCGTGCAGGCGCTTGGTGAGGGCATGCGCGATCTCCTGGACATCGGCGCGCGCATTCTCGCGCACGATGGCGCGGACCGCATCGACATGCTGGTCGACCAGCAGATGCGGAATGCGCGTCATATCCGGGGTATGCTCGATCAGGCGGCAAAGGCTTCCGGCGGCTGCGGCGACATAAGGGAAGCCGAAGGTCGAGGCCTCGCCCTTGATGTCATGGGCGGCATGGAATAGCTCGTCGCGCGTCGCCTTGGTGAAGCCGGTCTGTTTCAGCTTGCGGCGCGCAGCATCGAGCCGCTCGCACTCGGAATCCATCCAGCCGGAAAACTCACTGGACAGCGCCGACAGCGCAGCTTCGGCGCGCGCGACCGGATCGTCGTCGGCATTGTCGGTGACCGCCGAGACCGCGCCGCGCAGCTTGTTCGGCGGCGTGATGACTTCGTAATCGCCGAACGTCATCACGGCGGGCCTTTCGTTTCTGGTTTGCGACATGCCGCGCGCCCTTGTTCCGTCAGCCTATGACTTTCGCCTTGTCGAGCAGAGGCGTCTGTTTCATCACGTCGGCCTTGCCGCCCTTGCGGCGTTCTGGGCCGACATAGCCTGGATTCACGTTGCGGCGCCGGTCAGGACCGAAATAGGTCTTGGTCTTGATGAAGGGCCGCGGATTGGCGACGATATTCAGGATGCGCTCGTAGAGCGCCTTGGCCGAGATCGGCTTGGCCATGAACTCGGTGACGCCGGCGTCGCGCGAGGCGACGACGCGCTTCTTTTCGGAATGTCCGGTCAGCATGATGATCGGAACGAACGGATTGGCGTTGGCGCCCGGTTGCCTGATCATCTGGGTCAGCTCGAGCCCATCGAAGATCGGCATCGCCCAGTCCGTGATCACGATATCCGGGATGTAGTGGGTGAACGCCTCGAGGCCGGCCGCGCCGTCCTCGGCCTCATAAACCTCGCGCGCACCGAAACCGTGCAACAGCGTGCGCAGGATGCGCCGCATATGCGCGTTGTCGTCGATGACCAGGAAGCGAAGCTTGGTGAACTCGATGCGGATCATGGCATGCCCAAGTCGATCAAATTAGCGGTTCCGCCTTAAGGAAGGGTTGAGCATAGGAATTGCCTCACAATGGGCCTTCCCACCCTCTGCCCACGCGCATTAACCGTTTGCGTTTGCTTGCTTTCTCTGCCAGCAAGAGCGCCGATCGCCGGAACCGGAACCCCATCATGAAGCGCAGCGACGACCGTATCCTCACCACCCATGTCGGCAGCCTGATCCGCCCCGCGGAATTGCTCAAATTCCTCGACGCCATGCGCAAGGGCCAGCCCTATGACGAGGCGGCCTATCAGGCGACCTTGAAGCAGACGGTCGCGGAGGTCGTGGGCGAGCAGGCCAAGGCCGGGGTGGACGTCGTCAGCGACGGCGAGTTCGGCAAGCACATTAGCTGGTCGCAATATGCGCTCGAGCGGCTGAGCGGCTTCCAGCGCCGGCCGGTGCCGCGCGACGCCAATCCGTTCAACCGCGGCGCGGACCGGACCCGCTTTCCGGAATTCTACGCCGAGCTCGACGCCAAGGACGGCATCTCGAATCCGATGGATTCGATCTGTGTCGGACCGGTGACATATACCGGACAGGCCGCGCTCCAGCTCGACATCGATAATTTCAAGGCGGCGCTGAAGAGCGCCAAGGTGGTGGAAGGCTTCCTGCCGGTCGCCGCGCCGTCGAGCGTGATCCCGGACCGCAAGAACGAACACTACAAGTCCGACGAGGATCTCCAGACCGCGATCGCCGAGGCGATGCGCACCGAATACAAGATGATCACCGATGCCGGCCTGCTGGTGCAGCTCGACGACGCGCGTGCCGCGGTCACCTTCGACCGCATGGTGCCGCCGGCGAGCTTCGCCGATTACCGCAAGTGGCTGGAGAAGCAGGTCGAGCTGATCAACTACGCGCTCGAAGGCATTCCGGAAGAACAGGTGCGCTATCACGTCTGCTGGGGTAGCTGGCCGGGCCCGCACACCACCGACGTGGCGTTCGAGCAGATCGTCGATCTGGTGCTGAAGGTGAAGGCCGGGGCCTATGTGATCGAAGGTGCAAACCCGCGCCACGAGCATGAGTGGAAGGTGTGGAAGCAGGCCAAGCTGCCGGCCGGCCGCGTGGTCATCCCCGGCGTCATCAGCCACGCCACCAACGTGGTCGAGCATCCGGAATTGATCGCGGAGCGGATCGGGCGTTATGCCGCCGTGGTCGGCCGCGAGAATGTCATCGCCGGCACCGATTGCGGCTTCGCGCAGGGCCCGTTCCACCGCCGCGTCCATCCCTCGATCATGTGGGCGAAGTTCGAGGCTTTGGCTGAAGGCGCGCGGATCGCCAGCAAGCAATTATGGGGCAAGGCCGCGGCGTAGCGCGGCGCTCACACCCCGTAACAGGTGTCATGCGCGGGCCTGACCCGCGCATCGATCATCTTCGCTAGAATTTTTTGCGACGGATCGCCGGGGCAAGCCCGGCGATGACTGCGTTGTTTGCGGCAAGCCGCGCTAATACCCGAACTGCTCGCGCAGAATCCGTTCGTCCAGGCTGTGGCCGGGATCGAACAGCATCTGCATCGAGACCGTGGGGTCCATCCGCACATCGACCGATTTCACCGAGCGCACCTCGTCGTGGTCGG
>CANKHJ010000197.1 GCA_947481635.1 Bradyrhizobiaceae bacterium
AGGGCAATTGCCTCATCCAGGGACCAATGCTCTGCTTTCGACCAGTGATCGAAGTCAGCGGCTGCATGTGGTTGATTGAAGAAGCGCGCGTCTTCCTCCAGCTGCAAGTCCACGGCCATCCGGGCGTGCGCTTCCTCGTAAAGGGCCTGCAGCCTTTCGGAAGGAAGACTTGCAAGTTCGGATTCGTATTGGTCAATCTCCTTGTGCCGACCGACGCGATCCAGTGTCGTCGCTCCTCCCGGCTTTGCGGCGATGGCGGCGATGGCGGCGAGCGACATCGCTTCCGGTCGACTGCGGGACGGCAGTGCTGCCAGCGCCATCGGCGGAAACCTGCGCGATACAAGAAATGCGATGATCTCTGTGCGGCCAACGGGCTCTGCCACGATATCAACTCCAACGGGACATGATGACCAATCGTATTCGGCATCATTCTCCCGATGCCACTCCTTCACCCGCGATCTTTCAAGCGATCTCCAGGCAATTATGGACTGCGCGGGTGGGGATAGAGGTGGGGTCGACAGACGGTCAACGCAATTTATTCAAAAGTTTCAATGGATTATTGGATTTACTGGCGGAAGGGGTGGGATTCGAACCCACGGTACGGTTGCCCGCACGGCGGTTTTCAAGACCGCTGCCTTCAACCACTCGGCCACCCTTCCGGACGCCCGCGTTCTAGCGACGGAATCGGCCTCTGACCAGCCGGCCTCAACGGTGAATTCAACCCGACAAGCGAACTACTTCGCGCTGCCGTCGCAACGGCGGTTCATCACCTTGCAAAAGTCGCGCCGGGCCGCGCCTGCGGTGTTTCGACAGCCGGCGAGGGCTGCGTCGTCGGCGGCGGCCTGCGTGTCGGCGACAGCCCATCCGGCGCCCGGTGTTCCATCCTTCGGATCGAGCGCCGACGCGACGCATTGATTGATGGCCGTTCCGACCAATTTGCAGTTCTGCTGCGCAGGCTTGTTCGAGCCTTGCGAACTGCGGCACCTGTCCATCGCGTCTTTCTGCGCCGCGCTCTTGCTGGGGTGATCGATCGAAATGCCGATGGCGTAGCCTTGGACGACGCCGCCGCGTGCGATCCCGATCGCGACCGCACCTTCGGCATGGGCGTCACCGGCGACCAGGTCAAAACCTGCCAGCAGCAGGGTGACCGCGATCACCGCAATCGATCCGAGACGCATTCTCGCCTCCCTTTGAACCAGAGGATATTGCCCGAGCCACCGGTGAAAGAAATGGCTCCTGGGTGCCGCTGCGGCACGGATGGTCAGCGCCGATAGCGATTACTTCGCGCTGCCGTCGCAACGGCGGTCCATCACCTTGCAGAAGTCGCGGCGGGCCGCGCCTGCGGTGCTTCTGCATTTGGCGAGTGCGGCATCGTCCGCATCGGCCTGCGTGGCAGCAACCGCCCAGCCGGCGCCCGGCGTGCCATTCTTCGGGTCTAGCGCCGAGGCGACGCATTGATTGACGATCGTGCCGACCAGTTTGCAGTTCTGTTGCGCCGGCTTGTTGGAGTTGGGCGAGGTGCGGCACCCGTCCAGTGCGGCCTTCTGCGCCGCGCTTTTGCTGGGGAGATCGTTCGACCAGCCGATGGCGTAGCCCTGGACGACGCCGCCGCGCGCGATCCCGATGGCGATCGCACCTTCGGCGTTGGCGTCGCTGGCGACCAGGTCAAGCCCTGAGAGAAGCAAGGTGACCGCGATGACTGCAATCAATCCGAAACGCATTGTCGCCCCCATTTGAATTTGGAGAATACTGACCCAGCCGGCGGCGAAAGAAAATGGTGTCCGGATGCCGCTGTGGACGACTGCCGCCGCCTGAAGGGCTGTCCGCCCGCCTTGGTTACCCGACATTTACCATGCCCATTCACCAAACCGGCCAAGCCCCATTTCTGCCTCCATTGAACCTCGTTATGGTCACGCATCGGGGGCGTTCGCTTCTCGTGCGTGTTGCGTTGGGGGCGTTATGGGGCAGGACTGGGCAATTTCGGGCGGAAAACCGCTTCGCCTGGCGTTCGTCGTGCTCGGCTGTTTCGCGCTGGCCAATTGCGCTTCATCCGGAAAATTCGCGCGTAAGGTCGATCCCAAATACGGGGTCACGGCCAGTCCGCGCGTGGTCGAGTTCGGCGAGCCGGTGCCGAAGGGCGGCGGCACCTATCGCGTCGGCAAGCCCTACGTGGTCGCTGGCCGCACCTTCGTTCCGAACGAAGGGCAGGGCTATCGCGCCGAGGGCATGGCGTCCTGGTATGGCGATGATTTCCACGGCCGCCTGACCGCCAATGGCGAAGTGTTCGACATGGAATCGATCACTGCCGCGCATCCCACGCTGCCGATGCCGAGCTATGTGCGGGTGACCAATCTTTCCAACAAGAAATCGCTGGTGGTGCGCGTCAACGATCGCGGCCCGTTCCATGGTGATCGCGTGATCGATCTTTCGGTGAAATCCGCGCAATTGCTCGGCTTCCACGGCCATGGGCTGGCGCGTGTCAGGGTCGAGTTCGTCGGCACCGCGCCGCTCGAAGGCAGCGACGATCGCATGCTGGCCGCGACCTTGCGCGAGGACGGGCCGGCGCCTGCACCGTCGCGGGTGATGGTCGCGTCGGCGAAGCCGTTCATTCCGCAATTCGATGAAAAGCCCGCCGTGCGCGTTGCCGGTCCGGTGCCCGTGCCGTCCGAGCGGCCCTTCACTCTCGGAGCCCCGGACACGACCGCCTCGCCGAGACTGGCGGCGGCCAATAGTGCTCCGGAAATAACCTCGGTGAACCGGATCGAGGCCCCTGCAGCCGGATCGCCGCGTCTTGCCTGGACCCGCGGCCCCGACGCCGTCGTCCAGGCCCCGGCGCCCGAGCAGCCCGCCGTGGCCTATGCCCCGGTTCGGCAGGCTCCCGCGATGGGCTTCAGCGCCCGCGGGCTCTATTAACCCTCCCACCGCTGTCTTGCGTCCGCGATTGTTGGCGCGCCGCCCGCTTGCTACATCAGAGGCGGGGGCTGCGACGGAGCGGACCATGCTGACCCGTGGCGGAATGCAACCGATGCTGAAGATCGCCGGCTGGAGCGTCGCCTGCCTGTTGGCGGGCACCGTCGTCGCCGCGCTCGCCGCGCCCAACGCCATGCCGGGGCCGAAGAAGGAGGACGGGTTCCAGACCTCGGTCTCGTCCGCGATCCTGATCGATGCCGACGGCGACAGCGTGCTCTACGAGAAGAATGCCGATGAGCTGATCGCGCCGGCGAGCCTCGCCAAGCTGATGACCCAGGAAGTGGTCTTCAACGAGATCAAGCAAGGCCGGCTCAAGCTCACCGACGAATTCATCATCAGCGAGAATGCCTGGCGCAAGGGCGGCGCGCCGTCGCGCACCTCGAGCATGTTCGCGCCGATCCACAGCCGCGTCTCGGTGGACGACCTGCTGCATGGCGCGATCATTCAATCCGCCAACGATGCCTGCATCGCGCTCGCCGAAGGCATTTCCGGCAACGAGCGCGCCTTCGCCGAGAAGATGACCAAGCGGGCGCGCGAACTCGGGCTGACCAAGCTGGTCTTCGCCAATTCCACCGGACTGCCCGACCCGAACCACAAGGTGACATCGCGCGAGTTGGCGCGGCTGGCGCAGCACATCATCGCGACCTATCCGGAATTTTATAAGATCTACGCCGAGCGCGAATTCACTTTCAACAAGATCCGCCAGCAGACCCGCAATCCGTTGCTGACGCTGAATATCGGCGCCGACGGCCTCAAGACGGGATTCACCGCCGAGGCGGGCTACGGCCTGGTCGGATCCGCCGTGCGCAACTCAACGCGGCTGATCGTCTCGGTCAACGGCGCCAAGAGCGAGAAGGAGCGCGTCGACGAAGCCAAGAAGCTGCTCGAATGGGGCTTCGCCAGCTTCGAGACCCGCATCCTGTTCGGCGAAGGCCAGCGCGTCGCCGACGCCAAGGTCTATGGCGGCGCCAGCGGCTCGGTGCCGCTGATCGCTCCCAAGGTGGTCCGGCTGATGGTGCCGCGCAACGTCAACGAGAAGATCCTGGCGCGGGTGAGCTATAGCGGCCCGCTGCAGGCGCCGGTGCGCCAGGGCCAGCCGGCCGGCATGCTCAAGGTCTGGCGCAACGACAATCTCGCGCTCGAAGTGCCGTTGCGCGTCGGCGAGGATGTCGGGACCGGCGGGTTGCCGGGGCGCGCCTTCGATGCCGCCAGCGAACTGATGATCGGACTGTTCCGCGCCGGGATCCAGAAGCTATAAGGGCTGAGAGCAACAGCCCGATGCGCGGACGATTCATCACCTTCGAAGGCGGCGAAGGCACCGGAAAGTCGACCCAGGCGTCGGCGCTGGCGGACCGGCTGCGCGCCCATGGCATCGCCGTGAAACTCACCCGCGAGCCCGGGGGATCGCTCGGCGCCGAGATCATCCGCCACGTGCTGCTGTCCGGCGTCGCAAAGCCGCTCGGCCCGGAGGCGGAGGCGATCCTGTTCGCTGCCGCGCGTGACGATCACGTGCGCTCCACCATCGCGCCCGCATTGGCGAAAGGCACCTGGGTCATCTGCGACCGGTTCATCGATTCGACCCGCGCCTATCAGGGCGAGCTCGGCAATGTCGATCGCCGGCTGCTATCGGGGCTCGAACGCGTGACCATCGGCGACCTCAGGCCGGATCTGACGCTGGTGCTCGACGTCCCGGTCGCGACCGGTCTGGCGCGCGCGACCAAGCGGCGCGGCGCCGCGCAAGCCGACCGTTTCGAAGGGGAGGGGCTCGCCTTCCACGAGCAATTGCGGCAAGCCTATCTCAAGCTCGCCGCCGCGGAGCCGGATCGCTGCGTCGTGGTCGATGCGCGCGCGCCGAAGCCCAAGATCGGGTCGCGCATCTGGAGCATCGTCAACAAGCGGCTGCAGCCCAAGCCGGCGAACCGGGAAGCCGCGAGCGTCACACCATGAGCGACGACGACAGCGACGGCGGCCTGCATCCGCGCGGCACGACCGAACTGATCGGCCATCACGAGGCCGAGCAGACATTGCTCGAAGCCTATCGCGGCGGCGCGACGCCGCATGCCTGGCTGATCGGCGGACCGCGCGGCGTCGGCAAGGCGACGCTCGCCTATCGCATGGCGCGCTTCGTGCTCGCGCATCCCGATCCGGCCGCTCCGCAGGTGCAGGGTGCGGGCTCGCTCGCTGTCGCGGCGGATCATCCGGCCGCGCAGCGGATCGCGGCAAGCTCGCACGGCAATCTGCTGGTGCTGGAGCGCGGCCTCAACGACAAAGGCAAGCTGCGCCAGGACATCGCGGTCGACGACGTGCGCCTGACCGTCTCGTTTTTCGGTTCCACCGCCTGGGACGGCGGCTGGCGCATCGCGGTCGTCGACTCGGTCGAGGAGCTCAACAAATCAGGCGCCAACGCGCTGCTGAAAATCCTCGAAGAGCCGCCGCCGCGCGTGCTGCTGCTGCTGGTCAGCCACATGCCGGGCCGCATCCTGCCAACCATCCGCTCGCGCTGCCGGCGGCTGACGCTGAAGCCGCTCGCCGAAAGCGAAGTCCTCCAGGCGGCGAGCATCGTGCTCGGCGCGTCGGTGGATCGGACTGAATTGCAAAAAGCCGCGGCGGCGGCGGAAGGCAGCGTCGCGCGTGCGCTGGCCTTGCTCGATGGCCCGGCGCTGGCGCTGCGCCAGCGTGTGGTGGAATTGCTCGACGCCTTGCCGGAATTGGACCGCAACCGGCTGCACGGGCTCGGCGACGCCCTGTCGGGCTACGATGCCGAAAAGCTGGCGATCGTGATCGACACTATCAACGCCTGGCTGTCCTCGCGCCTCGGCGCCGGCGGCGACGCTGCCGGTCTCGCCCGGGTGGCGCAGGCGTGGGAGACGATCAATACCGCCGCCCAGGACGCCGCCGAATACAACCTGGAGCGCAAACCGCTGGTATTCTCGGTGTTCGGGACGCTCGCCGAGGCGACACGTGGTTGATCCCGGGACACTGAGCCTCTAAGTCCTGCATGGACGTTGACTTGGCCGGGCCAATGCCCGCCATCCGCA
Organism: Bradyrhizobiaceae bacterium; assembly: GCA_947481635.1. Lineage (GTDB taxonomy): Bacteria > Pseudomonadota > Alphaproteobacteria > Rhizobiales > Xanthobacteraceae > CANKHJ01. Next base: position 6,009 of record CANKHJ010000197.1, read on the forward strand.
TCCTGGCGGACCCGATACTGCTTTGCGAGCGAGACAGATGGCCGAAAAGGCGCCTTATTTCATCACGACCGCGATCGCCTATCCGAATGGCGTGCCGCATATCGGCCACGCCTATGAGGTGGTCGCGACCGACGCGATCGCGCGCTTTCGCCGGCTTGATGGGTATGACGTTTTCTTCCTGACCGGTACCGACGAGCACGGCCTGAAGATCCAGCAGACCGCGGCGAAGGAAGGCATCAAGCCGATCGAATTGCTCGACCGCAACGTGGCGCGGTTCCGCGCCATGGTCGCCGCGATGAATTGTTCGAACGACTCCTTCATCCGTACCACCGAAGAGCGCCACCATCGCGCCTCGGTCGCGATCTGGGAGGCGATGGAGAAGGCCGGCGACATCTATCTCGACAAATATGCCGGCTGGTACTCGGTGCGCGACGAAGCCTATTACGACGAAAGCGAGACCCGTGTCGTCGAAGGCGGCGCGCGGCTCGGGCCGATGAACACGCCGGTCGAATGGGTGGAAGAGGAGAGCTATTTCTTCAAGCTCTCCGCCTATCAGGACAAGCTGCTCGCGCTGTACCAGAAGGTACCGGACTTCGTGCTGCCGAAGGAGCGCCTCAACGAGGTCGCGAGCTTCGTGAAGGGCGGACTGCGTGACCTTTCGATCTCTCGCAACACGCTTGAATGGGGCGTGCGCGTCCCCGGCAATCCGAAGCACGTGATGTATGTCTGGGTCGATGCGCTGACCAACTACATCACCGCGATCGATTATCCCGAACTGAGCAGCGAGAATTTCAAGCGCTACTGGCCGGCGGCTTTGCACGTGATCGGCAAGGATATCGTGCGCTTCCATGCGGTCTATTGGCCGGCCTTTCTGATGTCGGCCGGCCTCGCCGTGCCGCAGCGCATCTTCTCGCACGGTTTCCTGTTCAACCGCGGTGAGAAGATGTCGAAGTCGGTCGGCAACGTGATCGATCCGATTGCGCTGGCGGAGGCCTATGGCGCCGATGCGTTGCGCTATTTCTTCCTGCGCGAAGTCCCGTTCGGCCAGGACGGCAATTACAGCCATGACGCGATCGTCGCGCGCATCAACGCCGACCTTGCGAATGACCTCGGCAATCTGGCGCAGCGCTCGCTGTCGATGGTGGCAAAGCAGCTCGGCGGCGTGCTGCCGCAGCCCGGCGACTTCAGCGACAATGACAAGACCATCCTTGCCGCCACCGACGCGCTGATCGGCAAGGCGCGTGACGCGATGAAGACCCAGCAGCTACATCAGGTGCTCAACGCGGTCTGGGCGGTGATCGCGGATGCCAACCGCTATTTCGCGGGCGAGGCGCCCTGGGCGCTGGCCAAAACCGATCCGAAACGCCAGGGCAGTGTGCTGTATGTCACCGCCGAGGTGATGCGGCAGGTCGGCATCCTGACGCAACCCGTCATGCCGCAAGCCTCCGCCAGGCTGCTCGATCTGCTCGGCGTGCCGGCCGGCGAGCGCGACTTTTCACGTCTCGGCGGCAAACATCGGCTGGCGCCGGGTGTCACCTTGCCGGCGCCGACGCCGGTATTTCCGCGCTATATCGAGCCGGAAGCGGCCGCAGAGGGCTGACGCATTGAGTGCGAATATGCTGGTCGACAGCCATTGCCATCTGGATTTTCCCGACTTCGCGGACACGCTGGATGACGTCGTGGCGCGTGCGCGCGCGGCCGGCATCGGCCGCATCGTCACGATCTCGACGCGGGTGAAGCGGCATGCCGATCTGATCGGCATCGCGGAGCGATTCGCGGAAGTCTATTGCTCGGTCGGCACCCATCCGCATCACGCGGCCGAGGAGCCCGACATCTCGACGCAGGACCTGGTGCGGCTCGCCCAGCATCCGAAGGTCGTCGCGCTTGGCGAGGCAGGTCTCGATTATCACTATGAGACCAGCCCGATCGACGATCAGGAACGTGGTTTTCGCAATCACATCGCGGCAGCGCGCGAAACCGGCTTGCCGCTGGTGATTCATACGCGCGACGCCGATGCGCATACCACCGCGGTGCTGGAAGACGAGATGGGGAAGGGGGCCTTCCCTGCCGTGCTGCATTGCTATACCGGCGGCCCCGCCCTCGCACGGCGCGCCATCGAACTCGGGCTGTCGATCTCGTTCACCGGGATCCTCACCTACAAGAAGACCGACGAATTGCGCGCCATCGCGGCATCGCTGCCGGCCGACCGCATCATGGTGGAGACCGACGCGCCGTATCTCGCGCCCGGCAAATACCGCGGCAAACGCAACGAGCCGTCATACGTCACCGAAACCGCGCGGGTTCTGGCCGAGGTGCGCGGCGTGTCCTACGACGAGATCGTGCGCCAGACGACCGAGAACTTCTTCAGGCTGTTCAATAAAGTACCGAAGCCAGCCGCCGCATGACGCTGACCTTCACCATCCTCGGCTGCGGTTTCTCCGGCGGCGTTCCACGGCCGGGTCCCGGCTGGGGCAAATGCGATCCGGCCAATCCCAAGAACCGCCGGCGGCGTTGCTCGCTGCTGATCGAGCG
>CANKHJ010000198.1 GCA_947481635.1 Bradyrhizobiaceae bacterium
AGACCAGCGAGCTGATCGACGAAAACCGGGCCGAGTTGCGCCAGGCGATTGCCGATCTTGCGCTGTTCACCGCTGCTCTGGCGCGGAACGCCGGCCAGGTCGACGAAATCATGACCAACGGCAAGGAAGCGGCCGCGTCGATTCACTCGCTGGCAAGCAACCTCGACAAGAGCGCCACAGCCATCACGACCGGCGTCAATAAATTGACCGCAACCGCCACAAGGCAAATCGAAATCGTCGGCGGCGACGCCCATCGCGCCATCGGCAATATCGACCGGGCGGTGACGGACCTCGCGCAGAATCCGCAACGGATTCTGTTCGGTGGCGGTAGCAGCACACCCCCTGCCGCACCGGCTGTCGCGCCGGCCACCGCGCCCAGGCCGCGCCGCTAGCCACTTGTGGCAATCGCGACCGGCGCTGCTTCCGACCGGGTGTCCGCTGCCTGGGTGTGTTGAACAATAAGAGATTGCAGGGGGTAGGGAACCATATACCGCGTCAAGCCTTGGATTGTTGAGCGCCCGGACCGCATACCCACATCTCACCCACCTCGCCATTGTTTGAGATCTGCCCGCTTGGAGGAGTCAGCAAATTCTTGATGACTCCTTGTCTTTGGCCGGAGGTCCTGTGGCCACAATACTGGTCGTCGATGACGACGTGTTGGTTCGTTATTTCGGTTTGGACGTTCTGGCCGAGGCGGGATTCGAAGCGCTCGGGGCCAAGCACGCCGACGAGGCCGTCGCCATCCTGGAAAACCGTCATGACGTCCGGATTCTCTTTACCGACGTGCATATGCCAGGCGCGTCGATGGACGGGTTCGCGCTTGCTCGATATGTCGCCGATCGCTGGCCCGATATCGGCATCATCGTCGTATCGGGGCTGGCCGCGCCGAGGCCTGGCGATATGCCTCCCGGCGCCAGGTTTCACAGCAAGCCGTATAATTCGATAACGGTCCTGACGGACGTTCGAGACCTGCTGGCGAGCCGGTCCTTAGGGTCACAACGAAGCCCCATTTAACATGGCCTGTCCGCTCGTCCTGGACTCCAGCAACACCTCGAGGGTCTTATGACCTCTTCCCAACCGCCGGATGAGACCAGCTCCCAGCAAGTGACCGACCTTTTCAACTCCGTAGAGTTGACGGAGGGGATGGGTATCGAAGAGTTCAAACACTTTCTCGACTTATTTCCGATCGCGGTCGTGGTGGCGAAGCGGATTGGAGACGATCATCGTATCGTTTATGCCAACAAGGCCGCCGAAACGTTGACCGGCCATTCCTCCGCGGATTTTCTGAAAGACAACTGGACCATTCTCGCGGGATACAAGGAGGAGGCCGAGCCGCACGTCACGTTGCAACAAGCCGTGTGTCAGGCCGGTGAGGAATATCACGGCACGTTTCATAAGGAAGCACCGAACGAGTTGATCGTGGAGGCGTATGCCGGCGTTATCGAAAACGAGGATACGTCCGAGAATTATCGAATCGTCGCCTTGATTGACGTGACCGCACGCGAACGCGCCGAGCGCCAGGAGTTTGCTCGACAACTCCGCGACAAGGACATGCTGCTCAAGGAGCTTCAGCACCGCGTCAAAAACAACCTGCAGCTTATTACGGCCCTTATTCGGCTCGACGCCCGCAACCAGAGGAACGGCAGCCAAATCAACCTGGACCGCCTGGCAGGGCGGATTGAATCACTCCAGCTGCTTTATCGAGACCTCTCGGCTGACGGGGTAGGCCAGATGGTCGACCTGGGACATTACGTCAGTCAAATCGCTTCGGCCGTCATGCATACCTACGCGGTCGAAGGCATCAGGCTGGATATCAAAGTCGATTACGTATCGGTCTCCATCAACGTGGCGATGCCAGTTGGTCTGCTGGTCAATGAGTTGCTGACCAATGCCTTCAAGTACGCCTTTGCAGGGCGCAGCAACGGAACGCTGACGCTGCGCTGCTTGTGTGAGGATGGGAGCCGTATCCGTATCGTCGTTGCCGATGACGGAGTGGGCCTTCCAGAGGGGACGACCTGGCCGATACCAGGCAAGATGGGCACGCTGCTGGTGAGATCCCTGAAAGAGAATGCGAACAGCGATTTCAAAGTCGAATCGGCGCCAGAGACCGGTACGCGGATGACGATTGAATTTGCTCACGTGGTACCCACCGCGAAGCTGAATTAGGAAGGCCCCAACGGAATTTGGAACTGCGAATGCGCAGAGCATCAACCTGTCGTTAATCGGGGACTCGTTAGATCGGGCGGGGGTTGCTTGCGAGAAGAATAATGAAGAGCTTCATCCTTGCCCTCCTGCTGACCGGTCTGTCCTCGGGTCATGCCACGCCACCGCCCGAGGAGAACGAAGATATTGTGGGCTCAATCAGCGCAGCCATTATCATCCCCGATCTCGATGACGAGAATGTTCCAGAGAACGGGGCGGAGATCGAAGACGCACCTTAGGTGTGACGATGCTCCGAGTTCGGGCACCTAGAACGTGCGCAACGCTTCCCGATACAATGTCGACCGTGGATCAATGAGGCCTCAAGGCGGGAGCAAAGTCCCGCCTCATGATCCCGGTCATCTTGGGATCAATTGCTTGGGGATCAATTGCTTGGGGATCAATTGCCTGGGGATCAATTGCTTGGGGATCAGTTACTTCGGGATCAGTCCGGCCGTGACCGCGGCCTCGTCCCAGAGCCTGGTATTCCTTCGGATCATGGCCGCGAAATCGTCAGGCCGGTTCGCGATGATGTCGAGCCCGTTCTCGGTCAAGACATTGACGACTTCCGGCGACCGCAGGATGGCGGTGATTTCATCGTGCAGGCGTGTGGTAATCGCGGCAGGAAGGTTTGGCGGCGCGAGGAACCCGACCCAGGTCGAGCCGGGATCGTATTGCGGCAGCACCTCGACGATGGTCGGCACATCGGGCGCCTTGGCATAACGCTTGGTGTCGAACACCGTGAGCAGGCGGACCGTGCCGGAGCCGAGGTGCTGGAGCGCGGTGGCAAGACTGACGATCGCGACCGGCACATGCCCGCCAAGCAGGTCGTTGAACGCGGGGGTGACGCCGCGATACGGGACATTGAGCATCGAAATGCCGGCGACCTTGTTGAGAACCTCGCCGTAGAGATGATGCGCCGTCCCAATGCCGGCCGTGGCATAGTTCAACGCGCCGGGCTTGCTCCTCGCATAGGTCAAGAACTCCGCCATGGTCTTTGACGGCACCTGCGCATTGACCAGAAGGCCGGCCGGATTCGAGGCGATTGCGGTGATCGGCGTGAAATCCTGGACCAGATCGAAGGACGACTGCTTGTTCTGGATCCGGTCGATGGTCTGGGCGACCGAAATGACCACGCCGATGGTGTGCCCATCCGGAGCCGCGCGTTTCAGCATGTTCATGCCGATCGATCCGGAACCGCCCGGCTGATTCTCGACCACCACCGGCTGGTGGAGAACATCGCTGAGCTTCTGACCGATCAACCGGGCGGCGATGTCACCCGCGCCGCCTGGCGGATTGGGAACGATGATCTTGATCGTCCTCGACGGAAAGTCCTGCGCCGGCGCGCCGACCGGCATGGCAACCAGGGAGCAGACAAACAACGCCGTCGCCAATCCACGTCGCGTCATTTCGCTCCCCTTCAAGTTTCTGATCACGATATGAGAGCCTTTTGTTTGACGCGTTTGCTCACGGGAACCGGCATCCACTTCGCTCGAAAACGCTATAGCGCAAGTCACCGCGGCATTCAAAGAGTCTTGAATTCCCGTATCCGGACCATCGTCGCTGCATCACGCACCGACATAAGGCCTGAAGTGTGGACAAGCGGACCCCCACGGCTATTATCGCGTGGCCATCGGGAGAGCGAGATGCCTGAAAACGTGAGTGCCGGCGGGCGTTTCAACGTCGGCGGCGTGATGCTGGACCGGCCGTTCAAAATCCGCCGGCTGGGCCATTTCGGCCTTGATGTCGAGAACATCGACACATGCGTGGAATTCTACACCCGCATGTTCGGCCTCAAGATCGCGGACCCGATCGACTTCGGCGCCAGGGTTCCGGCGGCAGAGCGCGAGAAGCTAGGCTCGGGTGTCGGTTATTTCATGCGACACGGCACCGACCACCACTCATTCGTTCTGTTTCCCGGCCGGTTCCGCCGCAGACTGGCGAAACACTCGGTTGCCGAGGTCACCATCAACCAGATCACCTGGCAGGTTGGCAGTCTGCGCGAGGTCGTCGATGGCGAGGTGTGGCTCAAGCAGGCAGGCATCCACATCGCGCGGTCAGGCCGGGACAATCCGGGGTCGAACTGGCACGCCTATCCGCACGATCCGGAAGGCCACCCCAACGAAATCTATTATGGCATCGAGCAGATCGGCTGGGATGGATTGAGCAAGCCGCAAGGCATGCACCGGCGCGATTATCGCGAGGCGCCCGCGCTGCCGCATCGTTCCGAATTCGCCGAGGTCGAGGAGGGCCTTGCCGCCGCCATCGATATCCGCTCCGGCTATCGTTTCAAGGAGCCGCTGGCGGAAACCTATGACGTGGGCGGCATTCTGATGGCCCGTCCGTTCAAGGTGACCAAGGTGGGCCCGGTGCGTATTTTCGCGAGTGATGTCCCGGGCGCGATCGCTTACTACCGTGACACGATGGGACTGCGGGTCACCGAGGAAATCGACTGGAATGGACATCGCTGCATATTCCTGCGCGCGAACACCGAACACCACTCGCTGGCGATCTATCCCATGGCGTTGCGCGCCGAACTCGGATTGAGCGCACACACGACATTATTCTCCTGCGGCTTTCAGGTGGCCGACTATTCTCAACTGCGCGGCGCAGTCGCGTTTTTCAAGGAGCGCGGCGTCACGGTCCGGACATTGCCGCCTGAATTGTTCCCGGGGATCGATTACAGCGCCTTCGTGATCGACCCCGAGGGGCACGCCATACAGCTCTATTACGCCATGACGCAGATCGGCTGGGATGGCAGACCAAGGGCCGCCTCCGCCGGTCTCCCGATCGACAACGACAACTGGCCCGAGGTCATCAGCGATCGACCCGATGCGTTTGACGGCGAGAGCTATCTGGGGCCCTGGAGCTGACCGGCAACCTGGCGGTGGCCGACGATGCGTGTGTGATTCAGCACGCGCATGACGACGACGTCACTTCTCTCTGACCATTTGGAGCCGGGCGGATATGCGGATCGTTTCTTACCGCGATAACGGGCAGGACCGGATTGGCGTCATGACCGGCGCGGATAGTTTTGTCGCGGTGGCCGAGGTTGCGCCACACCTGCCGCATAGCCTGCGCGCCCTGCTGGGGAGCTCCGACGGACTCGTGCGACTGCGTGACGCCGTCGCTGGCAAAGCCGGCACGCACAGCTTGAAGACCGCCCATCTGCTTCCTGTCATCCCCGATCCGCATGCGATCTGGGCGCTGGCGCTCAATTTCAAGACCCATATCGAGGAGACCGGCCTCGTCACCTCGAAGGAATATCCGCACGTCTTCGTCCGCACACCGCTGTCGATGGTCGGACATAACCAGCCGCTGCTGTGTCCGCCGCCGAGCGTCGCCAAGCAATTCGACTACGAGGGCGAGCTCGCCGTGATCATCGGCAAAGGCGGACGGCACATTCCGGTCGAGAAGGCGTTCGATCATATTGCAGGATTTTCCTGCTTCAATGAGGGCTCAGTCCGCGAGTATCAGTCTCAGAATCGCAATTTCGGCCTGGGCAAAAATTTCGAGCGGTCCGGCAGTGTCGGCCCGTGGCTGGTCACGGTCGATGAATTCGGCGATCCCGAGAACCGGCGCGTCATCACACGGCTGAACGGCATCGAGCGCCAGAATGCGCCGTTGAACGACATGCTGTTCACGGTGGGACAAGTCATCCACTTTCTGTCGACCGGCTATACGCTTCAGCCCGGCGATATGATCGCGATGGGAACGCCGGGCGCGCTTCCGCCCTATCCGGGCGAAAATTTGGCACCCATCGGCCGGCACAAGATATTGGGCGCGGTGAACATGAAGCCAGGTGACATAGTCGAGGTCGAGATCACCGGCCTCGGTGTGCTGGCAAATCCGGTCGCCGCTGATCAAGACGTCGCCTATCGCTCGCAGTAGCGGATCGGCCTGCCTGCCAACGGGGAGTTGGGACGTCAGTCGAACGGAGGGATCAGCGGCTTGGCGATCATGAGCCAGAAGATGGCGGCGACAGCGCCGAACGCCGGAAAGCCAGCCGCAAACCACCACCGGAATAATCGGTGATACTCAGCGGGCAGCGCGGCGCCGGTTCGATGCGCCGCATCTGCAAGATCACGCATTCGCATCTGCATGAAAACGACCGGCAGCCAGAACGCTCCGGCGATGACGTAGAGCAGCATCGAGAGGACAATCCATCCCTCCCATCCGGTATAGCCAGCCAGTTTCGCCAGTAGGAGACCGGTGACCGGTTGCAGCACAACCGCGGTCGCGGTGAACACAAAATCCGCGAGCACGACAATGCGGGCGACGCCGGCAATGACGGTTGCATCGCCGCGCCGATGAGCGACAACCATGAAGAAGGCGATGCCCGCGCCCGTTCCAAACAGGACAGCGGCACCGATGATGTGAAGATACTTGATGAGAAAGAACAGCATCATCGTTCCGGCAGCATCGTCAGCATCGCAAGGTTGACCCCGATGATCGGCCAGATCTTCAGCAAGGGGCCCAACGGATCGATCCAAAGCCGCGGAACGAGGATGCCGCCGGCAAAGAAATAACAGACCGAGACCGCGAGCGCGGCATAAAGGCCGATACGCGCCGTGCGCCTGAAAGCGATCGCGACGCCGATGACGATATCAGCGAGCGCACCGGCGGCGACCGCAAAGCCTGCGAGCTGGCCCGCACCCGCCTCGAGCATCAGCGCCCGGCCGGTCTCATATCCAGGCCCGACCGATATCAGGCCGGTCACGATCCAGAAGACGGGAAACATCACGAACGCGAACGGCTTCACGAAATAGAGCCTTGCGAACCAGCGCTCCTGGACCGATGCGGGCTCGGCGGCGAGCGCCGCGCCCAAAGCTTGCGGCGTGATGCCGGTCAATTGCATCCATTCGCTATTGTCGCCGACAGCGCCACGGGTCAGCTCGTGCCGGGCAGTGCTGCGCACCGGCGATCGCCATCCAAGCCATGCGATCATGTCGCCGATCCAGTAGAGAACGGCCGCCGCCACCGGCGGCACCGAGACAATGCGTGCCGGCCTCCAGCCGAGCCATCGCCGGTACGCCCTGATCACCTCGACCATTGTCAGCGATTCAGGGCCGGCGAGATCAAGCGTGAGACGCGCAGGCCCTTGCAGTACGCGGACGACCGTCTCGGTCACATCGTCAAGCTGAACGATCTGCAACAGTCCGACGTCGGGCAGTTGCGGGAGCAGGGGCAATGCCGCCAGCCCGCGAAACATTGCGCTTCCGCCATAGGCGGCACGGCCGACCACCACAGACGGCCGCAGCACAATCCAATCCAGCGCACTGCCGAACAACAGCGCCTCGCCCGCTCTCTTGGTGCTGGAAAATTCGGAGAGCGGGTCGCGCTCGGTGCCGATGGCCGACATGTGGATGAAGCGCTGGACGCCGAGCTGCTCGCACGCGGCAATCAGCGCGGCCAATCCGTCGACGTGTACGGCCCGGGTCGAGTCGCGCGGGCTGTCCTGCAGGACGCCCGCGCAATTCACGACCGCGTCGACTCCCTGCAGAGGCGCCATCCAGTCGGCAGGTACGGTCGCGTCAGCAAAGTCACGGACGACGACATCATCGTCATGGCCGGCGCCATTGCGGACCACGCGGACGAGCTGATGGCCTTCACGTGCGAGCCGGGCGACCACCGCGGCGCCGATCAGGCCGGTTGCGCCGGTCACCAGAATTTTCATGTGCGACCCCGGAGCCTGAAACGTGGAAACGCGTCGCCTGAGTTTCTCTGTGCCGACTGTCCGAGACGGAGCGGCTATCCCCGCGCGATGGCGGTTCGATCGGATGACGGGAGACAGCCCGTGAATTTCAAAACCAGCCAGAACGCCAGCCCGCTGACGGCACCACAGGCTCCAAGAAATGCGAGCAAGCCGAGATAGTTCAACCATCCTGCAACGGTCGGAATGCCGGCGATCACCGTCGGTACGCCCCCAATCGAGGCGCTGAAACTTCCGTCACTGTCGCCTGGCCAGAACATCACGGCGGCTGGAACAACACCAACGATGAAGGCGACGATGACTGTCGACCATACGTTGACCCGCTTCCTGAAAATCAGCAGCAGCGGAAGGCCAAAGATCACGACGTGACCGAGAGCGACACCGAATACCGGGGTCATGATATCCAAGTTTCCGTCGGCGGCCGCCAGGATGACGGCTGGCGCGAGTGCGGCGGCGAGGGTCGCCGCAACAACGCCTAAAATGTCCATTGGCCGCATCTGTCATCCGCCCGCGCATGTTGGATCCGGCCGCTGAGGCCGCTTTGCCCGCAGATTATCGCAGAGAATTGGCCAGCGCGAGAGGCGACGGACACTGGATCGGCGGATCGCGCCGACCC
>CANKHJ010000199.1 GCA_947481635.1 Bradyrhizobiaceae bacterium
CGGGCCGGCTGGTCATCACCGCTGAGCCCGGCTGGATGCCCTGGATCATCATCGCGCCCATCATCAGCGCCATCTCGGCGTTGGACGGCAGGCCGAGCGTCAGCAGCGGAATGAACGAGGTCTGCGAGGCGGCGTTGTTGGCGGACTCAGGACCGGCGACGCCTTCGATCGCGCCCTTGCCGAAGCGCGACGGGTCCTTGGCGACCTTCTTCTCGACGGTATAGGAGGCGAACGAGGCGAGCACCGCGCCGCCGCCCGGCAGGATGCCGAGGATCGAACCGACGGCGGTGCCACGCAGCACCGGCATCCACGAATCCTTGAAGTCCTGCTTGGTCGGCCAGATGCTGGAGAGCTTCGCTTTGATCGGCTCCTTCATGTATTCGCGCTTCTCGAGATTACGGATGATCTCGACCACGCCGAACATGCCGATGACCACGGGGAGGAAGTCGATGCCATCCCAGATGTCGGAGATGCCGAAGGTGTAGCGCGTGGTACCGCTGTTGATGTCGGTGCCGACCAGGCCGAGCAGCAGGCCGATCAGCACCACCGTGACCGCCTTGAGCACCGAGCCATGCGCCAGCACCACAGCGGTGGTGAGGCCCAGGATCATCAGCGAGAAATAATCCGGCGAATTGAATTGCTGCGCGAAGGACGACAGCAGCGGCCCGAAGCCGGCGACGAATATCGTGCCGACCGTGCCTGCGAAAAACGACCCCAGCGCCGATACCGCAAGCGCCGCGCCGGCGCGTCCCTGCTTGGCCATCTGATGGCCGTCGATACAGGTGACGATCGATGCCGCCTCGCCCGGCATGTTGACCAGGATCGAGGTGGTGGAACCGCCATAGGCGGCGCCGTAATAGATGCCGGCAAGCATGATCAGCGACGACAGCGGGTCGAGGCCGAAGGTGATCGGCAACAGCATCGCGATGGTCGGGATCGGCCCGATGCCGGGCAGCACGCCGATCAGCGTGCCGAGGAAACAGCCGATCAGCGCGAAGCCGAGATTCTGGAGCGAAAGTGCGGCGCTGAAGCCGGTGACGAGATTGCCGAAAATGTCCATTACGAGAAGTCCCACCAGAGCGGCAGCGGTTGACCAAGCGCGAAGATGAAGGCGAGCACGGCGAAGACGGCCAACCCGACCGCCAGGTAAGCGGTCTCCTTCAGTTCGGGGCTCGGCCGCGCGAAGGCTGCGACAAACGTCAGGACGATGACCGTGATCGGCAGTCCGAAACGGGTGATCAGCAGTCCGAATACCAGGATGGACCCAATCACGCCGATCAGCGGCCGCAGCTGCGGCATCTCGATCGGTTCACCCACGAACGCCAATCCGCGCACCGCCAGGATCGTCCCCATGCCGAAGATGATCCAGCTCAGCCAGATCGGAAAGAAGCCGGGGCCCATGCGCGTGGCGGTGCCGTAGGTCAGGTCCTTGCCGAAATAGATTCCGGCAATGCCGAGCAGCATGAAAAGGATGCCCGCTCCGAAATCTTGCGGACTCTTGACGCGAAACATCAACACCTCCTGGACCTCCACACGTCGCACGCGCCGGTCGATCAACGGTGCGGATAACGCGGTCCTACCTCAGGGGCGTTGGAAGAGTCGAGAGAACATGGAGCAGCTAGCGGTCGCAATGCGACCTCCCCGCCCTTCGTGGTCCTCACGCCCCATCCCCCTGGAAGACCGGCTTAGCGCCGTTGTTGGTGATTATGGAAACGAAAGTCAGACTGATTTATCAGATCACCCGCAGACATACCAGAGTGTTTGGCGACCGCCGACCATCAGGGAACCTGGACTCGCACCCGGCATATCAGGGCGCGGATCATCGTCTGCCTGCGCGTGGTGCGCATGACCGCTGCACTGCAACCGCCCGAATTTTCATCGACCGACCGGGTAGCTGCGAAAAATTATTGGAGATTCAAAGAAATGGAATGTTTCCCGGCATGCATTTGTGCCGTGCGTAATCCGTCCTAATATCCCGCGGTGATCGTTCCGACCGGCGAGGCACAAGTGAAGCTTGCAAGTTTTCATGCACAAGGCCGTGACCGTATTGGCTTTTCCTTCGACGGCGACCGCTGGTTCGACCTCGGCACCGATGCCCCGCGCACCATGATCGACCTGATCGAGGGTGGCGCGGACGCCATGGCGCAGGTTCATGCCGCCGCCAACATCGCGGCGACCGATCCCGACGGCGTCACATCCTTCATGGCCGACGCCATGACCTGGCGTCCGCCGGTGCGCCGCCCGACCAAGCTCTGTTGCCTCGCACTCAACAACAGCGCCAACGCGGATCGCATCATGCGCGGGCCGAAGCATCCGGCAATGTTCATCAAGCCCGCGAGTTCGCTGGTGGGCCACGAGGGCGCGATCGAATGCCGCCCCGAATATGGCCGGGTCCACCCCGAGCCCGAGCTCGCGATCATCATCGGCAAGACCGCCAAGAACATCCATGCCGCAGACGCTTTCGAGCATATCTTCGGCTACACGATCCATAACGACATCACCTCGCCGACCATGCGCGAGGAAGACACGTTTCATTATCGTGCGATCCATCCGAAGCAGGGCGACGCCAGCGAGATCGACTATGTCGATACCTGGACGAGCTATTCCGGCCGTTACAAGGGCGCCGATACATTCGCGTGTCTGGGACCATGGCTGGTGACCCGCGACGAGATCGCCGATCCGCATGATCTCGATGTGGCCTGTCACCACCAGGGCCGGCTGGTCACCGAGGACAATACCGCGAACCTGTTCTACAAGACCGCCGACGTGCTCGCGTTCCTCTCCACCTATATGACGCTGCTTCCGGGCGACATCGTCTCGATGGGGACCGCGCTGAAGAAATCGGCGGGCGGTGGCGCGGTGCAGAATGTCGACCTCAACAAGATGGGCGGGCCGGTGTCGGTGACGATCGAAGGGATCGGCACGCTGACCAACCACGTACTGCACGTCGCATGAGCGCCGGACCTGTCATCACACAGGAAGCGCTCCTCGCACGCCTCGAGATCGATGCGCTGATCGCCGAATTCGCATATCGGATTGACCACAATCTCAGCGACAGCGTCGCCGACCTGTTCACCGAGGACGGCTGGTATGGCCGCCACGGCGGCAGCCGGGCCAAAGGCCATGCGGCGATCCGTCGCGCCTATCTGCAGCGCGCCGAACAGGGCGAACGGATTGTGCGGCACATCTTCACCAACCTGCGGCTGACGATGCGCTCTTCCGACGAGGCGGACGGCATCTGCATCCTGACGCTGTTCGGCGGCAACGGTCCCGGCCCGCACCCAGCGGAGCCGGTCCTGGTGCAGGATTACACCGATACCTATCGCCGGGTCGGCGGCGTTTGGCTGTTCGGGTCGCGCGAGGCCCGGCTGATTTTCGCGGCGCCGAACTTCAAGCCGGTGCTCGACTTCGGCAAGGCATGACAACGTCATGAGCGACCACGCCAGCAACCGCTTCGCCGCCGCTCTGAACCCACCCTTCAACATCACCCGCGCCAGCCATGCGGTGCTGACCTCGCGCGATCTCGACGCGACGCGCGTCTTCTATTGCGACGTGCTCGGCTTCGAGGTGAGCGCGCAGGAAACCGACGCGCTATACCTGCGCGGCCTCGAGGAGCGCGGGCATCACAGCCTGGTGTTCCGCAAGACTTCCGCGCCGCCGATCTGCGAGCGTGTCGGACTGCGCGTTTTCACCGACGACGACCTGCGCAAAGCCGCGGATTATTTCGCGAGCCTCGGGCTGCCGGCCGCCTGGGTGCAGGTGCCGCATCAAGGACTGACCCTGCATGTCGACGACAATGTCGGCACGCCGCTCGAGCTTTGCGCTGTGATGGACGATCTGCCGAGCAACCTGCAGCGTTTCGAGCGCTACCGCGGCGGCGCGCCGATGCGGCTGGATCATTTCCAGGTCATCACCTACGACGTGCAGAAAGCCGCCGACTTCTATCTCGCGCTCGGCTTCCGGCTGACCGAATACACCGCGACCGACGGCAAGGACGATCTCTGGGGCGCGTGGCTGCAGCGCAAGGGCAACCCGCAGGATGTCGTGTTCGCCAACGGCAAGGGCCCGCGGCTGCATCACTGCGGCTTCGCGGTGTCCGAGGTGCATGACATCATCCATGCGGCCGACGTCGCCGGTGCGCTCGGCTTCGCATCCAAGCTCGAACGCGGCCCCGGCCGCCACGGCATCGGCAACGCGCTGTTCGTTTATTTCCGCGATCCCGATGGCCATCGTATCGAGCTGTTCACCGGCCATTATCACGCGATCGACATCGACCACACGCCGCTGCGCTGGGACTTGTCCGACACGCGCCGCTCGCAACTCTGGGGCATGCCGGCGCAAGCAAGGTGGTTCAACGAGGCGAGCGAATTCCCCGGTAAGGCGCTGCGCGATCCGACGCTCACCGCCGAGGCCGTGACGCTTGAGAAATTTCTGGCGAGTCAGTTTTAGCGCGCTCCTTCTTACCCTCCCCCTCCAGTGGAGGGTAAGACGAGCGGCGTTACCGCCCCACGCCTGCGCCCGGCCCCGACTGCTGCACACCGAAGCGCGTGCGAGCGGCGGCCATGGCGGTGCGGTCGAACTGCAATGCGGGATGGGTGCGGATCGCCGCGAGATTGCGGAAGAAGCGGCCGATCGGCTGCCCCTGCTTCACCGCGGCCGTGGTGCCGGCGGTCCGGTAGATCAGCTCGACCGCTTCCCATGCGAGCTGGATCGACTGCAGTTCGATCAACGTGAGCCGCTGCTCGCGTGCGTCGTCGAATGGCGCGCCGCCGGCCGCGTCCTCGCGCGCATAATCCATGAAGTCCTCGCCGGCCCGGATCAGCGCCGCCTCGGCGGTGGCCGTCAGAGCCAGCGCGCGGCCATAGTGATGCTGGAATTCCGGATCCTTGAACCGTTCGAGATGCGGCGGGAACGGCGCGGCCTTGGTGCGCATCATCTCTTCATAGAGATCGAGCGCGCCATACGCGGCGCCGACCGCGACGGCGGCGGTCTCGCCGATCAGGAATGGCCCGATGCGTTCGGTATACATCGGGTTGCTGTAGAGATCGGGTCCGCGGATCGTGACGTCCGACACGCGGCCGAGACCCTTGGTCGATGCGGTGAGGTGTTCGGGCACGAAAACGTCGCTGGCCACTACGGTCTTCGACCCGGTGCCTTGCATCCCCATCACCTGCCAATCGTCACGCACCTGATATTGGCTGCGGTCGAACAGCACCAGCACGGCGCGCGGCGGAGCGCCTGGTGACGCGCCGTCATCGGCGACAGCAGCCATGGTGACGAAATGAGTGGAGTGATCGATGCCCGAAGCGGACGGCCAGGCCCCGGAAATACGATAGCCCCCGTCCACCGGGATCGCCTTGCCAGGCGGCGTGAAAGCCGCTGGACAGCGGAATTCTCCGGCCGCGCCGTAAACCTCGCATTGCGCTTCCTCGCTGAACGCCGCCGCGACCAGCGGATGGCCCGAGGTGAGCGCAACCACCCAGCCGGTCTCAGCACAGCCACGCGCGATTTCGATCATCACGCGATAGAAGGTCGGGACGTCGAACTCATAACCGCCGAAGCGGCGCGGCTGGATCGTGCGGTAAAAGCCGGCCTGGACCAATTGCGCGTTCACGTCGGCCGGAACATTGCCGAGCGCCTCGCAATCCGCCTGCCGCGCGCGCAGCAGCGGACGCAACGCGGTCGCGCGCTGGATCAATTCGGCCGGCGTGAGCTTCGGTTCAGGCGGTTGCGGCGATGCCTGCCGTGCCTTCGTGCGCGTCGGCGCCAAACGTCGTCTCCCTGTCATCGCCTGCCACGATCGGGCAGTTCAGCAGCGGCGTATTCGCCAACGGCAGTCGCTCCTGTTTCAAGGCTTATAAATCGTGATCCGCTTTTCAAGCAGAACTTTATTCTTGTGCGTGACCTGAAAGCGGTAAACGCCGACCGGCTCGGTCGCCACGTCGCCCATCCGACGGCCAATGAACAAGCCATCCTGATTGATGGCCAAGTCATAGTTGATCCGTTCGGTTTTGGTCCCCTTCCCGTCCAGACCGCCGGCACCCTCAAACGTGGTGACGTGGACGATCGGAACGATTGCGCTCCCCGGCCGGCCAAGCAGCCGATAACCGAATCCGAAACGGGTCTGATCGCCCACCGCAACGCGGTCGGCGTTGACCGCCGGTCCGACGATGCCGCCGGAGACCAGGCGGGTGCCACCAACACTGTTGGGGTCCTTGACCTCCTCGGTTTTCCCGACCGTGTAGACGCCATACCAGAGCATCGTCGCGCCGGTGACCGTCCCTTGCTGGGCAAGCGCAGGTTGCCCAACCGAAAGGATCAGAGCCAAGACCGCGAAGCCAAGCGCACGCATGATGTTTCTCCGAGTGATCCAAGGAAATGCTAGCGGCGCGAGGACTGCTTGGCCAGATTCGACGCAAGTAATTTTCTCGTCGGGACATGCACTGGCGCTCCGGCCACAAGCGAGCGAGCGGCATTAGTGATTTATGACTGGAGATCGGCGGGAGACTGTCGCTTCCCCCAAACGCGGTGCTACACTGACTCCGGTTCAGCGATCGAGGGCCGTCATGCGCAATCTCCGCCGTGCCGCTGCATACCGCCTGCTGCTGATGCCGCTCGCCGCTGGCGCGCTGCTGGTCTCAAGCGCGGCCGCTCACGCACAGCAGACGGCGCTGCTCGACGACATCGTCGCCGCGGTGGTGCAGATCAAGACTTATATCGCGCCCGACGGACGGACCGTCTCAGGCCTGGGCCGCGAGCGTTCCGGCTCCGGCATCGTGATCGACGACAAGGGGCTGATCCTCACCATCGGCTATCTGATGGTGGAAGCGCAGTCCGCCGAGGTCATCAGCGCCGGCCGCACCCTGCCGGCGGAAGTCGTCGGCTATGATCACGAGACCGGCTTCGGACTGTTGCGCACCTCCGAGCCGCTCAAGCAGAAGCCGATGGCCTTCGGCAAATCGAGCGACCTCAAGGAACGCGATCCGGTGCTGGTCGCCAGCTATGGCGGCATCGACATGATGGCGCCGGCGCAGGTGGTGGCGAAACGCGAATTCGCCGGCAATTGGGAATACATGCTCGACGAGGCGATCTTCACCTCGCCGCCGCATCCGGCGTGGAGCGGCGCGGCCTTGGTGAACCGCGACGGCAAGCTGGTCGGCGTCGGTTCGCTGATCGTCGGCGACGCCGCCGGCGGCAATGCACGCTCGCCCGGCAACATGTTCGTTCCGATCGACCGGCTGGCGCCGATCCTCAGCGCGATGATCGCGGATGGTCGTGCGTCGGGTCCGGCGAAGCCGTGGCTCGGCATGACCACCGACGAGATCCGCGGACGGCTGTTCGTCAGTTCGGTGACGCCCGATGGCCCAGCCGACAAGGCCGGGATCAAGCGCGGGGACCTCGTCGTCAGCGTCAATGGCGATGCGCCGAAGAGCCTGGCTGATTTCTACCGCAAGGTCTGGGCGCAGGGCGCGGCGGGAACCGCCGTGCCGCTCGATGTGCTGCAAGGCAGCGGCATGCGCCGCATCGACGTGAAGTCGATGAACCGCATGGACCACCTCAAGCTCAAATCCACATTCTGAGCCGAGGCGGTCCGGAGCTGCGGCCTAGCCTCGGCCTCTTTCTCGCGCCAGCTGTCGGAGCGTCTTGGTCCGCTTGGGCGGCGGCGGCGCTTGGACATATTCGGTGTAGCAGCCGCGATCATTGCAGGTGACTTTCGGCTGCATCTTCGGACAGCCGCCGCGCACCGCACGGTTGGCCGAGCATCCGCCCGGATCGACGACATATTGTTCGTCGCCGGCCGAGCCGCCGGTGCCGAACGCAGCCGCGTTGCCTTTGATATTGCGGCAGCCGCGCTTGCGATCGTTTTCGTTGCAGGGAACGTCGGGCGTCTGCTGGAAGATATTGAATGGATTGAAGCTGGTCGCTCCGGTGTCTGCCATCGGCGCAGCAATGTTGGTCAGACCGCTGCCGACGTCGCCAACGCCGCTCACGACGCCGCTGCCGATATCGGCCACGCCGCCGGCGACATTTCCGACCGTATCGAGAAGCCCTGGCAACAGCTCGATGGCCACAAGCCCGAGGCCGATGCCGGCGCCGATCATGCTGCTGTAATCGCCGCTGCCACCACCACCGCCGCCGCCGCTATAGGTCCGATAGGATCCGCCGCCGCCACCGCTATATCGGGGCGCGGCTGGCTTGCAGCCGAAATCGCAGGCATAGGCGTCGCTTGGCACGCCTTCCGGCAATGCGCTCAGAAACAACCCAAGCGCCGCGGTTGCAATAATCCGATAGTAAAGACCCGACCTTCGCGACCCTTTATTCCAATAGTGCGCCACGCCCCGTCCCCCCTGTTGCATATGTGGGCACCTCGAATAATTGCGCCCTGGTCATTGGCCGTTAAATCAGATTCAAGGATCGCACGCGATTTGGCAGCGGAGGCGTTCGATGGGTCAGTTCGGTTTCTTCGATGCGGACAATCGGCTTGATGCGCTGTCGGCGAAGGGCGATC
>CANKHJ010000200.1 GCA_947481635.1 Bradyrhizobiaceae bacterium
CGACATCGCCTCCCACAGCTTGGCGTCCTTGATCGGCGTATTCTCTGCCAGGATCTTGATCACGGCATCGCGGTCCTTGTTGGCGAAGAAGGCGTCGGTGTAGTCGCGGACACCCTTGAGATAGGCGACCATGAACTTGGTCGCGTCGTCCTTCTTGGCGGCAAAGGCCGGCGAGAATTGCAGCACCGAGCCGACGCCGCCCGGATGCACTTCGCTGGCCGAGATCAGCAGGCGGGCGATGTTGCGCGACTTGGCTTGCGCGATGAAGGGTTCGACGACCGCGGCGGCGTCGAGCGCCTTGTTGGACAGGGCGACGACGCTCTCGGCGAAGCCGAGAACCTCGAGCGAGGCATCCTTTTCGGTGAGGCCGCCT
Organism: Bradyrhizobiaceae bacterium; assembly: GCA_947481635.1. Taxonomy (GTDB): domain Bacteria; phylum Pseudomonadota; class Alphaproteobacteria; order Rhizobiales; family Xanthobacteraceae; genus CANKHJ01. Next base: position 374 of record CANKHJ010000200.1, read on the forward strand.
TTTTCGAGCGCTTCGACCGTGAAGATATAATTGAACGCGCCTTTGGTCGGGCCAGCTCCGACCTTGCGGCCCTTGAGATCTGCGAGCGTCTTCACCTGACCCGAATCCAGCAGGTCGGAGCGCACCACGATGCCGAAATTCTTGTTGGTGTCGTCCTTGCCGACATTGCCCGCGGACGCGACCATGCGGATGTCGACGCCGCGGTTCAGTGCGTTGAACAAGGCGACGTTCGGCGAGCCGTTGATGACCTGGATCTGGTTGGTCGCCAGCGAGGCCATGAAATCCTGACCGGACGCGGCGCCGCGGATCACTTCGACGTCGAGCCCCTGGTCCTTGAAGTAGCCGCGCGCCACGGCGATCTCCAGTGGGGCAAGCGCCAAGGGCGCTGCGACCTTGATGGTATCCGCTTGCGACGATCCGGCGGTCAGAACCCCAAGTGTGATGGCGAGCGCGACTGCGCGATTCATGTATCCCTCCCTGTGCGGATGATCCGACAGCATTCTTGGCTTGTTGATCGGCACAAGTATGTCACTTTGACAGATAGTTGACAAGCATCGTTGGAAACGCCTCGGCGGCGGCGCTACGCGAATTGCGCGCACGCTGAGCGGCCCCATCTCATAGTTGACAATGTGTATGTTATGATGCAATTCGCATTCGAATAGCGCCGGCAAGACGCCTGTTGAGCGTCGGCGATGATCCACGGGGAGGCCAATATGTCCGATGGGTCCGACGCCTTTGATATCTCTCGTCGTCGATTGCTCGGCTTCGCCGCTGCGGCGCCTTTGATACCATCGTCCTGGAGCGTTGGAGCTTTGGCCGAGGAGGCATACCCGGCGAAAACGATCAACGTCGTTTCTCCGTTCCCGCCGGCCACCGGCGCCGATGTCGTTGCGCGTTATTTTGCCGATCAACTGGCAAAGCGCCTCGGCAAGACGGTCATCGTCGAGAACAAGGTCGGCGCTGACGGTCTCATTGGCACGCAGGCTGTCGCGCTGGCCAAGGCCGACGGCCATACCATTCTCGTCGGCCCCGGGCAGTCGCTCTTGGCGGTCACGCCGAATTTGTTGAAATCGGTGCCGTTCGATCCGGTCAAGGATTTTCAGTCGATCACGACGCTGCTCGGCCTGCAGATGATGCTGGCTGTATCGGCGACCAGCCCTTACAAGACCGTCGCCGAGCTAACCGCCTCGTTGAAGGCAAAGGGCGACAAGGCCAGCTTTGCTTCGTTCAACAATTCCGGACTGGTTTGCAGCGAACTCTACCGATCGGCTTTCAGCCTCAACGCGGTCGAGGTGAAATACCGTGATCCGTCGACAGCATTGAACGACATCAAGTCGGGCAGCATTGACTTCATGCACGTGTCAGCTGGCTTCGCAGCGGGGTGGGTTTCCGCGGGCCATGTGCGTGTGCTCGCGACGTCGTCGGCCCGGCGGTCGTCCGCTTTCCCGGATGTGCCGAGTGCCAAAGAGGTCGGCATTCCCGGCGACGTCGAGTCATGGTTCTCCGCCCATGTGCCGGCGCATACGCCCACCCCCGTCGTCGACAAGCTCGAGGCGGTCTTCAACGACATCGTCGGGAGCCAGGCGACGAAAGACTTCTTTGCACCACAGGGCATGGACCCGCTCCCTGGAAACCGGAGGACGCTGGATGAACTCCTCGCCCGGGATCTCAAGGTTTGGGCGGAATACATCAAACTCGCCAGGATCGAAAAGAAATGACCCGCACTCGGCGCCAAGAGCCGAAGAGGGTGTTGGTGCGCGAAGCGTCTATGAAAATTCGAACGACTCATACCCGAAGCTTACCGGGTCCCCGTGAAAGCCGGCGAGATGAGCCAGATCGCCTGTGCAGCCTGCATGAAGAGCGATGATCTGGCCGCGAGGGTCTAGCCGCCCTGGAGCCATTTTGCTTCGCCTTCGCGCAAGATGGCGACCGTTTCCGGTCGATCGATTCCCGGTAGGTCACTGTCGGGCGGGTTCGGCGAGCGGGCCAGGAGGTAGCTCAAATACCGATAGGATGTGCGGTAGCGGCTGAGCTCGGCCTCGTCGAGGACTGGCACGCGGCTTGGGTTACAGGCCTGCATGGCATCCCGCAGATAGATCATACGCAAGCCGGCGATCAGCCACCGGCCATCAAGCCTTTGTGCGCGCCAAATCAAACGCGCATGACTGACGACGCAGACGTCGGCGCCATCGAGCGTGTTGAAGCCAAGCACCTGACAGCCCATGTCGGCGGCGGCCCGATCATCTTTTACGGTCACGACACACGCGCCGATGTGATGCAGGCTGAACCTGCCCCTGGCCGCGTTATTGCGACTGGCCTCTGTGAAGCTGGCGCCTGAACCCTGAAACCAAGAGACCTCAATGCGCGAATCGGGATGGTAGCAGGACGCCATTTCGTCCCACGCGTATCCGTCACGCGCCGTCCGCTCGCGCTGCAGGAGATCGGTGACAGCGGCTCGATCCAGTTGTTCAAAATCTTCCCGGGTCAGATTTCTCATTGTCGATCGAGCCTTGCTTTCGAGATGCGCATTAGTTCGCATCGGTCTTGCGCGCCTTCTTGAAGACCGGTCGCCCTTGTCACGCTTCCGAACCTGAATTCGAATGAGGGCCTGCCTGGCTTGTCTTCGTCGGAATGGACGGCGGCGCAGGCAGACTGCCGATATCATAATAAACAAAATGTGCATTATGGACAAGTTGCGCGCCGGCGGATGTGATGCCGCTTCGCGAATTCGTCGGCGTCTTGAGCAATCGGCTCGCACGGATCCGGGCCGGCCCAACCGAATTGACTCCATCTAGCGGGTCACTAGGTTCCGCCGTCAGGAGTCCAGATGACGGCATCCAGACAAAAAGCCGCGCCACGCAAGAAGGCATCGCAGATCGACGATCACCGAATTCGTGTCGCGCGCGAACGGCGCGATCGCATGCGGCGGCGACTTATGACAGCGGTGATGACCAGCTACCAACAAAGGCTCGAACTCGGCCCGCCCGGGGTCGATGAGGTCATCAAGGATGCTGATGTCTCGCGCGCCACGTTCTACAAGTATTTCAACTCGGTCGATGAAGCGATCCATTTTCTTGGCGGCGAACTGGTCGACGAGATGACGCATAGCCTGCGATCCCTATTCGCCGGTTCAGATCAGCCGCCGTTCGTCCGATTGGTAACCGGTGTCCAACTCTTCCTCATGCGCAGTGTCACCGACCCGCTGTGGGGAGCTTTTGTGTCGCGGACCGACTATCTGGCCCGCGACAGCGATCTGCTCAAAACCGTGACGCAGCATCTCACGGCAGCACGCAAACAGGGCGATCTGCATTTCGTTGCCGTCGATGCCGCCGTAAGCCTGCTGGTCGGCTCCTTACTGGAGGCGATCCGGCACCTGGTGAAAAGCGGGCAGCGGAGCCGTGCGTATGTGGAGGAATTGAATGTCATGATCCTGTGCGGCCTGGGAGTCGAAGCTGATGCCGCGCGGCAAGCGGTCCGCGAACGCGCGACCTTCCTCCGCGGCATGGCGCCCGAACGTTTGTCCTGGTGGCGCGATCCGTGGCAGTGACGTCGAGCGGCGCACCGGCGATCCGGCCGCCACGCCTGGCGATTGTCATAGTTGACACGGTGTATATTTCGAAATAGCTGATCCAACAGGCTCGCTAACCCGCTTGCGGACTGGCGAACACGTTGACCGGGCGTCGCGCATGGCGCTGCGCCAGTCATCGGGCAGAGGCACCTGATGACAGACTTTGCTTTTCTAATTAGCATAAGTATGTCATTTTGACAGATAGCTGACAAGTGAGGCCCGCTTCGGAAAAGGCCTCCATCAGCGGCGAGGAAACGGGTCGTGCTATACGCGGTCGCGGCGGCTTTCCACCGAGAGGGCAAAGTGACGGATTACTGGCTGAGCAAGCTTTTCTTCGACGCGCAAAAGGACCCGCAGCTCGGGGCCACCTTGCGGCGCGACCCGCAATCGGTGTTCGCAAGCTATCCGATGCGGCCGGAACTGCAGCAGGCGCTGCTGACCGACGATTTTGAAAAAATCGTGCCGCATGTGAACGCCTATCTGCTGCGCTTCTACTACGCCTCGACGGGGGTCAAGGACCCGGAATTCATTGCGCGGCTCGACGCCTTGCCGGTGAAGGAGAAGCACGGTGGCTGAACTCGTCGGGATTTTTGCCGCAAGCCATGGCCCCTTGATCGCGCGCGAATGGGACCGGCTGTCCACCTCCGCCCGCGACCAGCTCAATGCCGGCTTCGGCACGCTGGCGGAGCGGATCAATGCCATGCGCCCCGACGTGCTGGTGATCGTCTCGCCGGATCACTGGGTGAATTTCTTTCTCAACAACATGCCGGCCTTCTGCGTCGGGATCGGTGACCAGCATGACGGCCCGCCGGAGCCGTTTCTCAAGCCGGTGTTCAAGCATGAGGTCCTCGCCGGCGATGCCGCGCTTGGCCGGCATATCGTCGACACGGCGCTGGGCGCGGATTTCGACCCGTCCTCGTCTTACCGACTGACGCTCGATCATGGCTTCTGCATCCCACTGTGGCGTCTCGGCCTCGACCCGATCCCGCCGATCGTCCCGATCGTCGTCAACGACATCGAAAGTCCGATGCCGACGATCCGCCGCTGCCTCGCCTGGGGCCGCATGCTCAGGCAGGCGATCGAGACCTTCCCGCAGGATCGCCGCGTCGCGATCCTCGCCACCGGGGGCTTGAGCCACTTCATCGGTGTGCCGGGCATGGGTCACATCGACGAGCGCTTCGATCGCATCTGCATCGACCTGTTCGAGAATGCTCCAGATGACCGGCTGGCCGAAGAACTGCAGCGCGAATTGCTCGCGACCGGCAATGGCGGTGAGGAGGTGCGCAACTGGGTCGTCGCGCACGCCGCCGCAGGCAGCCGCGGTTTCGAACTTGTCGGCTACGCGCCGCTTGAGGAAACCTATGTCGGCTGCGCCTTCGCCGAGTGGCGGCTGACGGCGTAACGACACGCAGAATATCTCAGGGGATTTCATGACCGCAGCAGCGATGCTTCACCCGAACGAAGCGCCCGGCCACGCCGAGTTGATGCGTCGCGCGGCGGGCCTGGTCCCGATCCTGCGCGAGCGCGCGGCGCGCGGCGAAAAGCTGCGGCGGGTGCCAGACGAGACCATCGCGGATCTCGTCGACAGCAAGATCTTGCGCGTCTGCCAGCCGCGCCGCTTCGGCGGCAGCGAACTCGGCTACGACGCGCTATGCGAGGTGTCGATCGAACTCGGCCGCGGCGATGGTTCGCAAGCCTGGGTGGCGAATGTCTATAGCGAGCACGCCTATATCGCCGGCATGTTCAGCGATGAGGCGCAGCACGAGGTATGGGATGCGAGCCTCGACACCCTGATCTCGGCAAGCATCGTGCCCCAGGGCAACAAGGTCATCGAGGTCGATGGCGGATACCGGCTGCAAGGGAAGTGGTCGTTCGCCAGCGGTGTCCATCACGCAAACTGGCTGCTGATCTCCGAGGTCGCGGAGACCAAGGCCGGCAAGCGCGAGCATCTTTATTGTCTGCTGCCCAAAGCCGACGTCACGGTTGACGACGATTGGCACACCGTCGGCATGGTCGGCACCGGCAGTGCATCGGTGATGCTGGATGACGTATTCGTCCCCGGCCATCGCGTGATCACCAATGCCGACGTCGTGGCCGGCACCTGTCCGGGCAGCGCGATCAATACCGCGCCGCTGTACCGGATGCCGATCATGGGATTCGCACAACTTGCGCTGGCCTCCGTGCCGGTTGGCGTCGCGGCCGGCATGGTCGAGGATTTCATCCAGCAGGTGCGCGGCCGGCCGGGTCAGGCTGGGGCCGAGCTGTTGTCCGAGCGCATCGCCGAGGCTTCGGCCGAAGTCCGCGCGGCGACGCTGCTGCTGGTCGATACCGCGCGCCGGAATATGCAGCGGCTCGCGGACGGGATCGCCATCGGCGAAGCCGAGGCCGCGCTGTCGATGCGCGATAGCGGCTACGCCATGTCGCTGGCGAAGCGCGCTGCCGGGCGGCTGTTCGAGGCGACCGGTGGCCGTGGCCTGAAGCTCGATGCCCCGATGCAGCGCGCCTTCCGCGACGTCTATGGCGGGGCCTCGCATGGCAGCCTGTCATGGGAGCGCAGCGCGCTGCGCTTTGCGCAATACGCGCTGACGGGCTGACGGCACAGCGACCCGTTGCAGTCGGTCTGGTCTATAAACAGCCCCGATAGGGGCTTCCTGTACTGTTTATGGATCAAACTTGACATTGGGCACCTGCTGAGCTAGATTGATCTATAAACGAGGCGGGAAGTGCCTTCCCGTACCATTTATAGATCAATAATCATGGCTAAGCCAGAAATCCGTCCTTTGTCGCACTACAGCAGGGAAGCCGTTACCCTGCTGGGGCAACTCGTCAGGTCGGCCCGGATCGAGCGCAAGCTGAGCCTCACCGAATTGGCTGAGCGCGCCGCGATATCGCGTGGTCTGGCGCAGCGGATCGAGCGCGGGGACCCGGGCTGCTCCGTCGGGGCGGTCTTCGAGGTCGCGGCTCTTCTGGGCATCAAGCTGTTTGACGCCACGCCGTCGACGCTGGCCGCGAACAGCCAGATCGTTCAGCAGACTTTGGCGCTGCTTCCCAAAGCCGCGCGCGCGACCAAAAAGCCGGTGAATGATGACTTCTGAAAACGACGAGGTGTTCGTCTGGATCTGGCTGCCGGATGCAACCGAGCCGGTTGTCGCCGGACGCATCGAGAAGGACGGCGACAGGTTCATCTTCAATTACGGACGCAGCTATCTGGAGATGCGTGGCGGCGCCCCGATCTATGAGCCTGAGCTTCCGTTGCGCCGCGGCGCGATAGAGCCGATGGCGGGTCTCGCGATGGCCGGCTGTCTGCGCGACGGAGCGCCCGATGCCTGGGGCCGGCGGGTGATCATCAATCGTAAATTCGGACACAAGGGGGAGCAGGTCGACGTCAATCAACTGGATGAGCTGACCTACCTGCTGGAATCCGGATCCGACAGGATTGGCGCGCTGGACTTCCAGGCCTCATCCTCGCGCTATCAGTCGCGCGCGGGTGAGCAGAGCACGCTGGAAGAACTTCTCCATGCCGCTGACCTGGTCGAGCGCGGCGTTCCGATCACGCCCGAACTGGAGCAGGCGCTGTTTCACGGCAGCAGCCTGGGAGGCGCGCGTCCCAAGGCGGCCATCGAGACCGACACCAGAAAATTCATCGCCAAGTTCTCATCGGGCAGCGACATCACCAATGTCGTCAAAGGCGAGTTCGTCGCGATGCGGATGGCCGCAAAACTCGGCCTCGATGTCGCACCGACCGAATTGGAAAAATCCGGCGGCAAGGACGTGCTCCTGATCGAGCGTTTCGATCGCGTGAAAACCGACCATGGCTGGACCCGCAGGCAGATGGTCTCCGCGCTCACTCTGTTCGGACTGGACGAGATGATGGGGCGCTATGGGAGCTATCAGGATCTTGCCCAGATCATCCGGGCGCGGTTTGCCGAGCCGAAGAAAACGCTGCGCGAGCTCTATGGACGTCTCGTGTTCAATGTCCTGTGCGGCAATACCGACGACCATGCGCGCAATCATGCCGCGTTCTGGAGCCGGGGCGTTCTGACGCTCACCCCGGCTTACGATATCTGCCCGCAGAACCGGACCGGTCGCGAGGCCAACCAGGCCATGCTGCTGATCGGAGAAAATCGCACCAGCAGGCTCTCGACCTGCCTGGAGGCCGCCGTGCATTTTCTGCTGACCGAAAAAGCCGCGGTCGAATTGATCGAACGGCAGATCGTGGAGACGCACGCGAACTGGGCCGGGATTTGCGACGAAGCCGAGCTGTCGGAGATCGACAAGGGGCTGATGTGGGGACGGCAATTCCTCAACCCCTATGTGTTCGAGGACTCCCCCGACGCGCTGGCAAGACTCGAGCGCGCGGCCTGAAGCTCGACGCCCCCGACACAGCGCGCCTTCCGCGACGTCTATCGCGGCGCCTCGCATGGCAGCCTGTCCTGGGAGCG
>CANKHJ010000201.1 GCA_947481635.1 Bradyrhizobiaceae bacterium
CCGTATTTCGACGCATATTCGAGAATTAGGCGCTTATCTGGAATATAGGCTAGGTCGCCCTTTCCGCGCTTGCGCTTCGGCGTCACGCTCTGGCCTTGCGCAATTCAACGACAACGCTACTTGGTCGCGGCTCGCCCATCAGCTTGGCTGTGCGATCCGCAACTGCATCGCTAGCAGCGAGCAGCACAGCATCGGCGGTGTGGACGTATCGCGACGTGATCGTATTACCCTTGTGTCCTACCAATGTCGCAATAGTTGGCTCGCTATAACCAAGGTCGCCAGCGAGACTCGCAAAGCTGTGTCGCAGTGTGTGCGGCGTAACCTCCAGCGGCAACTCGCCTAGCTTTGCAATTCGCGCCCACAGCTTTGGAAAGCCCGACATACGGCCTTCACCCCGCGTTGCAGGGAACGCCAAATGACCGACGCGCGTCAGGTGTCGCAGCACGTCACAGGCGGCGTTTGATAACGGGCGGATGGATCGTCCCGTCTTGGTATCGGCCAACGTCGCCGTACGGCGCGTCAAATCAATTTCATCCCAACGTAATGCTAGAGCCTCGCCGCTGCGCCAGCCGGTAAGGGCAAGGAACCGAGCAACCGCCACCGCAGCAGGCCAAATGCTTGCCGGTTCCGCCTTTCGTAGGGCCTTGCCGAGCGCCTTGTATTCGTCATCGCTTAGCCGCCGCTCGCGCCTCCCATCGGCTGGTCGCATCACCCCATGCGCCGGATTATCGACGCGCATCCGGTGGCGTACCGCATAGGTGAAAATCGCGCCCAACAGCCCCACGGTGCGGCTCGCTGTCCCCCTGCCGCCTCGCACATTGGCCAAGCCTCGCGTTTTCGTCGTCTTTGTCTTGCCAGCGGTCTTGCCCTCAGCAACGTCATGCATGAAAGTTTCGATATCTTCGCGCGTGACGGCGGCGACGGTCCTACGGCCAAGCAGCGGCTTGATGTGGCGTTCGATGCGACCGCGATCCGTGGCCAGCGTGCTTGCCTTCTTTGCCACCCTGCGGCGCGTCACCAGCCGCCCCGTCTCGGCGTCACTAAGATAGAGGTCGCATAACTCCGCGACGGTCTTTGCGTTGCGCTTTGTCCTTTTCTCGGCTGCGGGATCAGCCTTGTGCGCAACGTCTCCCAGCAGGCGCTTGGCTTCCTCCCGCGCCGTCTCCGGCGTCCAAGGCGCGCCGTGGCGGCCAATCGTGTACCAACGCTGCCGTCCTTCTCCTGTGCGGTAGTAGAGGACATACGCCACGGCCTCGCTCTGTTGCCGACGTGCACCGAAACCCGACAGCGATTCATCCCAAATCGTTTCGCCCGGCTTTAGTGCCCGCACTTGCCGCAGTCCGATCCGTTTTCGCTTTGCCATTGCCGCCTCCGCGTCTCGCTAGCTAGGCCAATCTAGCAAGCACATAGCTAGCAGATCGGCCCATATCCTAGCAAATTAAGGCAAAGGTTAGCAACGATTTTCACCTGTAAAGCTAGCATTTATGCAAAGCGATTTTGCTAGCTTCAAACGGGTGCAAACCGTAGGAATTGCCCTCCGAAGGCAAAGGTCACACGTTCGAATCGTGTCGGGCGCGCCATTTGCGTATAGAATCACCAACATTTCCGTGAGTCACAGGGGCGCACCGGCGCTAAGGCTTCCGATGTCAGTCATACAGCGAATGATCGCAGGCGCCGTGGCGCTTGCGGCACTGGCCGGTTCCGCCGCCTCGGCGCAGGCGCAGATGTCGCAGGACTGGGCCTGGTGTACGAACCGAGACCAGGTGTCGCTCGACCTGCAGATCAACGGCTGCACCAACGTGATTGCGTCGGGCAAGGAACCGGACGACAACCTCTCGATCGCTTTCAACAATCGTGGCGCCGCCTACCGCGCCAAAGGCGACATCGACCGCGCTATCGCGGACCTCGACGAGGCGATCAGGCTCGATCCGAGCGACCCCAGCGCCTTCACCAATCGCGGCGTCGCCTACGGCGAAAAGGGCGACAACGCTCGTGCCATTCAAGACTACGACCAGGCGATCAAGCTCAAGCCGAGCGACGCCCCTTCATACATTAATCGCGGCGCGGCCTATGACATCAAAGGCCAGTACGACCTTGCCCTTCAGGATTACAGCCGGGGCATCGCGCTGGATTCAAGCCAGGCCGGCGCCTTCGCCAATCGCGGTGTCATCTATGCCAAGAAGGGTCTGCATGACAGCGCCATCCAGGACCTCGACCAGGCGATCAGGCTGGATCCGAATCTTGACGCCGCCTTTGTTGCGCGCGGCAACGTCTACGCCCTCGACGACCAGCACGACCGCGCCATCCAGGACTATGACCAAGCCATCACGCTCAATCCTGGCCAGGCCGACGCCTTCATGGGTCGTGGCTTCTCCTACAATGCCAAAGGCCAGAACGTCCGGGCTATCCAAGACTATGAGCAAGCCGTAAAACACTTCGACCAGGCCACAAAACTCAATCCGCGCTCCGCCGACGCCTTAAACGGTCTGTGCATGGCGCGGTCCATCGCCGGACAACTCGATCAGGCGCTCACCGACTGCAATGAAGCGCTGCGGTTGAAACCGGACGACGTAGCGATACTCGACAGCCGGGCGCTGGTTCATCTCAAGCGCGGCGCTCTTGCCGACGCTCTCGCCGACTACGACGCCGCATTGAAGCTCGTCCCCGATCTCGCTCACGCGCTGCATGGCCGCGGTCTCGCCAAGCAGAAAAAGGGCGACGGCGCCGGGGCGCAGGCAGACATGGCAGCGGCCACGGCGATCGACCCAAGGGTTGCGAAACTATTTGCGAATTACGGGCTCAAATAGACCCATCGCCGGTCGCAGCTTTGGCCACTTGATCGCGCGAGCTCCTGCACGGGTGCTCGGCTGGAGGCTTCGGCGAAACAACAAGCGGCAATGCCGTCAGTTGCTCACGTCGTATCGCGAGCCGGTAAAGTGGCCGGCCGCGATCTGCTCTCGCGTCATCATCAGCACCAGGTTGTCGACGTCGCCTAACATCCAGCCCATCAGCTGGTTGCTAGGGTGGGTCGCCAGAGCCTCCGCACGCGTTCGGCGAGCCCGGCGTCATAGCTCATGCGGACGCCGCCGCCGTCTCCTCGCTGAGCACTTCCGCGAGACGCACTAGGCTCGTCTCCCAGCCCGCGCGCGTTCTCTCGCATATCTCTTCGATCAGCAGGCCGGTGTGTTCGAGCGTAAGGCGCACACAGCCATCTGCAGGCTCGAGGCGATAAGCGACGGTTCCAGGGTTTGCCGGCGTACCGACCGCCTTCCACGTGTGAACGAGTTGCAGCGGAGCGTCGATGTCGAGATACTCGCCCTCCAGTCGATAGGGCTGCCCGCCGCCGATGCCTGCGGCTTCCCAGCGGCCGCCCACTCGCAGATCGCCACTCCATTCCCTCGTGTCGAAAACGCCCGGCCGCACCCACCAATGGCAGATTTCCGCCGAGGTCAGTGCGCGAAAAACGCGTTCGGGCGTGGCGGGAAGTAGAACGGACGCTGAGATCTCTCCTCGCGCGAAATCCGCGCGCGCTTTGGCGGATGCTGCGCCAGACTCTCCTTCGGATCTCTTCATCGTCTCCTCCATTTTCCAATGGATGGAGAGTAATCACCATGGTACGATATCGTAAATACGGACAAAAAGGATAGTATGGAGAAATATCGTGCTGGAAGGTTCGGAAACCTATTCAGGCCCGGCCGCTTCATTGCTGGTAGGGCTCGACATGAGACATATCCGGCTATGTCCGGCCATCGCCTTCAACCAGATCGTCGGCGGCCGCTACAAACTCCACATCCTATGCGTCCTCCATCGCGGGCCACATCGCTTCGGTGAAATCGGGCGCTCGCTCCTTAAGGGCGGTTTGGGCAAGCCGATCACGCCCCGCATTTTGAGCCGCGAGTTGAAAGATCTGGAGCAGCGCGGGCTCATCGAGCGCAAGTCCTACCCGGTGGTGCCGCGCAAGGTGGAATACAGCCTCGCGGAACGAGGACGGGCTCTGCTGCCGATTCTCGCCGAAATCATCCGGTGGGGAGCGACCGGTGCGCACGAGGAAATCCTTGAGGTCGCCTGAGTGGATCCCTCAGATCGCGGCTCGGCCATGATCGCTGGCCCTTGCTCAAACCCGAGGGAGGGCGGCTGCTTTCGCAGGCCGGAAAAATAATCTGAAAGATCGTACCATGCTGGACACACCACAGATCGTCGAAACCAAAGCCCAGGACGCTGCCGTCATTCACCTCACCATTCCGCGCAGCGAGATGATGAAGGCGTTCGGCCCCGCAGTCGGGGAGTTGATGACCGCGCTTGCCGCACAAGGGATTGAGCCTGTCGGCGCCGTCTTCGCGCATCATCTGACCATGAGCCCGGACACCTTCGATTTCGAATTGGGTGTCAAGGTTTCGGCACCGGCGAAGGCCGCAGGACGCGTGAAGCCGGGCCAACTGCCCGCCGCGAAGGTGGCGCGCACGGTTTATACCGGTCCCTACGAAGGCCTTCCGTCCGCGTGGGGTGAGTTCGACACCTGGATGAAAGCGAACGGCCACAAGCAAGCCGGGAATCTGTGGGAGCTGTATTCGGTCGGCCCTCAATCGACCCCAGATCCCGCGACCTGGCGCACCGAATTGAACCGGCCTCTTGTGGACTGACGGCGCACCGAGACGCTCTTGAGCGGTTCTCCGCCAGTGGTTCCCGCGCGAGGATCGCAGTATATTTGTGCGAAGCCCTTGCAGGCACGAGGAGGCAGACATGGCGGAAGCAATGGTCAATGTTCGCTACATCGTTGATGACGTCGACGCCGCCGTTGCGTGGTACACGCAGCACCTCGGCTTCACGCTCCTTACCAGCGCCGCCCCGGCCTTTGCGGACGTTGCGCTTGGATCGTTGCGGCTGTTGTTGAGCGGTGCGAAGAGTTCGGCCGGGCGCCCGATGGCTGACGGCGAGCGCCCGCAACCGGGCGGCTGGAATCGCATCCATCTCATCGTGGAGGATCTGGCGGCCGATGTCGCTCGGCTGCGCGCCGCAGGCGTGCAGTTCCGCAATGACATCGTCACGGGCCCCGGCGGATCGCAAATCCTGCTGAAAGACCCCGCGGGAAATCTCGTCGAGTTGTTCCAGCCCGCTGGCCGCTGATCTGCTTCACCGCCACCTCACGCAGACGTGCGGAAACGTGTGCAGCCGCCGGCGCTCGCAGCACGTACATTCCAGTGAAGCAGATCAGGTCCCGCGTCGGCGGGATCCATGCGGAGGAAATTCATGTCCTTGACGATCCGAAAATCACGTCGCTCGTTCCTTTCCGGCACAGTGTTTACGATTGGCGGCGTCGCGCTGGCCGGGCTGGTGATCGCACCGCAGCTCTCGTCGCTGGCGTCCGAAGCGGCGGTGGTGCTGCCGGACCCAGCGGTTGACCTCTCCACGTCGGCCGGTGGCATGCAGGTCGCGGTGCTGGCGGGCGGATGCTTCTGGGGCGTGCAGGCGGTGTTCCAGCACACCGAAGGCGTGATCGGCGCGGTCTCGGGATATGCCGGCGGCACCAAGGAGACGGCGAATTACGGGGCGGTGAGTGCCGGCCGCTCGCGTCATGCGGAAGCGGTCGAGATCACCTTCGATCCGCGCAAGATTTCCTACGGCAAGATATTGAAGATCTTCTTCTCGGTCGCGCATGATCCGACCCAGCTCGACCGTCAGGGTCCGGATCACGGTCCGCAATACCGCTCGGCGATCTTCACCGCCAACGACGAGCAGAAGCGTGTCGCCCAGGCCTATGTCGCGCAGCTCGACCAGGCCAAGACCTTCCCCCGGCCAATCGTCACCAAGCTCGGCGCGCTCGATGCCTTCTACAGGGCGGAAGACTATCACCAGGATTACGCGACGCGGAATCCGAACAACATGTACATCGTGATCAACGACAAGCCGAAGGTCGAGAACCTGAAGCGGCTGTTCGCGGATGTGTATCGCAACGAGCCGGTGCTGGTCGCGGCGGCGCCGAAACGGGGCTGAGCCGTCGAGCCCGCCCGCGTCATTCCAGACTCCGAGGAAGCGGCGATCCGGAATGACAATGACCCGCGCTACTGCGAGCCTTCGAGTCCGGCCTGCTTCACGACCTTGCCCCAGCGAGCGATCTCGGACTTCACATAGTCGCGCAGGCTCGCGATCGACGTGTTGTCGACAGGCAGCATTCCGGCGGCGGTGATCTGCGCCTTCACCTCGGGCATGGCGAGAATGTTTTTGATCTCGGCATGCAGCTTCTCGGCGACGGCCGGGGGCGTACCGGCCGGCGCGACGATCATCTGCCACGACGCGGCGTCGAAGTCCGGCAGTCCGCCTTCCGCGATCGGCGGCACGTCGTTGATCGCTGCCAGCCGGCCTTTGGTCGAGATGCCGATCGGTCGCACCTTGCCCGACTGGATGAGGCCGAGTGCCGGTCCGAGATCGACGAACATCAGCGGCACATGGCCGGCGACCACATCGGTGACCGCGGGAAGGCTGCCGCGATACGCGACCGGCGACATCTGGATGCCGGTCATGCTCTTGAGCAGTTCGGCAAACAAATGATGCGGCACGCCGGGGCCGGCGGTGGCGTAGGAGAGCGCGCCGTTCTTCGACTTCGCCCAGGCGATGAATTCGGACAGCGACTTCGCCGGCACGTCGGGATTCACCACCAGCACGAACGGCGTCGCGGCGGCGAGCGCCAGCGGTACGAAGTCGGCGGCCGGGTCATAGGTCAGCGTCTTGAACAGCGTGACGTTCACCGCCATCGTCGCGCTGGGCGCGATCATCAGCGTATGGCCATCGGCCTCCGCCTTGGCCGTGAGGTTGGCGCCGATCACGCCGCCCGCGCCGGGCTTGTTCTCGATCACGACCGGCTTACCCCACTTCTGCTCGAGCCGCTGCCCGATCATGCGCGCGAGGATGTCGCCGGCGCCGCCCGCCGCGAACGGGACGATGACAGTGATGGTCTTGGTCGGGAATTCCTGCGCGGCGGCCGTCGATGGCATCGGAGCGGCGGCAAGAACGGCGAGAGCGGCAAGTGTCGACCGCAGGCGCGTGGCAGGCGTCATGGTTTCCATCCCGATGGTTTGTCGTTGGCGCGATGCTAACGCCAAATCGCGCGGCCGCCCAGCGCCTCGATGCGGGCCCGTGGAGGCGTTGCTCCGCTGCCGCGGACAGCTTAAGGTTCGCGCACTTTTCATTGCAGCGGTGCCTCATGCTCGACATCGATAAGCTCGTCGCCATCGACATCCACACTCATGCCGAAGGCCCGTGCGGCTCGGAATCCTGGGAGGATACCCGCGAGCTTCAGGAGGGCATGAAGGCCTATTTCAAGAAGGAATTCGAGCAGCCGACCATTCCGGAAATCGCGCAGTATTATCGCGACCGCAAGATCGGCCTGGTGATCTTCCACGTCGACAGCGAGCATCATCTCGGCCATCGCCGCTACGAGAACGAGGAGGTCGCCCGCCTCGCCGCCGAGAATTCCGACATCATGATTCCGTTCGCATCGATCGACCCGCACAAGGGCAAGATGGGCGCGCGCGAGGCGCGGCGGCTGGTCAAGGACTTCGGCGTCCAGGGATTCAAATTCCATCCCTCGACGCAGGCCTTCTATCCGCACGACCGCATGGCCTATCCGCTCTATGAGGCGATCGCCGAGACCGGCAAGCCTGCTTTGTTCCACACCGGCCAGACCGGCGTCGGCTCCGGCATGCGCGGCGGCTTCGGCATCAAGCTCGAATATTCCAACCCGATCCATCTCGATCAGGTGGCGATCGACTTCCCCGACATGCCGATCATCATGGCGCACCCGTCCTTCCCCTGGCAGGAGGAGGCGCTCGCGGTCGCGCAGCACAAGCCGAATGTCTACATCGACCTCTCCGGCTGGTCGCCGAAATACTTCCCGCCGATCCTGGTGCGCTATGCGAATTCGCTGTTGAAGCACAAGGTGTTGTTCGGCAGCGATTTCCCCGCGATCACGCCGGACCGCTGGCTCGCCGATTTCGCAGCGATCGACATCAAGCCCGAAGTGCGTCCGCTGATCCTGAAGGAGAACGCGGCGAAGCTCTTGGGGTTGAGGAAGGCGGCCTAGCCCAACCACGGTGTCATGCTCCGCGAAAGCGGGGCATCCAGTATTCCGTACGCCATCGATAGGACGCGGAGTATTGGATCATCCGCTTTCGCGGATGATCACAATTGAGAGAGTTTGCCGACCCATTCCAAGGAAATCCCATGCCGCTCCGTCCCCTCGGCCGTTCCGGCCTGAACGTCTCCACCGTCTGTCTCGGCGGCAA
>CANKHJ010000202.1 GCA_947481635.1 Bradyrhizobiaceae bacterium
AGCGTTTCTTCAATACGATCAAGCATTTTCGAGCAATCGCAACGCGCTACGAGAAGACTGCGCGGAATTTTCTAGCAGGCCTTCATCTGGTTTGCGCGCTCGCCTGGCTCAAATGACGACAGGCCCTAATCCAAATTCCTGTGCGTTGCGTCGAGGTTGTCCACCTTCGCGAGCGGCGTTGTTTTACGCTTAATGGACCGCGTGTCATACTTGGCCCGCGTTGATAGATATTCTCCCGCGCAGGTGATTCGCTCGGTTTGTCCGCGTTTTCCAGGCCGGCGTTAACAAGTAAGGGATGCCATGAGTCAACCGGCGAAGGAGCAAGAGCCCTCGATGGAGGAGATTCTCGCCTCAATCCGGCGGATCATTGCCGACGACGATTCGGGACGCGATGCGCTGAACGGCAAGGCGGCCGGCCAGCCGCGCGCGGCGCCGCCGCCCGCACCGCCGCCGCCGCGCTCGGCGGCGTCGAAGCAGGACGAGATCGACGCTATGATCGCGGACATTGATACCACCGGCCGCGTCGCCCGCGTCGAGGCGGCGCCCGACATCCTCGACCTGACCGAACAGATGGCTGCTCCGGCACCGGCTCCGGCCGCGCCCGGTTTCCGGACCATCCATGGCGAGTCGGACGTGGTGTTCAGCGACCAGGCGAGCGAGCCGCCGCCGCGCATGCAGCCGCGCATGACCGAGGAACCGCAGCGCCAGCGTCCGATGTCGTCATTGCATGACAGCCAGTTGCTGTCGCAGGCGGCCACCGCCGCCGTCGACCAGGCCTTCTCGACGCTCGCCAACACCGTGCTCGGCTCGAATGCCCGCACGCTGGAAGACCTGGTCAAGGACATGCTGCGCCCGATGCTGAAGACCTGGCTCGACGACAATCTGCCGGTGCTGGTCGAACGGCTGGTCCGCGCCGAGATCGACCGCGTCTCGCGCGGCCGGCCGTAAGCTTAGGCTGAAGGCCGTTCTTCTCGACACGCAAACGGTTGTCACCCCCGCGAACACGAACGCGGGGGTCCAGTACTCCGTGCAGAACGACGAAGGCAATCTCCCTCCGGTTTTCGATCGATAGGTCACGGCGTACTCGGTTCCCGCTTTCGCGGGAACGACACCGTGAGTAGGTTGCCGAGCGTGGCTAGACCGCCGTCTCGCGCTCACGCTTCCGCAATTGATACGAGAACCAGATTCCCAGCGCCGGAATGATTACGCCCGCGCCGATGAACAGCGGCGGCGCGCCGAGATGGTCGAACAAATACGCGCCGATCGCCGCGCCGCCGCTCATCGCGAGATACAAAGCCGCCGAAAACGCAGCGATCGCGGTGCCGCGCGCTTGCGGCGTCATCTGGGTCGCATTCACCTGCAGCGTATTATGCAGCATGTAGAAGCCGAGCCCGATAGCGCCGATCGCGAACGGGGCGAGCCACCATGCGAGCCCCGCCGCGAGCACGAAGAACGCGACGCCGACGAGGCAGGCGCCGATCACCGTGAGCCCGCGCTGGCCGAAGCGGAAGATCAGCAACTTGATCGAGGCGATGTAAACCAGGCCGCCGCAGGCGAAGGTCGCGACGATCAGGCCGATCAGCGTGTAGCTGAGGTTGAAGCGCAGATGCAGGTCGGCGCCGATATAGGTGAAGGTGCCCCAGAACGCCGCGCCTTCGACCGCGACCGCGAAGATCACGATCCGCGCCCATGATGACGAGAATACCGTGATGTAATCCGCCACCAGCCCGCGCGAGGTCTCATCCGGATGCGTCGCGGTGTGGGTGCGCGGGTTGGTCATCAACTCGTAGACCAGGCCGATGGTCGCGAGCGCCAGCAGCGCCGCCAGCACTACGAACATCATGCGCCAGCCGACGAAATCGCCGAGCACGCCGCCGGCGATCTGCCCGAACAGCAAGCCGCCGATATTGCCGGTGAGGTAGCGCCCCAGCACCGGCTG
Organism: Bradyrhizobiaceae bacterium; assembly: GCA_947481635.1. Taxonomy (GTDB): domain Bacteria; phylum Pseudomonadota; class Alphaproteobacteria; order Rhizobiales; family Xanthobacteraceae; genus CANKHJ01. Next base: position 1,940 of record CANKHJ010000202.1, read on the forward strand.
GCGCTGCTCATAGGGCGTGACGTCGCCGACATAGGCCATGCCGAGAGGGATGATCCAACCGGCGGCGCAGCCGGACAGGAAGCGCAACGCTGCGAGTGAGGTCAGCGTCGGCATCAACGCGCAGGCGAAGACCAGCACGGCCGCGATCCCGCAGGAGATCGCCGCCGCGCGGTATTTGCCGAGCCAGTCGCCGCCGGCGCCGAGGAAAATCTGGCTCGCGCCATGGCCGATGCCGTAGCCGGTGACCACGATGGCGGCGGTGCCGACGCTGGTGTCGAAACTCGCGGCGATCTGCGGCAGCAGCGAATCCGTCACGCGCACCATCGCCTGGCTGGCAAAGCCGGCAATCGCCAGGAACACGATCGAGCGGACGGGGATCGGCTCGGAAACCGTCGTCGTGGGGGAAATCGGCGCTCTCCGGTGACGCAGGTGGCTCCCTCGGCCGGATATTGCCGGAAGGGATGGCGAGGGATTTGACTTGAGCCCAACTGGCGGGCTTCTTAGCCCGCCGTTACGGCAACATGCGGGCTTCTTAGCCCGTGGCCACCCGAAACCGAAACAGATGATCGACAAGACATACCAGCCATCCGAAGTCGAAGACCGCATCATCGCCGCCTGGGACCAGGCCGGCGCGTTCCGCGCCATGCGCCCGGAACGGGCGACGGCCGCGCCTTATTCGATCGTCATTCCGCCGCCGAACGTCACCGGCTCGCTGCATATGGGCCACGCGCTCAACAACACGCTGCAGGACATCCTGTGCCGCTTCGAGCGGATGCGCGGCATGGACGTGTTGTGGCAGCCCGGTACCGACCATGCCGGCATCGCGACCCAGATGGTGGTCGAACGCCAGATGATGGAGCGCCAGGAGCCTGGCCGGCGCGAGATCGGGCGCGAGAAATTCCTCGAAAAGGTCTGGGCCTGGAAGGCCGAATCCGGCGGCGCGATCAAGCACCAGCTGCAACGGCTCGGCGCCTCGTGCGACTGGTCGCGCGAGCGCTTCACGATGGACGAGGGATTGTCCAAGGCGGTGCTCAAGGTGTTCGTCGCGCTGCATCGCGACGGGCTGATCTACAAGGACAAGCGGCTGGTCAATTGGGACCCGAAGCTGCTGACCGCGATCTCCGATCTCGAAGTGCAGCAGATCGAAAGCACCGGAAGCTTCAAATGGTCGCGCGGCGGCGAAGAGCCGTTCAATGCCGAGGCGCTCGGCAAGGTGCTGAACCGCAATCCGAACGGGCACCTGTATTATTTCAAATATCCGATCGCGGGCTCGGACGAGTTCATCACGGTTGCCACGACGCGGCCCGAGACCATGCTCGGTGATACCGCGGTCGCGGTGCATCCGGAGAACGAGAAGCTCAAACACCTGATCGGTAAATTCGTGATCCTGCCGCTGGTCGGCCGGCGCATCCCGATCATCGGCGACGATTATGCCGATCCGGAAAAAGGCACCGGCGCGGTGAAGATCACGCCGGCGCATGACTTCAACGACTTCGACGTCGGCAAACGCCACAACCTGCCGCAGATCAGCGTGCTCGATACCGAAGGCAGGATGGACCTCGCGCAGAACGAGGCCTTCTCCGACGGCCTGCACACGACCGACGATCTCTACGAGACCGTCGCGCTGCACGGGATCTACCGTTTCAAGGCGCGCCGCACCATCGTCGAGCGCATGGAGGCGAAAGGCCTGCTCGACAAGATCGAGCCCAACACGCACCAGGTGCCGCACGGCGACCGCTCTGGCGTGGTGATCGAGCCGTTCCTCACCGACCAATGGTATGTCGACGCCAAGACCATGGCGCAGCCCGCGCTCGCCGCGGTGCGCGACGGCCGCACCGTGTTCGTCCCGAAGAATTGGGAAAAGACCTATTTCGAGTGGATGGAGAACATCCAGCCCTGGTGCATCTCACGCCAGCTCTGGTGGGGCCATCAGATTCCGGCGTGGTACGGCCAGGACGGCAAGGTGTTCGTCGCCGAGAGCGAGGATGAGGCGCTGGCCTCGGCGCTCGCTTACTACGTCACCGCCGAGACCATCACCTCCGAGGAAGCCGAAACCATCGCCGGCGATCCGGAGCGGCGCGCGTCGTTCCTCAAGCGCGACGAGGATGTGCTCGACACCTGGTTCTCCTCCGCGCTTTGGCCGTTCTCGACGCTCGGCTGGCCTGAAGAGACGCCGGAGCTCGCGAAGTTCTATCCGACCTCGGTGCTGGTCACCGGCTTCGACATCATCTTCTTCTGGGTCGCCCGGATGATGATGATGGGCCTGCATTTCAAACAGGAGATTCCGTTCCACGACGTCTACATCCACGCGCTCGTCCGCGACGAGAAGGGCGCCAAGATGTCGAAGTCGAAAGGCAACGTCATCGATCCGCTCGCGCTGATCGACGAATACGGCGCCGACGCGCTGCGCTTCACGCTGACCGCGATGGCGGCGATGGGCCGCGACATCAAGCTTTCGACCCAGCGCGTGGAGGGTTACCGCAACTTCGCGACCAAGCTGTGGAACGCGGCGCGCTTTGCCGAGGTCAATGGCTGCGTGATGCCGCCGGGCTTCGATCCGCATTCGGCCAAGGAAACGCTGAACCAGTGGATCGCGCATGAGGCCGCCAAGACCGTGCGTGACGTCACCGTGGCGCTCGAGGCCTATCGCTTCAACGATGCGGCAAACGCCGCCTATCGTTTCGTCTGGAACATCTATTGCGACTGGTATCTCGAACTTGCCAAGCCGCTGTTTGCCGGTCCGGATGGTCCCGCCAAGACCGAAACCCAGGCGATGGTCGCCTGGGCGCGCGATGAGATCGTCAAGCTGCTGCATCCGTTCATGCCGTTCATCACCGAGGAATTGTGGAGCGTCACCGCAACCACACCGCGCGATGGATTGCTGACTTTGTCACCCTGGCCACAACTCGATGGGTTGGAGAATGACGCCGCCGAAGCCGAGATCGGCTGGGTGATCGATCTGGTCAGCGCGGTACGCTCGATCCGTGCCGAGATGAACATCGTGCCCGCGACGCTGACGCCGCTGGTGCTGGTCGGGTCATCGCCGGATGCCCGCGGGCGCGCCGAGCGCTGGTCCGACGTGATCAATCGGCTCGCGCGCGTCGCCGGCATCACCTTCGACAGCACAGCGCCGGGCGGCTCGGTTCAGTTGCTGATCCGCGGCGAAGTCGTCGCATTGCCACTCAAGGGCGTGATCGACCTCGTCGCCGAGGCCGCGCGCCTGAACAAGGAACTCGGAAAAGCCGACGCCGACATCAAGCGCGTCGACGCCAAGCTCTCCAATGAGAAATTCGTCGCCAACGCGCCGGAGGAAATCGTGGAAGAGGAAAAAGCCAAGCGCGAGGAAGCGCAAGCACGCCGCGAGAAGATCCTCGAAGCACTGGAGCGTCTGAAGGGCGCGGTGTGAGCCGGGTCGTCACCAAGGATGCCGTCATGCCCGGGCTTGTCCCGGGCATCCACGTCTTCCTTGCTCATGTGTCACAAAGACGTGGATGGCCGGGACAAGCCCGGCCATGACGAAGAGCGTCCTTCTCGCGCTTGGTCTTCTATGGCTGATCGGCAACGCGCTGCGGCTGCCGATCCTTGCCGTGCCGCCGGTCATCCCAAATCTGCGCGACGAACTCGGTCTCTCCGGCACCGAGATCGGCATCCTCACCGGACTGCCGATCGTGCTGTTCGCCGTCGCGGCGTTGCCCGGTTCGCTGCTGATCGCGCGCTTCGGTGCTGTGCCGACCATGGTCGCGGGCCTGATCATCACTGCGGTGGCGTCCGGACTGCGCGGCCTCGCGTCGGGCACCACGCTTCTCTTTGCGATGTCGATCCTGATGGGGCTCGGCGTCGCGGTGACGCAGCCGGCGATGCCGGCTCTGGTGCGGCGTTGGACGCCGACGCGGATCGGACTGAGCACGGCGGTCTATACCAACGGGCTGCTGGTCGGTGAAATCCTGCCGGTGATGCTGTTTCCGCTGATCTTCCCGCTGCTGAATGAAAGCTGGCGCGCGAGCTTCGTGCTCTGGGCGGTGCCGATCGCGGCAATTGCGCTGATCGCGATCCTGGTCGTGCCGCGCGACACCGCGCCGAAGCCCGCGACGCTGCCGCGCTGGTGGCCGGATTGGCACGATCCTGAGATCTGGCGACTCGGCTTCATCTTCGCCAGCGCCAACGCGTCCTATTTCGCAGCCAATGCGTTTCTGCCCGGCCATCTCAGCGAGGCTGGCCGGCCGGACCTGATCAGCCCCGCACTCATCGCGGTCAATCTCGGTCAGCTTCCGGCCTCATTCCTGCTGATCGGCTTCGCGCAACAGCTTGAGCGCCGGCGCTGGCCGTTTGTCGCGTCGGGCTTCCTCACACTCGCCTGCATCGGCTGGATTGTGCTCAGCGCGAATTACGGCACCGTGATCGCCGCGTTCGTCCTCGGCTTCTCGGCCGGCGGCGCATTTGCGCTTGGTCTGACGCTGCCGCCGCTGCTCAGCGCGCCGGGCGACGTGGCGCGCATGGCGGCGGCGATGTTTACGGTCAGCTACACCATCGCGGTGATCGTCTCGGTGCTCTCCGGCGCGGCCTGGGACATCGGCGGAGCGGCCGTGTGGTCCTGGCTGCCGATCGCGATCTCGGTGATTCCGACGATTATCCTTGGTCGTTCGATCCGTTTCGCGCGTTGAGCGCCAGTCAGCCGCGAAATGGCTTGCTCAGGAATTTCGATCCTTTCAAGCCATAGCGCCACGGCATCTCGGCCGCCTTGGTGATGCCGATTCGTACGCCGATCGCGATCTCCGGTTCGAACCTCCGCGCACGCAATTCGAACGGCGCCTTGTCGAGCGCCAATCCGTTATGCGCATGCGTGATGCCGAGCGCCTGCGTCAGCTTGCCCGGTCCTGAACACAGCATCCGCGCAACGTCGAGCCCGCGCCGCCGGCGCATCTTGTCGACCCCGTCGGTCGGCTCGAGTGCGCGGATCAGCACCGCGCTGGCGCTGCCGGTTTCCTCGCACACCACGTTGACGCACCAGTGGATGCCGTAGGAGCGGTAGACATAGACAAAGCCCGGCGGTCCGAACATCACGGCATTGCGCGCGGTCTGCCCGCCATAACTATGCGCCGCCGGATCGGTGTGGTGATAGGCCTCGACTTCGACGATGATGCCCCCGACGCCGTCGAGATGCAGCGTCGCGCCAATCAGGTCGGGGGCGACATCGTGAACTGAACGGGCGAAGAAGGATTTACGCAGCAGGGCAGGGCGGGGCATTCGTTGTCATTCCGGGGCGCGCGTAGCGCGAACCCGGAATCCATAGCCCGTCGTTCTCATCTGTGCATGATGGATTCCGGGTTCGCGGACCTGTCCGCGCCCCGGAATGACGAGAGAGAGACATGCGCATTTTCCTCGCCGGTGCGACCGGCGTCATTGGCCGCCGCCTGGTGCCACTGCTGGTCGCCGCCGGCCATCACGTTACCGGCACGACCCGTTCGGCCGAGAAGGCGGCCGCGCTGACCGCCGCCGGCGCGCAACCTTGCGTGGTCGACGTCTATGACGCCGCTGCGCTCACCCAGGCCGTCGTGCTGGCGCGGCCCGATGTCGTGATCCATCAGCTCACCGATCTGCCGCAGGTGCTCGATCCCGCCGCGATGGCGCAAGCGCTGGCGCGCAATGCCCGGCTGCGCGTCGAGGGCACCGCGAACCTGATCACGGCAATGCTGGCCGCCAAAGCCTCGCGCCTGATCGTGCAGAGCATCGCCTTTGCCTATGCGCCGGGGCCGGAGCCGCATGGCGAGGATGATCCGCTCAATGCTGGCGGCGTCAGCGCCGATGCGGTCGTGACCATGGAGCGCATGGCCACCGCGACACCGGGTCTCGCCGGTCTGGTGCTGCGCTATGGGCGGCTTTACGGGCCGGGCACCTGGGCCGCGCGGCCGGATGGCAAAGGCTTCATCCATGTCGATGCCGCAGCGCGAGCCGCGTTGCTCGCGGTGACGCACGGCGCGCCGGGCGTCTACAACATCGCGGAGGACGACGGCGCGGTGTCGATCGTCAAGGCGCGCACCGCGCTCGGCTTTGACCCGGCGTTCCGTGCCGCGGCATGAAGCTCGCGACCCTCAACATCAATAACGTCAACAAGCGGCTCCCGAATCTGCTCGACTGGCTGCGCGCCGCTTCGCCCGACGTGGTGTGTCTGCAGGAATTGAAGGCCGACGAGCCACTTGCAAAATAGCAGCGGCGCGCTGAATTTTTCGCCGGGATGAAGGGAAATCGAGGCGTTCGCGTCCGAGCCAGGCATGGTGCTTTTGCGAGAACCACCAGCCGAATCAGGAACGCGAACATGCCTCTGCGCGTA
>CANKHJ010000203.1 GCA_947481635.1 Bradyrhizobiaceae bacterium
GAAGCTCTGCGACATCATCGCGCCGGCGCGCACTGCCTTGGTCATCATCGATGTTCAGGTCGACTTCGGCGCCCGGGATGGCCTTTACGGGAAAATCGGATGTGACCTGAGCCGCGTCGAGCCCGCGATCGATCGCATGATCGAACTGCAGGAAGCGGCGCGCCAGGCCGGCGTGTTCACGGTGTTTGTCCGGCTGGTGACCGGGCCAAGCACCGATTCACCCGCGGCAGAAGAACGACGACGACGCAGTGGCACCAATAGCGGGGCACGTCCCTGTGTCGACGATACGCCAGGCGCCGACTATTACCGCGTCGCCCCGCAATCCGGCGACGTCGAGGTGGTGAAATGCCGCTATTCCACCTTCGTCAACACCAACATGGAATTCGTGCTGAAGGCGCGGCCCGGAATCGACACGCTGGTGGTGTGCGGACTGACCACGGAGTGCTGCGTCGAGACCGCGGTCCGCGATGCCTACGTGCGGGACTATCACGTGTTTTTGCCGCGCGACGCCTCGGCGTCCTATCGCACCGACATGCATGACGTTTCGGTCGACATCATGGGCCAGTTCTTCGCAACGGTGACGACGACGGCTGACGTCACGAAATGCTGGAAGGCGGCCAGCGTGTGACCGGCAAACAAAATTAACGCGGCTTAGTGAGCCGCACTTCGACACGTCTCCATCAACAACGCATCACCAACCAACAGGGGTTGTTATCATGTCCTTGCGCTCCTTCGGCTCCATCATCGGGGCGGCCGTTGCATTGACGGCGGGCATTTTCACCGCCGCATCCGCTCAGACGCCGGATAAGGTCAATATGATGATCAGCTGGCGTCCTCAGGCGGATTACGGCGGCTATTACCAGGCGGCAGCAACCGGCATCTACAAGAAATACAATCTCGACGTTGATATTCGCTCCGGTGGTCCGCAGATCGACGGCGCGCAGTTGCTGTTGGCGGGCCGAATCGATTTCCTGAATGCGAGTTCGTTTGCCGGCCTGCATTACAGCAAGGAGAAGCTGCCGTTCCTGGTCGTCGCCGCGATCTTTCAAAAGGATCCGCAGATCCTGATGGTGCATCCGGATTCGGGCTATAACGGCCTGGAAGATCTGAAGGGCAAGCCGATCATCATCGGTGCATCGAGCCGCACCAGCTTCTGGCCATTCCTGCGCGCCAAATTCGGGTATGCCGACGAACAGATCCGTCCGTTCACGTTCAACTATGCGCCGTTCATTGCCGACAAGCGCGCGGCGCAACAGGGCTATATCAACGCCGACCTGCTTTCGATCAAAAAGTCCGGTCTTGATCCGAAGGCCTTCCTGCTCGCCGATGTCGGCTTCGAGAACTACACCAATACGCTCAACACCTCGCAGAAGCTGGTCGACACCAACCCGGATCTGGTTCAGCGTTTCGTCAGCGCCTCGATCGAAGGCTGGTACAGCTACCTCAACGGCGATCCGAAGCCGGCCTTCGCCATGATCAAGGCCGCCAATCCGGACATGACCGACGAGGAGATCAACTACAACTACTCCACGATCAAAGAGCGCGGCCTGGCGGATTCCGGCGACGCCAAGACGCTCGGCATCGGCGCGATGACCGACGAGCGCTGGGCCCGCTTCGTGAAATCCAATATCGACACCGGAAACTATCCGGCCGACGGCAACTGGAAGGCGGCCTATACGACGAAGTTCGTCAACCAGAAGGTCGGAATGAAGTAGCCGCGATGGGCGGCCGCTCCACAGGCGTGGAGTGGCCGCCATCGTTGCAGGGCCCCGCTACAAGACGGCTGCGCTATCAAGCATTTGGGTCATCGCGCACAAGACGCCGGCCCCGTCGGCTTCAGAATAGCCGCCACGGCGATGATGGAACGCGTGACAGTGGCCGAGCGATCAAGCTTTTCATGCGCTGCGACCCGTTCATGTCGCCCATTAGCGCAATGACAGACCTGCAAAGAGATCGCCGGCCGTGATCGGCGATGCTAGCTGGCCAAAGAGATTTTACGGGAGGTTGCGGCATGACTGAAACGCTGATCCGAGGCGCGTATCTCTTCGACGTCGGCCGGCCGCTCGCGACCGGGGATATCCTGATCCGCGACGGCATCATTGCGGAAATCGGCACCAAGATCACCGCGCCTCAGGCGACCGTCATCGACGCCAGCGACAAGATCGTCATGCCGGGATTCATCAATGCGCATATGCATTCGAACCAGGCGCTCGAAAAGGGCCTGAACGATCGCTATCCGCTCGACACCTATATGCTGCTCGGCTCCTATGGCGGGGCCAATGCCGAATTCCGGCCGCGCGATCTCTACGTGTCGGCGATGGTCGGCGCGATCGACATGATCCGTGGCGGCTCGACCTCGGCGCTCGATATGCCGCGCGTCGACATGCGCTGGTTCCGGGAAGGCACCGACGCGATCATGCAGGCCTATGCCGATATCGGCATGCGGGCCATGGTCGCCGTGACCTATACCGACCTCAATTTCCCCGGTTCGCTGCCGCTCGAACTGGTGCCCGGCGCGTTCGAAGCGCTGAAGCCGAAGAAGACCGCCGAGCTGGCCGACATCTTTCCGCTGGCCGGCGCCTTCATCGACAAATGGCGCGGCAAGAACCCGCTGCTCCTTCCCGCCATCGGACCGTCGTCGCTGCCGCGCTGCTCCACCGAACTGTTCGAAGCCTCGGTCGACTTCGCCAAGGAGCGCGGGTTGCGGATGCAGACGCATCTCCTGTCCGCCAAGTCGCAGGTCTATGTCGGGGAGAAGCGCTATGGCGGCTCCACCGTCGAATTCCTCGACCGCATCGGATGCCTCGAAGACTGGGCATCCTTCGCGCACTCGATCTGGCTCTCCCCGGACGAAGTGAACATCTTCGCCAAATCCTGCGCCTGCGCGGTCCATAATCCGATCAGCAACAGCAAGCTCGGGGTCGGCACCGCTCCGATCGTCGAATTGCGCAAGGCCGGCGCCAGGATCGCGATCGGTTCCGACGGATCGAGCAGCGCCGATGGCCAGAACATGTTCGAGACGATCAAGTCCGCGGCCAATGTGCACCGTGTCAGCCATCGCTACGAGGACTGGATCCTCGCCGAGGACGCGCTCGACATGTGCTGGAACGGCGGGGCGGCCGCGATGGGACAGCGCCTCGGCAAGCTCGAGCCGGGCTACGCCGCGGATCTCATGCTGCTGCACACGCGCCACCTCTTCATCACGCCGAAAGAACAGCTCGCCGGCCAGATCGTCCATGCCGAGCTCGGTTCATCGGTCGACACGATGATCATCGGCGGCGAGATCGTGTTCACGGAGAGCCGCTTCACGCGGATCGACGAGGCCGCGATCCATGCCGAGGCCCAGGAGATCCTGACCCGCGTCTATCGCGGCATGCCGGAGCGCGAGCGTCAATTCGCGGAGATGTATCCGATCTTCCGCGACCTGGAACAGGCCGTGGTCGACGCCGGCCTGCCGTTCACCCGTTTTTGCGGGTGAACGCAATGAGTGTCGTCCCGCTTCGCGTGCCCGCCGCAGAGACAGCCCAGGAACCACTGCGTCTCAAGCCGGCGGTGCGGCTGACCAAGGTCAGCAAGCGGTTCTCGAACGGCACGCTTGCGGTCGAGGACTTCAGCTTTGCTTTCCCGCAACATGGCTTCATCAGCCTGCTGGGGCCGTCCGGCTGCGGCAAGAGCACCATCCTGCGCATGATCGCCGGTCTGAACCGGCCCTCGTCCGGCCGGATCGACTGGCCGAATGCGGTTCATGACGCCGCCGGGCAACCCGAGCGGAACCTCGCTTTCGTATTCCAGGAAGCGACGCTGATGCCATGGGCCACGGCGATCGCAAACGTCATGCTGCCGCTGAGGCTTGCAGGCGTCTCCAAGGACGAGGCACGCGAACGCTCGCAGGTGGCGCTGGCGCAGGTCGGAATCGACGACTTTGCGAACGCCTATCCGCGTGAACTCTCCGGCGGCATGAAAATGCGGGTCTCGATCGCACGTGCGATCGTCGAGCGGCCCCGTGTGCTGCTGATGGACGAGCCTTTCGCCGCGCTGGATGAAATCACCCGCTTCAAGCTGAACAAGGACCTGCTGCGGCTCTGGCAGGAAAGCAACTTCACCGTCGTGTTCGTCACCCACTCGGTGTTCGAGTCGGTGTTCCTGTCCCAGCACGTCCTGCTGATGGCCGCTCGGCCGGGCCGCGTCATGGCACGCGTGCCGGTGGACGCCCCCTACCCGCGCGACGAATTGTTCCGCACATCGGCGGTCTATAACGAGCGATGCCGCATGGTCCTCGAACTACTCGGTCAGGCGTCCGGACATGACTGATATCCACGTACCGATCCAACTTCCCGAATTCGACCTCCCTGAAGACAAGCTCGCGCAGGACGCCGAGGCGCCGGTGGAGCGGGAAAGCAGCTTCGCGAGCCGGGCGCTGCCGAAAATCCTCGCGCCGCTCATCGTCGGCATCCTGTTTGTCGGCGGCTGGGAAGCGGCTGTGCGCGCCTACAAGATCCCCTACTACGTGCTGCCGGGGCCGTTCACGATCGTGGAGACCCTGATCTCCGACTGGGGCGTGCTGTGGGCTTCGTTGCTGGTGACGCTGACCGTCACGTTCCAGGCGTTGTTCCTGGCGGCGTTTTTCGGGGCGTCGCTGGCGATCCTGTTCAGCCAGTCGAAGCTGATCGAGATGTCGTTCTTCCCTTATGCCGTGATCCTGCAGGTGACGCCGATTGTCGCGATCGCGCCGCTGATCATCATCTGGGCCGACGACGTCAGGATCGCGCTGCTCATCTGCGCCTGGATCGTTGCGTTCTTCCCAATCCTGTCCAACACCACGCTGGGACTGCACAGCGCCGATCACAACCTTAAGAACCTGTTTCAGCTCTATCGCGCGACGCGCTGGCAGACGCTGCGCTTCCTCAAGCTGCCGGCCGCGATGCCGTATTTCCTTGCGGGATTGAAAATCTCCGGCGGCCTGTCGCTGATCGGGGCCGTGGTCGCGGAGTTCGTGGCGGGCACCGGCGGGCGCGGCTCCGGCCTCGCCTATCGCATCCTCGAAGCCGGATTCCAGCTCAAGATCCCCCGGCTGTTCGCCGCGCTGCTGTTGATCTCTCTGACCGGTGTGGTGATCTTCTTGATCATGAGCCTGATCTCGCATCTGCTGTTGCGGACCTGGCATGAAAGCGCGATCCGGACCGAGAACTGATCGATCGGCGGATCGCGATAACCGACGAGGGGCATCACTGTGAGCGATAAAGTGTTCAAGCTGGCGACCGCGTCGAGCGCCGGCAGTCCACCTTTCGTCGCCATCGTGCTCGATGACGATGCGATCGCGCTCGAAGCGGTGTTGCCGCATTTCCGCGCTTCGCGCGGCAAAGCACCCTTGCCGCTGGCATCCGGCAGCATGCAGGGCCTGCTCGACACCTGGGACGCAAGCTTCGATCAGTTGCAGGAGATCGTCGCCTTCGTGACCGCCGCGGGCCTCAAGGATTCGCGCTGGACCGATGCAACCGGCCCGTGGTCGAAGCTGCGCCTGCATGCCCCGATCCCACGGCCGCCCAAGATGCTGTTCGCTTCGGTCAATTATCCGCGGGCCGGCCAGCCCCCTAAGTCCGACGGCATCGTTCGCCGTCCATCGATGTTCCAGAAGACGTCGAGCTGCGTCGTCGGCCCCTACGACGACATCGTGAAGCCTCGCGGCTTTGACGACCTGAGCTGGGAGGTCGAATTCGCCCTGGTCATCGGTCGCGAGGCCCGGCATGTCCCAGTCGAACGCGCGCTCGACTATGTCGCCGGCTACGTCACCGCCAACGACGTGACGGTGCTCAATTTCCGCCAGCCCGGCGAATTGCCGATCCCTGGTCCGGACTGGTACGGCGCCAAATGCCACGACACGTTTGCGCCGCTCGGTCCGTTCCTGGTGCCGCGCGCCTTCGTGCCCGACTGCCGCAATCTCCGGCTCACCTGCAAGATCAACGGTGAAACCCTGCAGGACGGCAACACACGCGACATGATCTTCTCTCCGGAGGAACAGATCGCGCATTGCGCGAGCCACGGACGGCTTGAGCCTGGTGACGTGATTTCGACCGGCACGCCCAGCGGCATCGCCATGCATGTCGGCCGCTGGCTCAAGGTCGGCGATGTCGTGGAGTGCGAGGTTGAAGGGTTAGGCGCGCAACGCAGCCGTTTGGTTGCTGAGGCGTAGCCCACGGAGTGCTTCCATCGCAGGCGTTACCGCGAAAGCGAGGGTGACAAGCTGGGGTTGGCTCAAGCCGATTCAATCGGCTTCAATCTGCAAAGACCGGACCGTCGATTCTGACGTGTTCGTCGACCACGTCTTGAAACGCCTTGCTGCCGGGCGCGGTGAAGCGCGCGGAACGCACGCGGTAGCTGGCCGGGTCGAGGCCGGGCAATGTTCCGCCGGCGCTGAACTCTTTCAGCGTCGCCAGCAGGAAGCGGCGCAGCTTGACGATCACCGCATCGCTGAGGCCGAGATGCTCGATGCTGCGATCCGCGATCGGCCCCATGCTCTCCTGGATTCCGCAATCCTGCATTGCCAGGCCCTTGATGCCGGTAAACGAATGGCCGCTGCTCTGCAATTCGCGATCGATCAGATAGTCGTTCGCCCGGTTCATGATCGCGAAGTCGGTACCGGGCAGGTTTTCCGCGTGGATGCCGTTCCAGGTGCGTGATCGCTCCATCTCGTCATCTTCCAGCGGACGATCCGGCGAATATTCGAAGCAGTAGATCATGGTGTTCTGGTCATCGATCGGAACCCACATATGGCCGCCAAGCGGGGTGGTCGCGATCAGCTTGTGGAACGGCATCAGCATCACGTTGGCGGACCAGGTGATGGCGCCATTCTCCGCCTCGCGGCCGGTGCCGGCGACAAAGCCATAATCGGTGGGGATGACTTCGTAGCGGGTCGGCACGCTCAGCGTGGTATCGCCCTTGTGCAGGAACGAGAGATGGCTGGTGTCGAAGCCGCCTTCCAACCCTTGCAGCCAATTGCATTCCTGAACATGCCGCGTCATGAACCGATGCGACGGCGGCACCTTGGTCCATTCCAGGTGCGGAAATTCCGGCTGCTGATCCGGCGGGCCCATATAGGTCCATACGACGCCGCCATGCTCCTGGCAGGGATAGGACTTCTGCTTGATCCGCGCCTTCAGATTATGCTCGCGCGGCTCGCTCGGCGTATCGAGGCAGTTGCCGGCAAAATCGAATTTCCAGCCGTGATAGGCGCAGCGCAGTCCGTTGTCTTCGTTGCGCCCGAAGAACAGCGACGCCGTGCGGTGCGGACAGCGTTCATCGAGCAGACCGATACGCCCCTGGGTGTCGCGAAATGCCACCAACGGTTCGCCGAGCAATTTCACACGCACCGGCGGGCAATCGGGCGCGGGCAGGCTCGTCGAAAACAGCGCGGGAATCCAATAGCGCCGAAATAGAGCGCCCATCGGCGTCCCTGGTCCGGTGCGAGTCAAAAGCTCGTTCTCTTGCGGCTTCAGCATCGAAGTCCATCCATTGGCCGGACGCCCAATAGCGTTTGGCAAGTATAGACGAGAAGCGGACGCGATCCAGTGCGAGTCCTCAAAAGGTACGCAGTGACGCGCGTTATCAGCGGTCGCTGCAACCGATCTGCGAGCGCGGTTTTTCTGCCAATTATTGTTCTCCGGCGATCAAGACCGGGGACGCATGGCCGCGCTAGCGTTTCGTCATCAGGGGTCCGTCAGCGGCTGCGCCCGTTGACGGCGCCGCGAACACGCGCGGATCGCGCCGCGCCGGTGACCTATGCTGGACATGCTGCGGCGAAATCACGCCGAAGATTGCATCACACAGAGAAGCGACCTCGGCATCGGAGTTGCTTGCCAGATTGCGCCTTTACGTCACGCGCTCACACCACGGCACCAATGGAGCTGACTATGCGATCCGACGACAAATACGGTCCCGCGCTGGCTCCCAATCGCCGCGACGTCCTGCTCGGCCTATCCGCCGGGCTTTCCGTTGTGGCGCTCGGCGGCGATGCCTTCGCGCAAGCTCCGCAATCGCTACGGTTCGGGATCGCGTTCCCCGACATTCCGCGGCTGTGGGGCGGCCCCGAGGGTGGCTTTCAGGGATTCCGCGCTGGTGGCTATCCGATCTACGACGCGCTGATCAATTGGGATCTCGAACAGGAGGACAAGACCTCCGGCCTGACGCCC
>CANKHJ010000204.1 GCA_947481635.1 Bradyrhizobiaceae bacterium
AAAGCAACCCTGAGCCTACCGTCAATGTTGCTTTGCCTTGGAAACTGAAGGACAGCAAACTACGTTCAATATCAATATCAATATCATCGTCGGCCGTCAGCCGTCGTCATCCGTCTTTCGAAACCAGGGATATGCCGCTTCAGTCATATCATCAGCTGTGCAAGATCCTGGACCTCCCTGTCACAGACGGCGAGGTCGTCTTCACAGGCGCAGAACCCGTCTTGTCATGTCCGTACTATATCGGCACCGCGGGCGCGGCGGCGATTGCAGCGACAGGACGTGCGGCCTCCGAGCTTTGGAAGCTGAGGCATGACCGCACACAACGTATTTCCGTCGACGCTACTGTCGCGGGACGTTCGTTCAGGAATGGCCGATATTTCTGGCTTAATGGTATTTCGCGGTCCGAGCCGTATGGGATGTTCACGGATTTCTATCCGGTGCGTGATGGCCGCTGGATCTACCTGCAGAACAACGATCGGGTCCATCGTGAGGCCACGCTTAAGCTGCTGAAATCCGCAGCGGACAAAACGCAAATTGCCGAGCGCACGGCACAATGGACGGGTACCGAGCTGGAAGACGCCGTTCACGCGGCCGGGGGCGTCGCCGCGATGGTCCGGTCCGCACAAGAATGGCGTGAGCACCCGCAAGGACAGGCAGTCGCCCAGGAACCTCTGATCCGCATCACGCGGATTGGCGATGCTCCCGCCGAACCCCTCGCGCCGCTGCCTCGACCAATGTCAGGCGTTCGCGTGCTCGACCTGACGCGCGTGTTGGCCGGCCCGATCTCGACTCGTTCGATGGCGGCACACGGGGCGGATGTCCTGCGCGTCACTGCGGCACACATTGAAAGCATCGGTTTCACAAGCGAGCTTGAGACCGGACTGGGAAAGCTTGCGACACGACTCGATCTGCGCCATCCCGACGATCACAAGGCGCTGCAATCCTTGATCCGTCAGGCCGATATATTTGTTCAGGGTTATCGGCCACAGGCGCTGGTGGGGATGGGCTTCTCTCCCGATGACGCGATCAAGCTGAGGCCGGGCCTGATCTATGTCAGTTTGAACGCCTGGGGCCGAAGCGGCCCGTGGCAGAGCCGGCGCGGATACGATAGCGCGGTCCAATCCGCAAACGGGATGGCCGCGCTTTTCGGCGACGCGAACCGACCGGCGTTGCTGCCGGTGTCAGCCATCGACTATCTGTCGGGCTACCTCATGGCAGCAGGCGCAATGACCGCTCTGGCACGGCGCGCGCGCGAGGGCGGAAGCTGGCTGGTTGAATTGTCGCTCGCCGGGGTTGGCCAATGGGTCAGCGACCTCGGAACGATGGAGCGCTCCCAATACGAGAGCGCAACGAATACGATCAGCGAAGCCGATCTGGAAACGTTGACGATGAACACCATCGCGCCGGACGGTCGAATCCGCCATCTCAATCCGGTGGTGCAGTTGTCGGAGACGCCGCCTTATTGGGAGCGTCCGCCAGTGCCGATGGCGTATAATGTGCCGGCCTGGCCGACGCGTTGACCAGCCAAGCCAGTCTGGTCGGGCGGAAATAATAAGGCTGACGTTTCGGGAGGATTATAAAAATGAACGGGGTATCCAAGGAACGCTGTCGCGCATCGATCGGTTCGCTGGTCTGCGGCCTCTTCATCCTCATGGCCAATGCCGGCGGCACATCGGCACAAACCAGCAAGTTTCCCACTGGCCCGATCCGGATGATCGTGCCCTTCGCCGCAGGCGGCCCGACCGACCTGATCGCACGCTCACTCGCGCAGCGCGTCGGCGACACACTCGGCGTGTCGATCGTCTCCGAGAACGTCACGGGGGGCGGCGGCAGCGTTGGTGTGCTCAGGGCTGCATCATCCCCTCCGGACGGCTACACCATCCTGCTGGGCAATCAAGGCACCCACGCGCTGGTGGCGAGTCTGTTCAAGAACCCACCCTATGATCCCGTGACCGATTTCCAGCCGGTCGCGCTTGTGGCCCGGAGCGCGTCGGTCGTTCTCGGACGGAACGGCATTCCAGGGGACGGATTGAACGCCTTCATTGCCTATGCCCGCGCACAGCCGAACCCTGTCACGTTCGGAAGTGGCGGGCTCGGATCGTCGGGACATCTCACCTGCACGATGCTCGCCAAGGTCGCCGGCTTCAATGCAGTGCATGTCCCGTACCGCGGCAGCGCGCCGGTGCTGACCGACGTGTTGGGTGAGCGCATCGATTTCACCTGCGATCTCGCGGTAACAGCCAAACCCTATGTCGAAGCCAAACAGCTCAAGGGGTTGGTCGTCGCCGCCGAAAGCCGGTCGCCGTTGCTCCCTCAGGTGCCGACATCGGCCGAACTCGGACTGCCCAATTTCCGCGGCGGCGCGTGGCACGCCGTGTTCCTGCCCAAGGGCACGCCGCTCGAGATCGTGGACAGGATCAACAAAGCCATCCAGACGGCGCTCGACGATCCGGCTTTCATCAGAATGGCGGAAGAGCTCGGCGTCACCTTTCCGGCTCCAGGCCAGCGGACGCCGGACGGTCTGACAAACTTTCTCAAGGACGAGGTCGCGCGTTGGCGACCGATCGTCGAAAGCGCCGGCATTGTGCCGCAATAAAGTCAGGCCGGTCTCGACGCCCCGACAGATCCTGACGTGATTTACGCCGCGAGCGCCGCGATCAATGCGCGGTCCTCTGGCGTCACGTCCCAATTGGGCCGATGGAACAGGCTCAAGTCGAATCCCGGCAACGCGTGCGATACCTTGAGCCGCGTCACTGAGCGCAAGTCGCTCCCGTGCGAACAGGTCTCGTGGACGATGGCGACGGCCTGACTACGGGCGGCGAATGCGATTGCAACCTGGCAACTTCCCACCGAGGTGACCGAGCAAGGCGCGACGCCGGATTCGGTAAAGCCCGCCAGGACGCGGGCGCGGAGCTCGCTTGGCTCCTGGACGAGAAATACATTGAAATCGGCCACGTCGTTAAGCCCGATCTTGCGGCGTCGCGCGAGCGGGTGATTGCCCGCGCAAAAGAACGAAATGCCCGATCCCGAGAGCCGGTAGCTGACCAGATTCGACGCCAACTGCGATTGATAACCGATACCGATATCCACCTTTCCGCTGTCGATCAGCTTGGCGGTCTGCAATGAGCCGTTCTGCTGCACGCTCAGTGCCACGCCGGCATGACCGGCGAGAAGATTCAGGATTTTCGGAACAAAAAGTGGCGCCAGCGTGCTTCCGATCGACAGCGAGAGCGAGCGGCGGTGAGCGGCCGATTCCTGCGTCCGCCGAATGGCCTGTTCGACTTGCGCGAAGATCGGCGCGATTTCCTTGCAGAATTGCTGACCGCTTGCCGTCAGCACCATCTTGTTGGCCAGACGGTCGAAAAGGGTGACGCCGAGTTCCCCTTCCAGAGACTTGATTCGTGCGGAAATGGCCGGTGCGGTCAACCCGAGAGCGATCGCCGCCTTACGCAGGCTGCCATGCTCGGCGATGAGGTGGCAGGCGATCAACTCCTTGAAATCGAGTTTTTGCCACAGCATGGCGTTCTCCCATCGATGTTTGCAGCATCATGCAAACACGGGGAGTGCAGGTCAACAATGGACCAGGTGACACCATTGCCGTGGCACCCCGATCATGCGGTCAATAACGCCCGGATTGGTTCACGCCGTCTGGATAACCTCCGCGGATACTCGCATCCGGCTACACCAGGATGCGGCCGTTGTCACAGATCACCGTGCTGTCGTCGACGACGATCGTGACACGGCTGATGACCCCTTCGCAGCGCAACTTCGATTTGACGATGCCGCGGTCCGCGCCGTGTCCGATGCCGAAATGCATTGCGCCATAACGCTTCTTCTCGCTGCGCAGCTGCCCGGTATAGGGCGGACACCTCTGGTTGGTCCCCAGCGCAATCTCGCCGCCGCAGAGATAGGAATTCTCATCCCCGTAAGTCTCGAGATACCAGCGGACCTCATTGGCCTCGACGCCGCCGTCAATATCCATCACGCGGCCGTCCTTGATCGTCAGCGTAACGGGTTCGCGCCACAACCCGGCAGGATGATGAGCGGTCGTGTCCCAGACCAGCGTGCCGTTGGCCGTTCCTGGCACCGGCTCGACATGAACTTCGCCCCACGGCCACGTTCCACCGCCCAAACCGCCACTGCTGTTGCGTTGAAACGGAACTCTGCCCCACCGATCGCGCAATGCGTTGGCGGGATATCCGTCGATCTGTGCCGTCAGATCGCTCCCGAAGCTTGACGTCACGCGGATATGCTTTGACCGGTCCAGGATCTCCCCGATCCGGCTCTGGCGCTGGCAGATCTCCAGGAACTCGTCCTTCGACACCGAGCCGCCACCCTGTGTCAGGATTTCGGCCGTCATTTCCTCCATGAGCCAGATCGGCTTTTTGCCGGTGCCGCCACCTTGCGCCCGCAGCGATCTCAACGCCGGCGTCCCGCTGTTTAAAGCCGTCGTCGTCAGCGCGATGACAACGTCGGAGGCGCGCGCGGCCTCGATCGCCATCTCGGGCGGGGAATCGTTGTGATACTTGAGCCGCGGCCACATACAGAGCAGCGCCTCGGCACCGCGCAGCTTCAGGGCCGCCATCGCGGATTCCCAGACCAGCGGATCCATCCCGGTATCGGTCAGCACGCAAAACTTATCGCCGGCCTTGATCTGTTCAAACGGGATGTCCCACGCCTGGACGAGATCGATCATTCGGGTGTGAGGGCTGCCGTAGCGTTCCGTGAACGTCATGATTGGTCTTTCCTACCCAGGTGGTGCTTGGTGCTTCCTCGGCCTGCGATCAATTCTGCCTCAGACCCGCCTCCTTGAGCAGCGGAATCACATCACGGTTGAAGCGGCGAATGCCATTCTGAAAGTCGACCCAGGTCAGGAGAATCCCATCAAGGCCGGCTTGCGACAGCTTCAGGATCTGGTCCGCCACTTGATTTTTATTCCCCTTGAGGATGTAGCCGCTTCCCCCCATTGCGTATTTGTCACGGAGAGCCGCCAAGGCTTCGGGCGTCATGTTGCGTCGCTGCGACAGATAATAGTTGATGAATTCCGAGTCTGCGTGTTCGCGGCAACGGGCGGCAAAGGCCTCGGCATCGGCCTCGGTATCCCCCAGGATACAGGCGCACGTCGCCCAGACCTGGATCTCCCGCCCGTGCTGGTCGCGCGCGAGTTGGCGATATGCGGTCGTTTCCCCATTGACCATCTCGAAGCTGTCGGACCGCACGAAAGCGATATCGCAGTGCTTTGCCACAAAGGCGCGCCCCTGCGGCGATCCGCCCGCATTCATCAAGACCGGATACGGCTTTTGCAGCGGCTTAGGCTGCGACATCGCCCCCGTCACCTTGAAGTATTTTCCTTCGAAATCGAACTCTTCCTCCTCGGTCCAAAGGCGCTTCATGATCGTGACCCATTCGTCGGCGTAGGCATACCGCTCGTCATGGTCCAGGTCCGGATGGCCGAACATTTCGTTTTCCTTGTCGTACCATCCGCAGACGATATTCAAGGCAAAGCGACCGCGCGAAATATGATCCAGGGTCGCGGCCGTTTTGGCGACCAGGATGGGATGAAAATTCATGACGTGACACGTGCTCATCACGCAGCTCTGGTGCGTCTGCGCGGCAATCGCGCTCGTCCAGGTGAAATTGTCGAATGCAAATGCGCTGGGATGGGATGCGCGCACGAACCCACGATAGCGGGCATAAGGGACGATGGCCTCGAATCCCGACAAATCGGCTTGCGTTGCGACGTCGACCGAGTTGTCCCAACTGAACTTATAGCGCTCAGGAATTAACGTACGAGCGTTGTTGCCGCCGTTGAACGCGAACACCCCAAGCTTTAGTTTGTTCTCACTGAACACAGGGTGCTGCCGAATGCTATCTTGCTTCATTGACCCGATTCCCCTGAATTCCTGATATTCTGCCAACATTGCTATCAGTGACCGCGCCTGCCGAACCAGACATTATGTTTTTGTGGGTCTGTTCAAACGCGCTGATGATCGTGCTCGCCGCCGCTCTCCCACGGACCCTTGCCTATTGGACCGCCGATGCAGACCGGCTCGCGAACCGCTCAGTCATCGAAATGAGAACGGCCAGCACCAGCACCTGGATCACCCCAAAGGCGGCGGTTGGCCCGAGCCTGCCCGACTGGAAATATTCCAGCAGCTTGATGGCCATCACCGTCGTATCCGTCGTGTAGAGAAACAGCGACGAGCCCAACTCCCGGATCGCGAGAACGAACAGCAACGACAGGGCAGCCAGCACACCCGGCCGCGCCAACGGCAACACGACAGTTCGAATGCCGCCGAGCAGAGTGCCTCCCGAAATCCACACCGCCTCTTCAAGTTCGCGGTGAATCTGCAACAGCGACGTTGTCATCGCCTTGGCGGCGTCGGGGATATGTCGCGCGACATAGGCCAGCGCCAGAATCCAGATCGTGCCATAAAGCGAAATCGGCAGTCCGATCCAGGCCCACAGATACGCGACGCCGACAATCAGTCCGGGCACGGAAGCCGGCAGGAATGAGATGAGATCGATCGCGCGACGCGCCGGCGCCGTGGTGCGGGTGGTCGTATAGCTGATCGCGAAGCCTATTGCGCCGCCGATGACCGCAGTGAGGACGCCGATCTCCACCGTATTCCAGATCGAACGTAAGATCTGATCGTCTTCCCAGATGTATCTGAAATGGACCAGCGAATATTGCGACGCGTCGAACAGGCTGCTCATCGTCGGAATGAACAGAAACCTGCGGAACGCCGCGATGCCGAGCGCCAACATGGGAAGCCCGACCACCAGGATCAGGTACAGCAGAGCAAGCCCAAATGTCACCCACCGCCATACGCCAAGATTGAGAGACCGCGGCCGATAGCCCTTGCCCGCGATCGTGACGTAACTGCGCGCACTCAGCAGACGCTGCTGCATCAGGACCAGGATGGAGGTGATCACAGCGAGGATCACTGCGACCGCGGCGGCGGTGTTGTAGAGCGGTGGATGGAAGGCGACGAGCCGATAGAGATAAGTCGACAGGACCTGGATGTTGGCCGGCTCCGCGAGCGTTGCCGGAATGCCATAAAGCCCGATCATGATTACGAACGACAACAGCGCGCTCGACAGGATAGCCGGCGCCACCAGCGGCAGCGTGATCGTGAACATGATCCGCATCGACCCGGCGCCGGTGATCTCGCACGCCTCTTCGAGCACCGGATCCATGTTACGCAGCGCCGCCGCGGTGAACACGTAGACATAGGGCGCGTAATAGATTCCGAACACGAAGACCAGACCGCCAAGCGAATAGATATCCAGCCTCAGATCCAGACCAGCGAATTTCATCAGCAGATTGAGCAGCCCGACGCTCGGCGAGCCGAGGATCGACCAGGCTGTGCCCGCGATCAGCGGAGGAATGAACAGCGGCAGCAGACCCGCCGCGCCGACGAAGGCTTTGAACGGCGTGTTGGTCCGCACCGAAATCCAGGCAAACGTGACGCCGATCGCGACCGAAAGCGCGGCGCCACCGAGGCAGGCGATCAGCGTGTTGGCGACCACCTCATGCATCTGCCGGCTGGACGCGACCTGTGCGAAATTGTTGAAGCTGAAATCGCTTGCCAGGATCGGGTCGGACACCGGATTGACGCTGGTGAAGGCGCCAATCAGCAGCATGAATAATGGGTAGACGATCAACAAGCCAAGGATCACGAGGAGGCTGGCCGACCAGATCCGAGGTAGGAAACGAGTCATCGAGGCCAGCCTTCCACCGTCACGCCCAGCTCCATCACTGCCGATAATTGAAGACCGTGCTCCACTCAGCGATCCACGCGGCCTTCTGCTTTTCTTCTTCGTCCTGCGGTTCCCAGAGCGACATCGCGGCCGTCACGCCAGGCAGACGGGGTGCGGTGGTCAGCCCCGAAACCCGCGCCATCTTTTCGACCACGTAGGTCTGGCCCTCGAGCGACAGCGACCAGTTCATGAACAGCTTGGCGGCATTCGGCGCCGCGGAGGTCTTGGTGATGCCGCCGCGCCCCTTCAGCGGGTTGACGGGAATTCCCTCCTTGCCGAAGACACACTCGACCGGAGCGCCGGTATCCTTCGCAGACGTGAATTGATTCATCAGGACCGCGCCAACCGC
>CANKHJ010000205.1 GCA_947481635.1 Bradyrhizobiaceae bacterium
AATGGAGCCGGAGGACTATACCGCCCGGTCGGGAGGCTGCAACTTGGCCGGGCTCTGTGACCCTTTCGTGGCCGGGTGTTTTGGGCCAGAGGTGAGGGTTACCGGCGAGGGTTAATCGTCGCTGGACCGGGTCGATTCGATCACCAGATCGGCGTGGCGGGCGATCCGGATGACCGGGACAATGCCGACCGCGACGATCAGCAGGGCGGCCAGTGCGCCGGCCTCGAAATTCCCGCGCACCGCGTATTGGTAAATATAAGTGGATAACGTCTCCACGTTGAGCGGCCGCAGCAGCAGCGTGGCCGGCAATTCCTTCAGGCAGTCGACAAAGACCAGCAACGCGGCACCCCAGATCGCCGGACGCGCCAGCGGCAGGTGAATGGTGCGCATGACGGTCAGCGGCGAGGCGCCGAAGATCCGCGCCGAGTCGTCGAATTCGCGCGAGACCCGGCCGAGCCCGGCCTGTGCGAAGCCGATGCCGATCGCGAGGAAGCGCACCACGTAGGCGATCACGACCGCCGCGCCGGAGCCGGCGACGACCAGCCCGACGCTGACGCCCGCGGCGGTCTCGGTCAGCCAGTTGATGGCGTTGTCCACCATCACCAGCGGCGTGAGCAGCCCCAGCGCCAGCACCGTGCCGGGGATGGCGTAGCCGATGCTCGCCGCCTGGACGCAGAATCCGATGAAGCGCCGTTTCAGGAAACGCAACGCCGCGACGGCGCCGAAGCCGAGCGCCAGCACGATCACCGTCGCGGTGGCGGCATAGGCTATGGTGACCAGTGCATAGGTCGCGAGATCAGGGTCGAAGTCGAGCAGCAGGCCGCGCCGGATCACCTCGCGCAGCAGCACGAAGGCCGGCGTCCCGAAGCCGAGCACCACGGGGATGAAGCAGAGGATGGTTGCGACGATGCCGCGGGCGCCGCCGAGCGGGATGCGCGCCGCGGCTTGCGGCCGTTGTGCCAGCGTCGCGTAGGAGCGATGCCGCCGTCCCTGGCGCTCGAGCCAAACCAGACCGGCGACCAGGATCAGCATCATGCAGGCGATCTGCGCCGCGCCGGCCAGGCTGCCGCGGTTGAGCCAGGTGGTGAAGATCGACAGCGTCAGCGTCTGCACGCCGAGATATTCGCTGGCGCCGATATCGTTCAGCGTCTCGAGCAGCGCGAGCGATATCCCGACCGCGATCGCCGGCCGCGCCAGTGGCAGCGTGATGTGGCGAAACAATTCCCATGGCCGCGCGCCCGCGACGCGCGCCGCTTCGGCGAAAGCCGCGCTCTGCGTTTGGAACACCGCGCGGGTCGCGAGGTAGACATAAGGGTAGAGCACGAAGCCGAACAGGAACACCGCGCCCGGCACCGAGCGGACATCCGGGAACCAGTGATCGGCGGCGGATCTCCAGCCGAATATCAGGCGCAGGACTCCCTGGATCGGGCCGAGCGCATCGAGCAGATCGACATAGACATAGGCGACGATGTAGGTCGGCACCGCGAGCGGCAGCGGCAGCAGCCAGGTCAACGCGTTGCGGCCGGGGAATTGAAACGTGGTGACGATCCAGGCGGTGCCGACGCCGACAATCGCCGTGATGATCGCGACGCCGCCGAGCAGCAGCAGGGTCTGTTGCGTCGCGTGCGGCAGCACATAGGCGGCGAGATGCGGCCAGATGTCGGCTTCGGCGGAGAACGCGATCGCGATCAGGCTGACCAGCGGCGCCAGCGCGAGCAGCGCTGCGACCGCGGCGATGCCGGCGCCGATCACCAGCGGCAAAGCCGGGTGCGCGAACAGGCGATCATTTGTCGGAGAAGTGAAAAACCCGCCGCGCTTGCGCGGGGCAGGGGGGACGCCGTGCCGGGGACGCCCAAGCAAGCCTAACGCGTCCCCAGTCACTGTTTCATTGCTCAGTTGTCGAACCCGACCTTGTCCACGAGGTTGGCGGCGGCCTTCTTGAAGGTCGCGATCGTCGCGACCGGCGTCGTGTCCGGGGTGAGACGGCCATAGCCGGCGACGGTCTCGTTGATCGCGATGCCGGCGCGGATCGGATATTCATAATTGCTGTCGGCATACATGTGCTGCGCCTTCTCGCCGACCAGCCATTCCATCAGCTTGACGGCGTTGTCCTTGTTCGGGGCATGCTTCAACAGCACCACGCCGGACAGGTTCACATGGGTGCCGCCGTCCTTGAAGGTCGGCAGGATCACCCTGGTCGCATCGGCCCAGGCCTTCTTGTCGGTCTCGACGTCGTTCATCAGCGCCCAGTAATAGGTGTTGCCGACGCCGATGTCGCACTTGCCGGATGCGATGTCGCGCGCGGTCTCGCGATCGCCGCCCGACGGCTTGGCCGCGAGATTGGCCTTCACGCCGCGCAGCCAGGTCTCGGCAGCGGCTTCGCCGTTCTTGGCGATGTAGGCCGCAAACAGCGCGTTGTTATAAAGGTGCTGGCCTGAGCGGATGCAGATCTTGCCCTTCCACTTCGGGTCGGCGAGTTCTTCGTAGGTGACCGCGGTCTGCTTGACGCGATCCTTCGAGACATAGACGACGCGCGCGCGCATCGAGACGCCGTACCACATGTGGTTCGGCTCCTGGTATTGCGCCGGCACGGTCTTCGCCAGCACCTCGGACTTGATCGGCTGCGCGATGCCGGCATCCATGGCGTCCTGCAGGCGGCCGATGTCGACGGTGAGCAGCACGTCAGCCGGGCTGCGCGCGCCTTCGGACGCGATGCGCTGCTCCAGGCCGGAGCCGGCCGAGATCACATTGACCTTGATGCCGGTGTCCTTGGTGAAGGCCTCGAAGAGCGGCTGGATCAGCTTGGTTTCGCGATAGGTGTAGACGTTGACCTCCTGGGTCTGCGCAACGGCCGCGCCGGCGATGACCGTCGCCACGGCGCTGCCGGCGGCGAGGCGTGAGAGGCTGCGGATCGTGACGGAGATCATGGCATTCTCCAGGGATGCGGGCTTTGACGGACTAAGACATTCGACGGCCCGAGGAATTCGACCTTGATGTCGATCAAGCCCCGCCGGGCGTCAATATATATTTACGTGAAAATTCAATAGGTTAGAACGATTGTAATCTGGAATGATTTGAAACTTTGGGCTGACCCGTTGAGGCGCTTGGGCGACCCGGCTTGCGACCGGCGCGCGGGCAAAATGCCGCACGCGCCTATCGGCGGGGCGGCGTCAGCATCGCGATCTCGGCAATCAGCTTCTTGACGATGGCCTGGCCGAAGGAATCGAAGTTCTCGGCGACCAGGACGAAGGCGCCCGGCCCGCCGATCACGTTGTTGCGGAAATAGCTCTCCAGGCCGCCGGGAGGGTTGGTGTGGTCGGAATTCCAGGCCTGCGGATTGTCGGTGAGGATCACCAGCCCGTTGATCGTGACGCCCGCGGCCAGTGCGCGGTCGCGTGCAGCGGTCACGCTCGGACCGGAATTATTGGTGCCGTCGCCGGAGACATCGATGGTCTTGCGGATTGTTTCAAACGGCGCGCGTGCGAACTGCGCCATCGAGAACTCGATCGCGCCGCTGATCGAGGTGCGATCGTAGAACGAGCGCGGCAGCTTGATGAATTGCTCCGCGACCGCAGCAGCCGCCTCGGCGCCGTCGATGATCGTCCAGTCCACGACCACTTTCTGCTGGCCGAAGCCCGCCCACTCGACGAAGGATATCGCGATCCTGCCATAGGCCCCGGACGTGATCGCCTTCAGCACGCGCTGATCGGTGATGGCCTTGGCGTATCCTTCGCGTTGCAGCTTGAATTTTGGGAAGTCGACGCTGCGCGACACGTCGGATGCAAGCACCAGCAACAGGTCGACCTGTTCGGTGGCGCGGGCCGGCGCGGCCGAAACCAGCAGCGCAGCGGTCAGTGCAAGGACGAGGCGAAACGATCGGACCATGAGGCTCCCCCGCGGGCCCGGCCAGCCAAGGCACGAAAGCCGCGGGAGGAGCTTAACCGATTTAACCGGTCACGCGAGACCGGCGCAGGGCAAAATACTGCAATTCCCCGAGCGCGCCCACCGCCCCGGCCTGGGCGATGACGAAGGCGTATCCAAGCAGCGTCGGCGCGATCCATCCGCCCGCGAGCAGGAGGATGCTCGCCGCGGTCCAGGCTGCATTGCAGGCGATGATCGCCCAGACCGCGCCGCGCGCCGATTCGGGCCGGGACGCGACAAACGCGACGAAGGTGACATAGGGCAGCAGCACCAGGCCGGCATATCGCAGCAGCGGCTCCGGCAGGCCGAGCAATCCGCCGAGCAGGCCGGCACCGGCGAGCATCAGCAGGCCGGTGGCGCCGCTGGCGACGGCATCGACAATCAGCACTCCATGCAGGAACGTGGCGGGACGAGAGAACGACATGACAATCTCCGTTGTGGTCGTTGCGATGCTGCATCGTCCACGAGGGCGGGGGGGCCAGTCGATTACCTCACAGGTAATGGAGATGGGTGCTCGAGGCCTGCTATCGTCCGGCCATGGCAACCTCCCTGCGTCCGATCGGCGATCATCTGCGCGAGTGGCGTCAGCGTCGCCGCATGAGCCAGCTCGACCTCGCGCTTGAGGCCGACATCTCGACCCGGCATCTCAGTTTCCTTGAGACCGGCCGCTCGCAGCCCTCGCGCGACATGATCCTGAATCTTGCGGAGCGGCTCGACGTGCCGTTGCGCGAGCGCAACCTGCTGCTGGTTGAGGCAGGTTTCGCGCCTGCATTCCAGGAGCGGCCGATCGGCGATCCGGCTTTGCGCGTCGCGCGCGCGGCGGTCGATCTCGTGCTCAAAGGCCATGAGCCTTATCCGGCAATCGCCATCGACCGGCATTGGACGCTGGTGGCCCACAACGCCGTCGTGCCGATCCTGTTCGCGGGCATCGCGGCAACTTTGCTCGCGGCGCCGGTCAATGTGCTGCGGCTCAGCCTGCATCCGGATGGGCTCGCGCCGCGTATCGTCAATCTATTGCAATGGCGCGCGCATCTGTTCGCGCGTCTGCGCCGGCAGATCGATGTCACCGCCGATGCAGCGCTGGTGGAATTGCTGAACGAGTTGCAAACCTATCCGGCGCCGCGTGAGCCGAAACTCGCGCGGCGGCCGGTGGAAGAATTCGACGGCGTGGTGGTACCGCTGCAGCTTTCGCTCGGAGAGGGCATGCTCAATCTCGTTAGCACGACGACCATCTTCGGCACGCCGGTGGACATCACGCTGTCGGAGCTGGCGCTGGAATCTTTCTTTCCCGCGGATGATGCGACGGCCAATGCATTGCGGCGGATTGCTGGATCGGCGCGCTGATGCTGCCCGTTTCCCGGGCGAGTGAAGCGTAGCGGAACGAGACCCGGGATCCAGCACAAGAATCGCGTAGCGTCATTGTTGTCGCGCTGCGCGCGAAGTTTTCTGCTGGATCCCGGCTCAGCGCTCGCGCCGCTCGCTGGTCCGGGACACGCAGCGGATCAATCCACCGACAAACCCAGCGTCGTGACCATGTTGCCCCATTTCGCGACCTCGGCCTTGAACAGACGGTCCGCGTCGGCCGGCGTGCCGGTGATCGGATCGAAGCCGAGCACCGCCAGTCGCTGCTGCACGTCGGGGTCTTTGACGATCGCGTCGATCGCTGCATTGAGCTTGACCACGACGTCCTGCGGCGTCGCGGCCGGCGCGAAAAAGCCGACCCAGGATGAGGCGGTGAAGTTTGGATAGCCGGCTTCCGCGAAGGTCGGCACATTCGGCGTCACCGGCACGCGCTTCTCGCTGGCCATCGCAAGTCCCTTGAGCTTGTCGGCCTTGATCTGCGCTGCCGCCCCGCCGCCGACCGTGGTTGCAAGAATCTCGATCTGATTGGCGATCGCCGCGGTCAGCGCCGGCGCGCCGCCTTGGAACGGCACATGGGTCGCTGGCACCTTGGCCAGCACCTTGAAGAAATACTCGGCGGCGATATGCGATCCGCTGCCGGCGCCGGCGGTGCCGAAATTGATCGGCTTGCCTTTCATGGCGGCGATGTATTCGCCGAGATGTTTCCCCGGATTGTCCGGATGGGTGGCGAGCACTTCCGGGCTCGATGCCGCGATCGCGACGGTGGTGAGATCGGCAGCGTCAAATCCCTTGTTCTTGTGCATGGTCTGGTTGATCGCGAGCCCTGTCGTGGTGACCAGCAAGGTGTGACCGTCAGGCGTGGCGCCGGTCACCGCTTTGGCGGCGATATTGCCGCCGGCGCCGCCACGATTCTCGACGATGACGTTCTGGCCGAGGCGCTCGCTGAGTTTCTGTCCGACCAGGCGGCCAATGCCGTCGGCGACGCCGCCGGCGGCAAATCCCACCACCAGGGTGATATTGCGGCTGGGAAAGGACTGCGCCACGGCCGGCTGCGAGGCCGCGAAAACGGCAACCGACATTGCCGCGGTCAAGCGGAGCAAATGCGACATGGGCCCTCCCTGTGGGCGGTCCTGTTTCGGCCGCCGTTGCGAAATTGTTTCACGGCGAGGGGGTGACAGGCAACTCTCGATGCGGCCGGCCGCAACATGCCACGTCGCGCCCTTGCATCCCCGAGCCGCGTCGTTATGTGTGACGCAGCGTCGCGTGGGAAAATAAATTCTCAGCCCATGTCGGAATCCCCATCCCTCATTCGTCATCATTTCATGCAGCCGATTATCTCGATCAATAATCTGTCCAAGACCTACGCCTCCGGCTTCAAGGCGCTGAAGGGCGTCAGCTTGGATATCCGCCCGGGCGAGATTTTCGCGTTGCTGGGCCCGAACGGGGCCGGCAAGACCACGCTGATCAACATCGTCTGCGGCATCGTCAATCGGACCGGCGGGACCGTGACGGTGGGTGGTCATGACATTGACGCCGGCTGGCGCGCCGCGCGCTCGCTGATCGGCCTGGTGCCGCAGGAACTGGCGACCGACGCGTTCGAGACCGTGCGGGCCACTGTCACATTCAGCCGCGGGTTGTTCGGCAAGCCGGCGAACCCAGCCTTTATCGAGAAGGTGCTGAAGGACCTCTCGCTGTGGGACAAGAAGGACAGCAAGATCGCGACGCTGTCCGGCGGCATGAAGCGCCGCGTGCTGATCGCCAAGGCGCTGTGTCATGAGCCGACGGTGCTGTTCCTCGACGAGCCGACCGCCGGCGTCGATGTCGAATTGCGCAAGGACATGTGGGAAGTGGTGCGGGCGCTACGCGCCTCCGGCGTCACGATCATCCTCACCACCCACTACATCAACGAAGCCGAGGAAATGGCCGACCGCATCGGGGTGATCAACAACGGCGAGATCATCCTGGTCGAGGAAAAAGCCGCGCTGATGAGCAAGCTCGGCAAAAAGAAATTGATGCTGCAGTTATTCGATCCGATTGAGGCGGTTCCGCCTGAGCTTGCAGCCTATGGGCTCGCGTTAAACGAGGACCGCACCGAACTGACCTACAGCTACGACTCGCAAAACGAGCGCACCGGAATGGAGGGCTTGTTGCAGGACCTCAGCCGTGTCGGGATCAGGTTCAAGGATCTCCAAACCACCCAAAGTTCGCTGGAAGAAATCTTCGTCAGCCTGGTGAGGAATTGACCATGAACCTCCGGGCGGTGCGCGCGATCTATGTCTTCGAAATGGCCCGGACCGGGCGGACGCTGATGCAGAGTATCCTCGCTCCGGTCTTGTCGAC
Source organism: Bradyrhizobiaceae bacterium (assembly GCA_947481635.1). Lineage (GTDB taxonomy): Bacteria > Pseudomonadota > Alphaproteobacteria > Rhizobiales > Xanthobacteraceae > CANKHJ01. The sequence goes on from CANKHJ010000205.1 coordinate 7,624, forward strand.
CTCGCTGTATTTCGTGGTGTTCGGCTCCGCGATCGGCTCGCATATCCCGCAGGTCGAGGGCGTGAGCTACGGCTCCTTCATCGTGCCCGGCCTGATCATGCTGACCATTCTGACGCAAAGCATCATGAATGCGTCCTTCGGCATTCACTTCCCGAAATTCGTCGGCACGATTTATGAATTGCTGTCGGCGCCGGTGTCGCCCTTCGAGGCGGTGCTCGGCTATGTCGGCGCCGCCGCCACCAAGTCGATCATCCTCGGCCTGCTAATCCTGGCCACGGCCGCCTTCTTCGTGCCGCTGCAGATCGCGCATCCGTTCTGGATGCTCGCGTTCCTGGTGCTCACCGCGGTGGCGTTCAGCCTGTTTGGCTTCATCATCGGCATCTGGGCCGATGGCTTCGAGAAACTGCAGATCATCCCGTTGCTGGTGATGACACCGCTCACCTTCCTCGGCGGCACG
>CANKHJ010000206.1 GCA_947481635.1 Bradyrhizobiaceae bacterium
GAGCAGTTGCGCTATATCCAGGAGAATTTCGGCTTCGATGTGCGGCTGGAGGATTTCGTCACCCGGCAATACACGGCGGAATCCTACGACAAGATCTACTCCATCGGCTCGATGGAGCATGTGAAGCCGAAGGAGATCCTGCCGTTGTTGCGTAAGCTCCACGCGGCGCTGGTCCCCGGTGGCCGCCTGGTTCAACACTTCTTTTGTCTGAATGGTGACCCGATGCCGACCAGCACGATCGCCGGCCAGCTTTACTTTCCGGGCTCTGCGCTGGCCACCCACGAGTACCACCTCTGGGCCGCGCGCGAGGCAGGATTCACGCTGACTCATGATTCCTCACACGACTATCGGCCGACGCTGCGGGCGTGGTTTGAGCGGCTGGTCGAGAACCGCGCGCGGGCGCTGGAGCTGGTCGGGCCGCAGACCTATAATCGCTATCTCGTGTTCTTCTCGTCGTCCTGGAATTTTTTCAATCGGAAACAGGCGACATTGCATCGCCTGGTGCTTGAGAAACGTTGAGCCGTACGACGCTCCGTTAACGATACCCGCCTGCTCAGCACCGATTAATGTTACCCGCGGATTTACGCGCGCTTTAACGCATCGCCGGTCGAGTTTCGCTACCATGCGGTACGAAATCAACGCCGGGTCATGTCATGCGTTATGGCGAATGGTACATCGGTCTTGTCACGTTCACGGTCGTGCTGTTCGGCATTGAGCCGGCGCGTGCCGATCATTGGCCGTCTTATGTGGTGCCGGCGCGGCCGGACGTTCCCGTGATCGTCAACGGCGTCGATGCGTCCTATGCCGTCGTCGAAGGCGACTGGGGCCTGGCGCGGCCGGGACATATGGCGCCGCTGGTCTACGGCCCGCTGCTCGTGCCAGGGCCGTATCGCGGCCGCCACTATTTTCCATATACCGGCAGGCGTCCCCATTACGGGCGGCGCGAGGTCATTCCCTCGGCGAACCGCATCCTGCCGCCGCCGGCCGAAAGCTATTACCGCTCATGGTCGACGCCGCCCGCACCCGGTGTGCAGGCGCCGGCGTCGTTCTATCCGCCGCCGGTGATCTATGCGCCACGTGCGGATGAAGGCGCGGCGCTGCGGCGAGGCAATTAGCGAAGACAACAATTACGACAAGAGAACCAGGGACCGTCAAACCAAAACGTCTGCAAAGACGATCGGAAGGAAAATCCAATGCTCAAGCGTCTGTTGAATCTTGTTGCGGTCGGCGCCGTCGCGTCCTTCGCGCTACTTGGAACCGTGATCACCGTCGATGCCGGCGGTTGCGGTTGCTGCTGCCAGGCTCCGGCGGCGCAGCCGATCTATTATCCGCCGCCGCCGCCACCCCCGCCGCAGCCGGTCTATTACCAGCAGCCGGTTTATTATCAGCAGCCAGTCTATGCGCCGCCTCCGCCAGTCTATGCGCCGGCTCCGGCGCTCTGCGCGCCGCGCCGGTCGTGGCTCGACAAGCTGTTCTCCTCGGACGATTACGGACAATGCGGCCCGCAGCCGGTGCCGGTCTATATCGTCAACCAGGGGCCGAGCTATAGCGGGCCGAACCTCACCGTCTATCCGCCGCCCTATGCTGAGCCTGAGCCGCAGCCCTATCCGGTGGTCGGCGTCAATTATCAGAGCGAGCGTTACGCCGAACGAGCGGTGGTCTATCCGCGCCGGATCTATCGAAAGCGCGCATTGGTGCGCTATGTACCGCGCCGCGCCAGCATCCGCGTGCGCTACTGAGCTGTTGTTGCCAGCCGCGTGCTCGCGACGTGAAGCGCGAGCACGGTTGCGTTGGAGACATTCAGGCTCTTGATCCGGCCCGGCAGATCGAGCCGCGCCATGACATCGCAGGTGTTGCGCGTGAGATGGCGCAACCCCTTGCCCTCTGCGCCGAGCACGATGGCGAGCGGCCGGCGCATCGGCGCGGTCGCGAATGTGTCGGCGGCCTCGCTGTCGAGGCCGACCACGAAATAGCCGCGGTCCTTGAGCGCATCGAGCCCGCGCGCAAGGTTCGCTACGATCGCGATCGGGACGTATTCCAGCGCGCCCGAGGCTGCCTTCGCGAGCACGCCGGTCGCCTCCGGGCTGTGGCGCGCGGTGGTCACCACGGCTTCCACCGCGAAGGCCGCGGCCGAGCGCAGGATCGCGCCGACATTATGCGGATCGGTGATCTGGTCGAGCACCAGCACGATGCCTTGCGCGGGCAGATCCTCGACCTCCGGCGTGGGGAGGGGATCCGCCTCCATCAGCAGGCCTTGGTGCACGGCGTCGGCGCCAAGCCGCGCGTCCAGGGTTTCAGGGCGCACCAGTTCGGGCGTGACGCGTAGCGCCACGTTCTCGTCGGTGAGGCGGCGGATCGCGTTCTCGGTGGCGAGCAGGCGGCGGATCTGCCGCTCGGGATTGGCCAGCGCCGCTTCCACCGTATGCCAGCCATAGAGCAGCACCGGCGCGTCGCCGCGCTCGCGCGCCCGAAAACGGTCGCCGCGCGGCGCATTGTCGCGCCGCGGCGACCGTTTGGGATCGTGTTCAGGTCGCCGGTTTCGCATTGCGTGAAGCATGCCCGCTGACATTGGCGCCCGCAGAAGGATCGAGCCGCAGGAAAAAGTATATCGATGCGAATGCCATCAGCGCCAGGACGCAGAGCACCACTTTGAAGTCGAGGCCGATGAACGGGCCACCGCCGCGGACATGTTGCACTACCACCAGCACGATGGCGGAAAATGCCACCCCAAGCGCGAAGGAGGCTTGCATCAGCATGTTGGAGAGCGCCGTTGCGTTGGCCATGCGGTCATTCGGAATGTCGGCGAAAGACATCGCGGTCAGGCAGGTGAATTGCTGCGAGCGCACCATGCCGACGAAGAACATCAGAGCGAATAATCCCCAGAATGGCGTTCCGGCCGTAATGCCGGCGAGCGCCAGCGTCCCGGTCGCGACCAGGAGGCCGTTGACGATCAGCACCGGGCGCAGCCGGAAACGGCGCACAAAATAGCTCGCGCGGAATTTCATCAAGAGATCGCCGGTGGCCAGCGCGAACATCATCAGTCCGGCGTTGAATGCGTCGAATCCATAGGCGAGCTGGAACATTGTGGGCAGCAGGAAGCTGCTCGACCCGATGACGATACGGAACAGACCGCCGCCGGTGAGCGTGCCGGTCGAGAAGGTCCGGACCCGCAGCGGCCCGAGCGAGATGATCGGATGCGGGTGATGCAGTGCGTGGCGCACGGCCAGCATGCCCAGCGTCGCCCCGGCAATAATCATGGCGCCGCCGATCGGCCATTGGGCGGTATGGTGGCCGAGGATTTCGAGGCCGTAGATCAGCGCGCCAAGCGCGCCGCCGAACAGAACGAAGCCGCGCCAGTCGAACGGACGCCGCGGCCGCTTTTCATTGGTGAAGAAGCGCAGCACCAAGGCGAATGCGATCATGCCAAGCGGCACGTTGATGAAGAAGATCCACTGCCATGAGACGTAGGTCGTGATGAAGCCGCCGAGCGGCGGGCCGACGATGAACGACGACAGGCCCGGCCACGAGACCAGCGCCATGGCGCGCATGAAGCGCTCCTTTGGCGTCTTGCTCAGGACCTCCATGCGGCCGACCGGGGACATCATCGCGCCGCCGACACCCTGGACCACGCGCCAGAGGACAAATTCGCTCAGCGAGGTCGCAAAGCCGCACATCACCGAAGCCAGGGTGAATACCGTGATGGCGACGCAGAAGACGTTCCGCACCCCGAAACGGTCCGCCGCCCAGCCGCTGACCGGAATGAACACGGCGACCGCGATCAGATAGGCGGAGATTCCGCTCGATAGCGCGGCGGCGTCGGCCCCGAAGGCCTTGGCCATTTCCGGAATGGCTGGCGCGATGATGGTCGCGTCGAGCCCCTCCATGAAGAAGGCGGCGGCGACGATCAGGGCGATCAGGTCGGAGCGGGTGAGGCGTTCACGGAGGCGGGTCATGCGGTGCGCAGCCCTAGCACCTCGATCCGCGCACAGCCATCTCTTGAATGGGGGGCGGTCGGGTGATCCACGCTTGAGTCTCGCGGGGAAGCTTATATAACGCGCCCCACTGGACAGGTGCCCGAGTGGTTAAAGGGGACGGACTGTAAATCCGTTGGCTTAGCCTACGTTGGTTCAAATCCAACCCTGTCCACCACTCCTCGCCGACGGCGAGGATGGCCCACTAAGCCCCGTTTGTGGTTTTTGGCGATGGTGGGCTCTCCCGACAAGATGGTGTCGGTGCGCGGGTGTAGCTCAATGGTAGAGCAGCAGCCTTCCAAGCTGAATACGAGGGTTCGATTCCCTTCACCCGCTCCAGCCATCCTATTGAAATAACAGTATATAATTGCCTGTCCGGAAGCGGACGGCGCGGCCAGGACGGGAGCAGGGCGGATTCCTTGAGGGAAAACAGGTGCCCTGTGCAGACCGATTTGAGAGGGGCGCTGACTTAGCCCAGCAATGTCGCTTGGCCGGGGGCCTAGCGGCGCAGCGCAAAGGCGCTTCCGACCAATTGGCCGCCCCCTTTAAGGGGGCCGGGCGGTGCATATGAGCAATTTTGCACAGCTCCCATGGAACTATAGGAACATCATCCGACGACATCCGCGCGCGCCTGCTTCGTATGGCGGACGCGTGGCAGGAGCTATCAGTGGTCGACCGGGTTGAACTCAGTCGACGCGAGAGCGTTCTAAACGGTGGTCAGGCCATACGCAGCGTCGATGATTGAGCGCCGCAAAAGCTGGACCGGATACGTTTAGCTGCCAGCTCTGCGGTGTGACGGGGCTCAGCGGGGCGTCCACGCTTAAGGCATGCCAATGCTGCGAAGCTGGCCAAACGATCGAGAGGCAACATGGCGCGCTACTTTTTCCATCTTGAGGACGGGCACCTGTCGGACGACAAAGGTGACGAACTCCCCAATGACGGCGCTGCTCGCGATGAGGCTCTGCGGGTGGCTCGCGACCTCACAAAGAATCGTACAGGCGGAAAACGATGTTGGGTCATTGCGACCGATCTGGCCGGAGCCGAGGTCGCACGGGTCCCCGCAATGTGGCAAGTGTGACAAAGGTCTGGCCCTGGAGCGGACGCTCACTCGGCTCCACCAACGGCCTCGCGGCGGAAGCATCGGGCAACCGACGGGCAAGGGGTGTGGCGATGTGCGCCTTGCTGTCGTACTGGGATTCGCCAATGCGCGGGTCGAGGTCGACATGCAACGCAACGACGGCCTCGACGTCAGTGAGTTCGACCTCCGTGTCGTGGGCCTTCAACAGCGGACTAAGCGCAGCGTAGATGCTGGCCTTTTCTTGGCGCCCATTGATCCAAGCGCGCAGCGTGGCTTCATCGCGCATCGGAAAGGCTCTGGTCTCGAACCGCTCCAGTCCTTTCAGGCCAATAATTACCTAAGATATTGATTTTAAGTAATTATTTTTAGTGGCTTGGCTGTATTGCCGGCTTGTCGTTGCACGTCCAGGACCTTCGCAAGCCAATTGGCCATCCAAGAATCGAGCAGGAAAACCAGCCAAGGTTGTTTGGCCGGGGCTAGCGAGGCGAATAAGGTGCCGCAGCGTCCGTTTTGGTCGGCGTCACGATCGTTCGCTGATCGTGCCGCTTGGCCCGTCCGCCTTCGTGCCAGCACAGAAAAATGGCTATTGCCCAATGAAGCAGCAGGTCGAATCTGAGAGACGCGACGAGCCCCTGCTGCGTCGGGCGTTTGAGGTGGCAAAGGCCTCGCGGGAGAAGGGGGATCATCCCTTCGGCGCGATCCTGGTCTCGCCCGACGGTCGGATCCTGCGCGAGCAGGGCAACGGCTATACCTCGGAAGGGGGTGACATGACCGCGCATGCTGAACGTCTGCTGGCGACCTGGGCCTCGAAAAATCACGAGCCGGCGTATCTGTCGCAATGCACATTGTATAGCTCGGCCGAACCCTGTGCGATGTGCTCCGGCGCGATCTATTGGAGCGGCATCGGGCGGGTGGTGTATGGCCAGAGTGAGAGCGGCCTCAAGGCGCTGACCGGCAATCACAGTGAGAACCCGACGCTCGACCTTCCATGCCGCGACGTGTTCAGCCGTGGTCAGCGCCCGGTTGTCGTGATTGGCCCGTTACTTGAAGAGGAAGCCGCAGAAATTCAGCGTGACTTCTGGTCGGCGCATTCCTCTTGAGGGCCTGGCGCGCAGCGATATGAACATCAAATCCCAGCCGGTATTTGCCGGCACTGGCGCGCAATATGCGCCATCGGTCGATGAGATCATGCGGCTGCGGCGCGTCGCGGCCGGCTCCGAGCCTGCCGATCGCATTGTCCGTGGCGGCAAGGTCCTGGCGGTTCATACCGGCGAGATCCTCGAGCGCGACGTCGTTATCGCCGGTCGTCACATCGCTGCGTTGACACCCACTGGCCGGTTCACCGCGCCGGAAATCATCGACGCTTCCGGCCTGTTCGTCGCTCCAACCTTCATCGATGCGCATATCCACATCGAATACACCAAGCTGACGCCGGGCGAACTGGCGCGGCTGTCGATCCCGCGCGGAACGACCATGCTGCTCGCCGATCCGAACTGTATCGGCAACGTCCTCGGGCCTTTCGGCTTTGACTATATGGGTCAGACTGGAACGCCGTTGCGGATCCTGCAGCAGGTGTCCCATCGCGTGCCGCGCACACCTGGACTTGAGATAGGTGGCGCGATCGTGCCCGACGAAGAGATTGTCGATCGCGTCCAGTGGAGCAACGCGGTGACGCTCGGCGAATCCAATCCCTTCGATCTGGACGAATGGTCGGCGCGAAAGCAGGTTGCCGCCCTCGCGTCCGGAAAACGCATTACCGGACACACTGCGCGCCTGACTGAAGAGCCGCTCTGGAGCTATCTCGCCGGCGGGATCAGCGACGATCACAACGGCTTCAACACCGAGGAGGTGCTGGAACGACTGCGGCTTGGCGCGATGCTGACCGTGATGGCCGGCAGCATGAACGACAATTGCGAGACCGTTTTCGCAGATCCCGAAGCATTCAAGCACGGCCTGTTTCACATCTGCTTCTGTGCGGACGACAAGCTGGTCGAGGACATCGACCGGCAGGGCCATATCGATCACCATGTGCGGCAAGCCATCCGCGAGGGCGTTGATCCGATGATGGCGTGGCGCATGGCGACGTTGTCGCCGGCTGCGTTTTATCGCATCGACCATCTGGTCGGTTCGCTGACGCCGAGCAGGCTTGCTGATTTCCAGCTCGTCCCTGACCTCGCCGATGCCCGCCCGGTTGCCGTCTATGTCGATGGCCGCAAGGTGGCCGAGGATGGCCGGTCTCTGTTTGCCAATGCCGATCCGATTCCGCCGGAAACCCGCGACACGATGCGGCTCAGTCCTTTGCTCTCTGAAGGTTCTTTCGCGTTGCGCGCCGAGGGCGACACGGCGTGGGTGCAGGCGATGGAAATGTATGACGGTTATTTCAAGCGCGCCTTCCACGCCGAAATGCCGGTCGAGGCAGGCAGGGTCCTCTGCGACGTCGAGCGCGATGTGCTGAAGGTCGCGGTGGTGGACCGTCATCACGGTTTAGACGCGGTCGGGATCGGGTTTGTCCGTGGCTTCCGGCTCAAGCGCGGCGCGCTGGCCGCGACGACAAATTGCGAGAACCAGAACCTGGTCATCGTCGGAACCTCGGATGCCGAAATGCTGGCGGCCGCCAAGGCGGCGGCCGCGATCGGCGGTGGTTTCGTGGTGGTTGCCGACGGCAAGCTTGTTGGGCAAGTGCCGCTGCCGGTCGCAGGCTGCATGAGCGACCAGCCGTGGGAAGTCGTCCGCGACCAGTCGATCGCATGCGACGCGGCTGCGGTTTCCATCGGCTGCGAGATGCAAGCACCTTTTATGATCATGTCGTTCATTGGGCTCGCCGGCGTTCCCGACCTCGGGCTGACGGAAAAGGGCTTGATCGAGACCGCATCGCAATCCTTCATGGACGTCGTGCTTGGTGAAAAGGCCGGCCTCGTCTGTTGCAGGTGTCCGAGCCACATGCACATGGTGCATAAGCTGATGGACCCGCCGACCAGCACTTTCGAATGCACCTGAGAAAAGTGGAATGAATCA
>CANKHJ010000207.1 GCA_947481635.1 Bradyrhizobiaceae bacterium
CTGGTGGTTCTCGCAAAAGCACCATGCCTGGCTCGGACGCGAACGCCTCGATTTCCCTTCATCCCGGCGAAAAATTCAGCGCGCCGCTGCTATTTTGCAAGTGGCTCAATCGTTCGAATAGGGCTTCGACATTTCCTGCGGAAGCTCAGCGTGGCCGCGTCCGAAATCGGGCGCGGCTGAATCCTGCCCGATCTCAAGGATGCCGCGCCGGATGGCGCGCGTGCGCGTGAAGAAGGCGTGTAGCTTGTCGCCGTCCTCCGAACGGATGGCGCGCGTCAGCACCGCGAGGTCCTCACCGAAACGCGCGAGCAATTCCAGCACCGCGTCTTTGTTGTGCAGAAACACGTCGCGCCACATCGTCGGATCGGACGCCGCGATGCGCGTGAAGTCGCGAAAGCCGCCGGCGGAAAACTTCATCACCTCGGAGCGCGTCACCAGCTTCTCCACGTCGTCGGCGGTGCCGACCACGGTATAGGCGATCAGGTGCGGCAGGTGGCTGGTCATCGCCAGCACGATGTCGTGGTGATCCGCGGTCATGGTCTCGACGTTGGCGCCGATCAGGCTCCAGAACGCGGCCAACCGCTCCACGGCCGCCGTGTCCGCATCGGGCGGCGGCGTCAGGATGCACCAGCGATTCACGAACAATTCGGCAAACCCGGCATCGGGCCCGGAATATTCCGTGCCCGCGACCGGATGCGCGGGAATGAAACGCACATGCGGCGGCAGGTGCGGAGCCATGTCACGCAGCACCGCGCCCTTCACCGAGCCGACGTCGGACACGGTCGCGCCTTGTGCCAAGTGCGGCCCGATCTCGCGCGCGACATCGCCGCAGGCGCCGACCGGGATGCAGACGATAACGAGGTCTGCGCCCTCGACCGCGGCGGCATTGGTCTCGACCACCTGATCCGCGATGCCGAGTTCGGCGACCCGCTTGCGTGTCTGCGGCGAGCGTGCGGTGGCGACGATCTCGCGCACCGCGCCCTGCGCGCGTGCCGCGCGCGCGATCGACGAGCCGATCAGCCCGACGCCGATCAGCGCGAGACGATTGAACAATGGGGCGTCGGTCACTGCGGCTTTCCCATGAATTCCGTCAGCGCCTGCACCACCAGCCGATTCGCTTCTTCGGTGCCGACGGTCATCCGCAAGGCATTGGTGAAGCCGTAAGCCGACACCATGCGCAGGATCAGTCCGCGGGCGGTGAGGAACGCGTCGGCGTCCTTGGCGCTTTTGTCCTTTGGGAAATGCATCAACAGGAAATTGCCGACGCTCGGCGTCACAATGATGCCGAGCTTGCTGATCTCCTGCGTCAGCCATGGGAGCCAGCGCTCGTTATGCGCGATCGAGGTCTCGACATGCTGCGCATCACCGATCGCCGCGACACCGGCGGCGATTGCAGCGGCGCTGACGTTGAATGGTCCGCGGATGCGGTTGATCACGTCGATCACATGCTCTGGCGCATACATCCAGCCGATGCGCAAAGCGGCGAGGCCGTGAATCTTCGAGAAGGTGCGGCACATCACGACATTTTCCGACGTCGCGACCAGCTCGATGCCGGCCTCGTAGTCGTTCTTGCGCACGTATTCCGAATAGGCGGCGTCGAGCACTAGCAGCACATTCGCCGGCAGTCCGCGATGCAGCCGCTTGATCTCGTCGAACGGCACATAGGTGCCGGTCGGATTATTCGGATTGGCGATGAACACGATGCGCGTGCGCGGCGTCACCTTGGCGAGGATCGCGTCGACATCCGCGGTGAAATTCTTTTCCGCCGCCTCCACCGGCGTCGCGCCCGATCCGAGCGTGATGATCGGATACATCAGGAAGCCGTGCGTGGTGTGGATCGCCTCGGTACCGGGCGCGAGATAGGCGTTGCCGAGGAGGCCGAGCAATTCATCCGAGCCCGCGCCGCAGACGATGCGCGCGGGGTCGAGGCCGAAGGCCCGGCCGATCGCCTCGCGCAAGTCGCTATGCGCGCCGTCCGGGTAGTCCTGCAAATGATCCGCCAGCGCCTTATAGGCCGCGATCGCCTTCGGACTCGGGCCGAGCGGCGTCTCGTTGGAGGACAGCTTGAACACGCGCGCAACACCCGGCGCGCTGCTCTTGCCGGGCACATAGGCGGCGATATCGAGCACCCCGGGATTGGGCTGCGGACGGGTGGGGGTAGACATGGAAGTTCCTCTTTCAACCTCCCCGGCAAGGGAGGGCCGCTGTTAGGGCGAAACCCTATAGCGGGTCGCGTGGCTCCCGACGAGGGCCGTGGCGCGCACCGAGGCGCCTGCCTTGACCAGCGTCTCCGTTATCTGGGCGATCTTGCCGCCTTCGGGCACGGAGATCAGCAGCGCAGCGCCGTCGAAAGCCCGGTCCTGCACGGCCACGACTTCGGCCAGAGGCGCGACCGCTTGCGCGGCCGCAGCGCTCCAGCCCGAGACGCGCACGCTCCACACCTCGACCTCGGTCACCATCGCATCGGCTGCGGCGCGCGAGATCACGAAGACTGGCAATGCAGCGGGATGGTCCTGCCGATCGACGAAAGGCAGCCGTGCGATCACCTTTGGCGCGGAATCGAATTCGAGCGCGCTCCACCACGCGCCGGTGCCGCCGATCGCGAAGGCCGGGACCAGGCCGAGATCGCCCTTCGATTCCGAGACCGCCGCGACCACGCTGGCTGCGCCCATATGTGGCTTGAACGGAACCGTGAAGCCGAAGTGGAAGCGCGCGCTGTCGCGCATGTGGGCGTCGCCGGCGGACAGGTCGGCATGCACCGCGAATGGCGCTTGCACATAGGTGAAGGTCGCGATGATGACACGCCAGATGCTCTCCACGGTGTCGAGCGGCAGGATGCCGTGGTGGCGCTGCACCAAGCGGCGCATCATGTCGGCCTCGCGCGCCGGTCGGAACGCCGACCCGGTTTCCGCGCTCTTCTTCACCGAGATCAGCCGGTCGATGATGTCGCCGCGGCTCATCAGCAGGCGGTGCACCTGCTCGTCGATGGAATCGATCTCGCGCCGCAGGTCGGCGAGGGAGGGGACATTGGTTGACGGCGGTGTCGTCATGGCGAAGCCCGTATTCAGTCGTCATGGCCGGGCTTGCCCCGGGCATCCACGTCTTTGATAGCGCTGTTGTAAAGACGTGGATGCCCGGCACAAGGCCGGGCATGACGGCGCGCGGGGGTGGTTCTCCCTCACCCAATGGGCCGGCTCCAATCAAAGAATCCATTGACAGTCTGGCTGCCCGATTCCTACGTAAGCCCCCGCTTGGAGTGCCGAAGGCTTGTGCAACGCGGTATAACGCGCGAGCCGGAGAAGGAAATGGCTGAAGCAACCACGCTGGAACGGACCGACCGGACGCGCGAGACGGACAATCCGTCGTCGCTCGTAGCGCATTTCGGCGCCGACAAGCCGCTTCGGTTGGACGCCGGGGTCGCGCTGGCGCCGTTCCAGATCGCCTACCAGACCTATGGCACGCTCAACGCCGACCGCTCCAATGCGGTGCTGGTGCTGCATGCGCTGACCGGCGACCAGCATGTCGCCAACGTCCATCCGGTCACCGGCAAGCCCGGCTGGTGGAGCGAGACCATGATCGGCCCCGGTCTGCCGATCGATACCAACCGGTATTTCGTGATCTGCCCGAATGTGATCGGCGGCTGCATGGGCTCAAGCGGTCCGGCCTCGACCAATCCCGCGACCGACCGCCCCTGGGGCCTGGAGTTTCCGGTCATCACGATCCGCGACATGGTGCGTTCGCAGGCGATGCTGCTGGATCATCTCGGCATCGAGACTTTGTTCTCGGTTGCCGGCGGCTCGATGGGCGGCATGCAAGTGCTGGAATGGCTTGCGAGCTATCCCAAGCGCGTATTCTCGGCGCTGCCGATCGCGGCCGCGACCCGCCACTCGGCGCAGAATATCGCGTTCCATGAGGTCGGCCGCCAGGCGGTGATGGCCGATCCCGAATGGCGCGGCGGCCGCTATTTCGCCGAAGGCACCGATCCGCGCCGCGGCCTCGCGGTCGCGCGCATGGGCGCGCATATCACGTATCTTTCCGACGCGGCCTTGCATCGCAAATTCGGGCGCCGCTTTCAGGATCGCGCGAACCCGACTTTCTCGTTCGATGCCGATTTCCAGGTCGAGAGCTATCTGCGATATCAGGGATCGAGCTTCGTCGAGCGCTTCGATGCCAATTCGTATCTCTATCTCACGCGCGCGATGGATTATTTCGATATCGCCGCGGACCATAACGGCGTGCTCGGCAATGCCTTCAAGGGAATCGAGACCCGCATCTGCGTGATCTCTTTCACGTCCGACTGGCTGTTCCCGACGGTCGAATCGCGCGAGATCGTCCATGCGCTGAATGCGGCCGGCGCGCGCGTGTCGTTCGCCGAGATCGTCACCGACAAGGGGCATGATGCCTTCCTGCTCGACGAGCCGGAATTCATCGCCATCGTGCGCGGCTTCCTCGAAGGCGCGAGCCGCGCGCGCGGCCTCACGCCGGCGACGCGATGATCGGGTCGGATTGATGCTCTCGCCCAATCACCACAACGATCCGCACGCGCAGGCGCGCCCATCAGGAAGCGTCCGCGTCGATCTGTTGGTCGTCGCCGGCATGGTGGAGCCCGGAGCGAAGCTGCTCGATGTCGGCTGCGGCGATGGCGAATTGCTGCGCCTGCTTGAAACCCGCGGCGTCGATGGCCGCGGCATCGAACTGTCGCGCGAAGGCGTGAACGAATGCGTCGCCAAAGGCCTCGCGGTGATCCAGGGCGATGCGGATACCGACCTCGTCGACTATCCCGACGATGCGTTCGACTATGTGATTCTGTCGCAGACGCTGCAGGCGACGCGCCACCCGCGCGTCGTGCTGGAGCATATGCTGCGCATCGGACGCCACGCGATCGTATCGTTTCCGAATTTCGGCTATTGGAAGGTGCGGCTGAAGCTGCTGTTCCAGGGCCAGATGCCGCGCACCAAGATTCTGCCGGTGAGCTGGTACGACACGCAGAATATCCATTTCTGCACCATCAAGGATTTCCAGGAATTGTGCGACGTCACTGGCGCGCGCATGCAAAAGGCCGTGGCGCTCGACGAGTGGGGCCGGCCGCTGCGGCTCAATGCGCCGTGGTGGTTCTGGAACCTGTTTGGCGAACAGGCGGTATTCCTGCTCAGCCGCGACGAGCGCCCAAGGCGCGAGTGATTCGCAGCCGGAATCGGCCACCGTTAACCCAATCGTCACGATATGGTCCCGTCAGGGCCATGTCATCGCCACATCAAAATTGCCCAAGGGCCGTGCCGTTGCGCGCGTCGGGAACGTAATTCCCGCGCAATCGGCACCCTATCAACAATAACAGGACATCAGGCATGAAGGTTTCGCGTCAGCGAATGATCCCGCTCGTATGCGCCATTGCGGCGATAGCGACGGCAAGCCCCGCGCTTGCAAAGCCACGCAAGCATGCGCGGGTCATTTCACCACCGGTACAGATGGACGTCATGCAATCGCCGGTCCCCGAAATGGACAGTGTGATGAAACGGGATGTTGCAAAGGCCACGGGACCCGTGAGCGGGCTCTCGCAGGGCATTGCATCGCGGCGCGGCAATGCGCGCGGCCAGGCCATGGCGCCGGCCGAAGGCGCAGCAACTATTGCCGCGACCAGTTTCGGCTCGAGTGCGGTGGTCGCCGAAGCGCGGCGTTATCTCGGCACCAACCCGACCGGACGGTCGAGCCTGTGGTGCGGCGCATTCATGGACATGGTGCTGAAGAGCACCGGACATGCGGGCGGCGGCAATCTCGCGCGCTCCTATGCGAATTACGGCACCCGCGTTTCTGGGCCGCAGATCGGCGCGCTGGCGGTGATGTCGCGCGGCAGAGGCGGCGGCCATGTCGGCGTCGTCAGCGGCATCGATGAGAACGGCAATCCGATCATCATTTCCGGAAATCACAACCGCCGCGTCGCGGAGTCAGTGTATCCGAAGGGCCGCATCCAAGCTTATGTGATGCCGCAAGGCTAGCTTCAAACTCAACTCTCTCCGTCATGCCCGGCCAAAGTCGTCCGAAGGACGGCGTCGCTTCGCTCGCCTGTGCCGGGCATCCAGGTCTTAATTCTTTGGCGACAAGCAAGACGTGGATGGCCGGGACAAGCCCGGTCATGACGAGGTGAGAGAGGAGAGTGCTACTCGTGCACCTCGTCGCCATCCTTGATCTCGGCGCCCTGCGTCACCTCGGCATAGACGCCGCAATCGGGATGGCCGAAATTGCGCATCAGCGTGTCCGGCAGATTGAGATCGCGGATTCCGGTATCAGGATCGACGTTGGTCGCGGCGCAGCGCACGATGCGCTTGACGATCCTCACGCGCGCATCGCCGAGCGCGATCTCGTGCCCAAGCAATTCGAATTCGCGCCAGGCCGGCCACCCGCTCACATACACATTGCCGCGGAAGCGCAGCGGATGCACCGCTGTCCCGAGCACGGTCTCAAGCTGCGCGACCGAGGCGAGGTTGATGATCGACACGACTTTTTTCGCCACGTCCGAAAAGCTGAAATCATCGGCCTGCAGGATCTTCGGCGGGCCGTTGAGGTCCTTGGCGCTGTAGCGCGTGAAAAACGCTTCGATCGCGCCGCGGCCCTCAGGCGTCGAAAGGTCGCCGCGCGCTGCGACTTGGCCTTCCGAACGCACCACCAATTCGCGCGTCGCGTCGTCATAATGCGTGTCGAGCCGGGCGAGGGATTCCTGGCGCATCAGCATCAGGTATTTGGTCTTGGGCTGATGCCTCGGCGCGGCCGGGTCGAAGCCAGACGGTCCGTTCTCGATCGCGTAACGGCGGTCGCCGGCAATCGTGGCGCCGGGCGCGAGAACGGCTCGTTTCATGCGTTCGGGCGTCAGGCCCTTCACCGGGTAGCGGTAGACGCTGTCGATCTTGGCCATGGCGGCGACAAGAGCCCGAGTCCGCGGGCCGGGGTCAAGCGGCCGGCTGGTTAAGCAACGTCGAAAGTTGCGTCCGCAACCGGCTCGCCCCCCTTCCGTTGCCGAACGGCCACACTATCTTTGACAAGTATCAATGACCGGTCGCCGCAAACGGGGCTGGATCAGTGTGACAAACGCCGTCATGCGCGGGCTTCGGACGCGTCTGGATGGGCAAGGAGGCGACGAATGAATCTTGAGAAATATACCGAGCGTTCGCGTGGTTTCATCCAATCCGCGCAGTCCCTCGCGCAGCGTGAGGGCCACCAGCAATTTTCCACCGAGCACTTGCTCAAGGTGCTGCTCGACGACCCGGAAGGCATGGCCGCCGGGCTGATCGACCGCGCCGGCGGTCGTTCGGGTGAAGCGCTGCTTGCGGTCGAGGCCGCGCTCGCCAAACGCCCCAAGGTCGAGGGCGGCGGAGCCGGACAGCTTTATCTCGATCCCGCGCTTGCGCGGGTGTTCGACAATGCCGAGAAGATCGCGCAGAAGGCCGGCGACAGCTTCGTCACCGTCGAGCGGCTGTTACTGGCGCTCACCCTGGCGAGCGACAGCGATGCGGGGAAAATCCTCCAGAAGGCCGGCCTGTCGCCGCAAAATCTCAATGCCGCGATCGAGGCCCTGCGCAAAGGGCGTACCGCCGATTCGGCTTCGGCCGAACAGGCCTATGACGCGTTGAAGAAATATGCGCGCGATCTCACCGAAGCCGCGCGCGCCGGCAAGCTCGATCCGGTGATTGGGCGCGATGAGGAAATCCGCCGCACCATCCAGGTGCTGTCGCGCCGCACCAAGAATAACCCGGTGCTGATCGGCGAGCCGGGCGTCGGCAAGACCGCGATCGTCGAAGGGCTCGCGCTGCGCATCGTCAACGGCGACGTGCCGGACAGCCTCGACGACAAGCGGGTGATCTCGCTCGACATGGGGTCGTTGATCGCCGGCGCGAAATATCGCGGCGAGTTCGAGGAGCGCCTCAAGGCGGTGCTGCAGGAAGTGCTCGCGTCCGAGGGCAAAATCATCCTGTTCATCGACGAGATGCACACGCTGGTCGGCGCCGGCAAGGCCGACGGCGCGATGGA
>CANKHJ010000208.1 GCA_947481635.1 Bradyrhizobiaceae bacterium
AGCAGCGTGAGCTCGCACAGGCGATCAAGCGTGCCCGCTTCCTCGGCCTGCTGCCCTACCTGATCAAGTAAAAGATACGGCGACGACGAGGCCTCCGCACGCGGGGGCCGATGGTTGGGACGGACGATGATCCGTCTCTAACCGCTCACCAGCGGGACAGCTTGAGATGTTGCAGATCGTTCTCCTCGGGACCGGCGCCGGCGCGACAGCAGCATTGCTGTTCGCGTCGATTGCGTCCGGCTCGATGATCGCGATCATCCTGAGCTTCCTTGCGCCACTGCCGATCCTGCTCGCCGCGCTTGGCTGGAGCCATTGGGCGGCGCTGATCGCAGCTTTGGTCGGCTCCGCCAGCATTGCCGCGACGTTCGGCATTGTCACCGGACTGGCATTCATGGCGGGCATTGGGTTTCCCGGCTGGTGGCTCGGCTATCTCACGATGTTGGCGCGGCCCGGCACGCAGCCGAACGTGGTCGAATGGTATCCGCCCGGCAACCTAGTGTTTTGGGCCTCGCTGTCCGGACTGCTATTCGCCGGCACCACCCTGTTCCAGATCACCAATCATCATGACCGCCTGTCCACCGTGTTGCGGCCAGCCTTCGAGCAGATGCTCGGCGGCAAGGCAGGATTGCCGGCCACCGATATCGACCGCGTGGTGGTCACCTTCCTGCTGCTCGCGCCCTCGATCGCGGCGGTCACGATCGGCGCGATCAACCTCATCAATCTCTGGCTCGCCGGGCGCATCGTGCAGGCATCTGGGCGGTTGAAGCGGCCATGGCCGGACATCTCCGCGCTGACGCTGCCGCGGCGCACGCCGCTGCTGCTCGGCGCGGCGGCGCTCGGATGGTTCCTGCCGGGCGCGCTCGGATGGGCCGCCGGCGCACTCGCGGCGGTGCTGCTGCTCGCGTTCGCCGTGGTCGGCTTTGCCGTGCTGCATGCGACGACGCATGCGCTGAACGGCCGCGCCTTCATCATCGGTAGCGCCTATGGCGCGGTGCTGATCCTCAGCGGATGGCCGATGCTGATCTTCGCAATGCTCGGACTTGCCGACGTGACCTTCGATCTTCGCGGCCGTGCCGCGATGAGCGGCCGCGCGCCGCCTAATCTACCGAAACCGTGAATTCAATCGTCTCATGAAGGAGTGCTGAAAATGGACGTCATTCTGCTCGAACGTGTCGCTAAGCTTGGCCAGATGGGAGAAGTCGTGCGCGTCAAGGACGGCTTCGCACGCAACTTCCTGCTGCCGCAGGGCAAGGCGCTGCGCGCCACCAAGGACAACCGCGTCAAGTTCGACTCGATGAAAGTCGAACTCGAGACCCGCAACCTGGAAGCCAAGGGCGAGGCAGAGAAGGTCGGCGCCAAGCTCGACGGCAAGGCCTTCACCGTGCTGCGCCAGGCTGCCGAGACCGGCGGTCTCTACGGCTCGGTGTCGCCGCGCGATCTCGCCGTCCTGATGACCGACGAAGGCTTCAAGGTCGAGCGCAGCCAGATCGCTCTGCATGCACCGATCAAAACCATCGGCCTGCATGTTGTGCCGGTGTCGCTGCATCCGGAACTGGAAGTGAAGGTGACGGTTGCCGTCGCGCGCAATGCCGACGAGGCCGAGCGGCTGCATCGCGGCGAGGATGTCACGGTCAGCCGTGAACAGACCGAAGCCGAGGAGGCCCGCGTTGCGGCGCAGGCGTTCTTCGAGGAAGGCGTTGCGGCCGGTGCGGAAGACCGTGACGGCGGCGACGACGATAAGGCGTAACGCCTAATCCGCTTCGTTCTTGCTATTCCCTTCCGAGGCCGGCGCCTCGGAAGGCGCAGCGGTTTCGGTCGCCCCTCTTGAGGGCACTCTGACTGGTTCTCGTGCTGGTTCTCGTGCTGGTTCTCTTGCCGGCTCGACCATTGGCGCGGGTATCGCCGGCTCCTCGACACGGGTCGGCGCCTGCGCCGTGGGCACGGGCGCCGCGACCGGCATTTCGACCGTGGCCGGAGGCGTCACGGGAATCGACGGAATCACCGCCGGCGGCGGCGATGTGTCGAACACCGGCCGGGATTCGTCCGGCTTTTTCGACTGCTGCGGCTGCTGCTTGCTCCGCTGGCGGGTCGCCGGCGCGCGATCGTCCGGCACGCGGGCCTGTTCGCCGCTTTTGGACGCCCGCGGCGCAACCACCGGCGCCTCGTTGATCGGGATGCCAGGCTGCGTGGTCGCGGTGCGGCCAGGCCGTCCGGGCGCCGCCGGCTCGGCCGGGAGGCCGCGGACAAAGGCCGCCATCAGCGCGGCCTCTTCCTTGCTGGTCGTGTAATGCTGCCGCATGAAGCCGTCGAGAGGCCGGCCGGCAGCGCCGGCAAGCGATTGCGGCTTGGCGTGGCAGGTCTGGCAGGTCTGTGAAAACAGCTGGGCGGCGGTCTTTCCGGCAGTGAGGTTCTGCCCCCATGCCGCAGGCAGAGCAAGGCCGAGAATAGCAACGGCACTCGCGAAAACCCGTGCGACGCGCGCGAACACCACCACGTCAGACCCCTACCTGATTACCACCAAAGGCCCTCGATTCGAGCCTGTTGCAGGGCAACATGCCCGCCGTCAAACGCAGAGGCAACCTTCCTTTCCTGCATTGCTGTCGGGGCTGACTTTTGTTTTAATCATAAGGAGTTGATCTGTGGAAGCGCGTGTGGGGGGCGGACCATGGACTGGCTGCTTCAGAAGGCACTCGACCGATTCATTCGGAAGGGCAATCTACGGCTGACCACAGTCGGTGGCCGAAGTTTTACGTTCGGCGACGGCACCGGGACACCCGTCGCGCTTCGTTTCACCAGCAAGGCGGCAGAAGCCGGCATCCTGTTCGATCCGGAACTCAAATTCGGCGAGGCCTATATGGAAGGCCACGTCGTGGTCGATCGGGGATCGATCGCCGACGTGCTCGCCGTCCTGCTCGACCAGACCCCCGACGGTAAACCAGCCCCTTGGGCCAAGCCGCAATTCGTGCTGCGTTACCTCAAGCGGCGCTGGGCGCAATTCAATCCGCCGACACGCGCGATCAAGAATGTGTCGCATCACTATGATCTCGATGGCGGTCTCTACGCGCTGTTCCTCGACAGCGACCGGCAATATAGCTGCGCCTATTTCGAGAGTCCGGATGCGTCGCTCGAAGATGCGCAGCTCGCCAAGAAGCGTCACCTCGCGGCGAAGCTGCTGCTCAATCCTCATACACGCGCGCTCGATATCGGCTGCGGCTGGGGCGGGCTCGGGCTCTACATGGCGGAGATTGCCGGCGCCGAAGTGGTCGGCGTCACGCTCTCGCAGGAACAGCTTGCGCTGGCGCGCGGACGCGCCGACGAGAAGGGATTGAGCGGCCGGGTCGATTTCCGGATGCAGGACTACCGGCACATCGACGAGACGTTCGATCGCATCGTTTCGGTCGGGATGTTCGAGCACGTCGGTGTCGGCTATTACGATGCCTTCTTCCGCAAATGCGCCGACATCCTCTCCGACGATGGCGTGATGCTGCTGCATTCCATCGGCCGCTCGGAAGGGCCGAGCTATACCAATCCCTGGATCGCGAAATACATTTTCCCCGGCGGCTACATCCCGGCGTTGTCGGAGGTGATGCCCGCGATCGAGCGCGCCGGACTGCTGGTCACCGACGTCGAGATCCTGCGTCTGCATTACGCCGAGACGCTGAAGGCATGGCGCGAGCGCTTCCTGTCGCGGCGCGAAGAAGCGGAGCGGATCTACGACGGGCGCTTCGTCCGGATGTGGGAATTCTACCTGGCAGCGTCCGAGATGGCGTTCCGCCACCAAAGGATGATGAATTTCCAGATCCAGCTCACCAAACGCCAGGGCATCGTTCCGATGACGCGTGACTATATCGGAATCGACGAGCAACGGCTGCGCGGTCTCGAAGCCGCCGGACGTCCCCAGTTCCGGCTCGCTGGCGAGTAACGGCGGTACCCGGCGGCCGGGGAATCGGCGACGTTGCGTCAAGCGTAAAAACATCGGCGCGTAACAGCGGGGAAAGACCGGGCACGTCCTCGACGCGCGTGCTACGCCCGAAGCCCCGTTGCGTCAGGCGTGCGCGAGTAGTTGTGCCGTGTCCCGACTAAACCATAAATTATTTCTATCGGATGGTCATGGCCGTCGAATCGACTGCGCTCCGTCAACTCGCGGAAGTCACACCGAATTATCGGATCGCCCCGCATAACATCGAGGCGGAGCAGGCGCTGTTGGGCGCTATCCTGGTGAACAACGAGGCGTTCTACCGCGTCTCGGATTTCCTTGAGCCGAACCACTTCTTCGAACCGGTCCATCAGAAAATCTATGACACCGCGCGCGGGCTCATTCGCGGCAACAAGGTCGCGACCCCGATCACGCTGAAGACGTTTCTGCCTCCGGACGTGGACATTGCCGGACTTTCGGTGAGCCAGTATCTCGCGCGCCTCGCCGCCGAGGCGACCACCGTCATCAATGCCTCCGATTATGGACGCACCGTCTATGACCTCGCGATCCGCCGCGACCTGATCCGCATCGGCGAGGACATGGTCAATGCCGCCTTCGATGCTCCGGTGGATTTCGCGCCGCGCGACCAGATCGAGGAATCCGAGCGCCGGCTCTACGAGATCGCCGAAGTCGGCCGCTACGGCGGCGGCTTCCAGAAATTCGAGACCGCGCTCACCACCGCGATCGACATGGCGGCGCGCGCCTATCAGCGCGACGGAAAGCTGTCCGGCCTCGCCAGTGGGCTGCGCGATCTCGACAACAAGATGGGCGGGCTCCAGGCCTCCGATCTGATCATCGTCGCCGGCCGTCCTGGCATGGGCAAGACCGCGCTCGCCACCAATATCGCTTACAACGTGGCCCGGGCTTACGTCGGGCAGACCAAACCCGACGGCCACATGGAAACCGTCAACGGCGGCATCGTCGGCTTCTTCTCGGTGGAAATGTCGGCGGAACAGCTCGCCACCCGTATCGTCGCGGAGCAGAGCGGCATCCCGTCCAGCACCATCCGCCGCGGCGGGATCAACGAACGCGACTTCGAGAGGATCAAGGATGTCGCAATCGAGCTGCAGCATCTGCCCTTGTTCATCGACGAGACCGGTGGCCTCTCGGTCGCGCAACTCGCGGCGCGGGCGCGCCGGCTGAAACGCCAGCGCGGCCTCGACTTGATCGTCATCGATTATATCCAACTGCTGTCGGGCTCGAGCAAGCGTGCCAGTGAAAACCGCGTGCAGGAGGTGACCGAGATCACCACCAGCCTCAAAGCACTCGCCAAGGAGTTGAACGTTCCGATCATGGCGCTATCGCAATTGTCGCGCCAGGTCGAAAGCCGCGACGACAAACGGCCGCAGCTCTCGGACTTGCGCGAATCCGGATCGATCGAGCAGGACGCCGACGTCGTGATGTTCGTGTATCGCGAGGAATATTACCTCAGCAACAAGGAACCGCGACCCGGCAGCGACGAACATCTCAAGTGGCAGACCGAGATGGCGTCGGTTCACGGCAAGGCCGAGATCATCATCGGCAAGCAGCGTCACGGCCCCACCGGCACCGTCAACGTCCAGTTCGAAGGCGCGACCACGCGCTTCAGCAACCTCGCCCACGACATGCAGCCGATCGAGGGGCCGGACGCCTTCTAGATATTTATCAAGGACAGCCTTCCGTGCGGACCCGTCGCGTGCTTTACGGGCGACGCCGGTGCGGCCATAACGGGCCATGGCCGCACGCAACCCAAAGCCCCAGCCAGAGCCGGTCGTCGCGCCGGTGCAGATGTCGGCCAACCCCGTCGAGGCGGAGGCTGGCGGCATCCTGACCATCGATCTGGGTGCGATCGCCGCCAATTGGCGGACATTGATGAATGTCACGCTGCCGATCGAGTGCGCCGCGGTGGTCAAGGCCGATGCCTATGGCCTCGGGATCGAGCCGGTGGTCGCCGCATTGGCAAAGGCCGGAGCACGGACTTTCTTCGTCGCCGACCTCGCCGAGGCGCGCCGCGTGCGCGCCATCATGGCGCACGCGATGATCTACGTGCTCAACGGCGTGATGCCGAACACCGCGCCGGCCTTTGCCGAGGTCAATGCGCGCCCGGTGATCAACGGCCTGACGGAATTTGCCGAATGGGATGCCTTCGTCACCAGCACCAAATGGGATGGCGGCGCGGCACTGCATGTCGACACCGGCATCAACCGGCTCGGCATCGCCCCAGAGGATGCGGCCGCGCTGGCGCCGCGGATCAACGTGGAGCATCACGGCATTTCGCTGTTGATGAGCCATCTCGCCTGCGCCGAGACGCCGGATCATCCGCTCAACCAGAAGCAGATCCGGCTGTTCCGCGAAGTGCGCCTGCTGTTCCGCGGCATTCCGGCCTCGCTGGCCAATTCCTCCGGAATCTTCCTCGGTCCCTCGACGCATAACGATCTGGTGCGGCCGGGCGGCGCGCTGTTCGGTTCCAACCCGACGCCGGGCCGTCCCAACACGATGCAGCCGGTGATCGACCTGAAGGCGCGCATCCTCCAGGTGCGGCCGGTCAAGCGCCGCGACAACGTCGGTTACGGCGCGACCTGGACCGCGATGCGCGACAGCCGCATCGCCATCATCGCCGCCGGTTACGGCGACGGATATCTGCGCACCGCCGGCGCCGCTTCGGACAAGCCGCCGGGCGATGTCATCATCGCTGGCGCGCGCTGCCCGATCGTCGGCCGCATCTCGATGGATCTCATGGCGGTCGACGTGACCGACCTTCCGGACGGCGCAGCCCGGCGCGGCGGCTTCGCGACATTGATCGGCATGAGCATTGGCGTCGATGACGTCGCGGCGCGCGCCGGCACCATCGGCTACGAGGTGCTGACCGCGCTCGGCCGCCGCTATCACCGCGTCTGGGTGAACGGCTAGATGGCGCGCCGCGGCCCCAACTTCATCTGTCAGAATTGCGGTGCGGTCTATGGCCGCTGGCAGGGCCGCTGCGATTCCTGCGGCGAATGGTCGACCATCGCCGAGGAAGGATCGGCCGCGCCGGTCGCCGGGTCCGGCGGCAAGAAGGCGCGCAAGGGCCGGGTCTTCGCGCTCGAGCCGCTGACCGGCGAGACCCATGATGCGCCGCGCCTCGCGAGCGGGATCGCGGAATTCGATCGCGTCACCGGCGGCGGCTTCGTGCGCGGTTCGGTCCTGCTGATCGCCGGCGATCCCGGCATCGGCAAGTCGACATTGCTGATCCAGGTCGCCGCGGCGCTGGCGCGCGGCGGCAGCCGCAGCATCTATATTTCCGGCGAGGAAGCGATCGCACAGGTGCGGCTGCGCGCCGAACGGCTCGGCCTCGCCGACGCCAAGGTGGAACTTGCGTCCGAGACCTCGGTGGAGGACATCATCGCAACGCTGAGCGAAGGCGCCACGCCACGGCTGGTGATCATCGATTCGATCCAGACGATGTGGACCGACGCCGTCGACTCGGCCCCCGGCACGGTGACCCAGGTGCGCGGCGCGGCGCAAACGCTGATCCGTTTCGCCAAAGGCAGCGGCGCGGCCGTGATCCTGGTCGGGCATGTGACCAAGGACGGACAGATCGCCGGCCCACGCGTGGTCGAGCATATGGTCGACGCCGTGATGTCGTTCGAGGGCGAAGGCTCGCAGCAATTCCGCATCCTGCGCGCCATGAAAAATCGCTTCGGTCCCACCGACGAGATCGGCGTGTTCGAGATGACCGGCGCGGGACTGCGCGAGATCGCCAATCCGTCCGAATTGTTCCTGTCCGGACGGGAACTCGGCAGCCCGGGCACCGCGGTGTTTGCCGGCATCGAAGGCAGCCGGCCGCTGCTAGTCGAAATCCAGGCCTTGGTGGCGCCGAGCACGCTCGGCACACCGCGCCGCGCGGTGGTCGGCTGGGACACCAGCCGGCTCTCGATGGTGCTCGCGGTGCTTGAGGCGCATTGCGGCGTGAAACTCTCAAGCTACGACGTCTATCTCAACGTCGCCGGCGGCCTGCGCATCCAGGAACCGGCCGCCGATCTCGCGGTCGCCGCGGCACTGGTGTCCTCACTGGCCAA
>CANKHJ010000209.1 GCA_947481635.1 Bradyrhizobiaceae bacterium
AACGGACATCCCTTCATGGCGCAGGTCACCGCGATGGGCGACGCCGCTTCCGCCTTGCTTGCGGCCTGCCTCGCGGTCGAGCCGGATGCGCTGCGGGCCGGCGCCGCCGCGATGCTGGCCTTCGCGATCGCGGGCGAAATTGCCGCCGAGACCGCGCGCGGGCCTGGCAGCTTCGCGGTCAACATCATCGATGCCCTGCACGGCCTCGATGCCGCGGCTCTGCGCGCCAAGGCAAGAGTGAAATAGCGAGGGTGGCATGACGCGGCTCGATCTTTCGGTTTATGCGCTGGTCGACCCGCAGCATGCCGGCGGCCGCGAATTGCCTTTGCTCGCGGCGTTGCTGGCGAAGAACGGCGCGACGCTGATCCAGCTGCGCGACAAGGTGTCGTCGACGCGCGCCATGATCGACAGCGCGCGCGCCATCAAGGCCGCGCTGGCGGGCTCGCGCGTGCCGCTGGTCATCAACGACCGCGTCGACGTCGCCGCGGCGGCCGTCGCCGACGGCGTGCATGTCGGCCAGGACGACATGGCGATCGCCGATGCGCGCCGGCTATTAGGCCCGAATGCCATTATTGGGCTCTCGGTGAAAACGCCGGAGCAGGCGCGAGCCGCGCCGCTCGACCTGCTGAGCTATGTTGCGATCGGCGGCGTGTTCGCGACCTCCTCGAAAGACAATCGCGATCCGCCGGTCGGCCTCGATGGATTGAACCGCATCGCCGGCATCGTGCGCGGCCGTGTGGCTGAGTATCCGGTTTGCGCCATTGCGGGGATCGATGCGGGCAACGCGGCCGGTGTCGTCGCGGCTGGCGCTGACGGCGTCGCGGTGATTTCAGCGTTGTCGCTGGCCGCCGATCCGGCCGCGGCGACGCGCGCGTTGCGTGTGGTGGTCGATGAGGCGAGGGCGCGCCGATGACCGCCATTGCCGTCACCATCGCGGGCTCCGATTCCGGCGGCGGCGCGGGCATCCAGGCCGACCTGAAAACCTTCTCCGCGCTGGGCGTCTATGGCGCGTCGGTGGTCACGGCGCTGACCGCGCAGAACACCCGCGGCGTGACCGGGATCCATGACGTGCCGGCGGATGTCGTCACCGCGCAGATCGATGCGGTGTTTTCCGATCTTGCGGTCGACGCGGTGAAGATCGGCATGCTGTCGCAACCCGCCGTGATTGCGGCGGTCGCCGCCGGTCTCGATCGCTACCGACAGGTCAACGTGGTGCTTGATCCGGTCATGGTCGCGACCTCGGGCGACCGCCTGATCGCGGCCGACGCCATCGCCGTGCTGCGCGAGCAATTGATGCCGCGCGCGCTGCTGGTGACGCCGAACCTGCCCGAGGCGGCCGCCTTGCTCGATGCGCCACAGGCCGAAACCGAGGATGATGTCCTCAGGCAAGGCGAACGACTGCTCGCGCTCGGCGCGAAGGCGGTGTTGATCAAAGGCGGGCACGGCCACGGCCTGGAGAGCGTCGACATCCTGGTGACCGCCACCGAGCAGATACGCCTGGTCGCGCAGCGGATCGCGACGCGCAACACCCACGGCACCGGCTGCACGCTGTCCAGCGCGATCGCCGCCGGCCTCGCCAAAGGTGACACGCTGGGTGAAGCGGTCCGCGCCGCAAAAGCCTATCTCACTGCGGCGCTGGCCGCGGCCGACACGCTGACCATCGGTTCGGGCTACGGGCCGGTGCATCATTTTCATCGCTGGTGGTGACGCAAACCACGCGCCAATGCACGGAGTGAGCTTATGAAAACCAACCGCAGGAACCTGATCGCCGCCGGCGCCGCGGGACTGGCCGGCGCCGTTGCCGCTCCGGCCGTTGCGCGGGCGCAGACGCGCCGCTGGCGCATGGTGACGTCCTGGCCGAAACGGCTGCCGGGTCCCGGCATGTCGGCGGAGCGCGTCGCCGAGCGCATCACGGCTTTGTCGGGCGGGCGGGTGCAGATCACGGTCCATGCCGCGGGCGAGGTGGTGCCGGCTTTCGAGGTGCTCGACGCGGTCGGCTCCGGCGTCGTCGAACTCGGCCACACCGCGTCGTTCTACTGGCAGGGCAAGGCGGCCGCCGCGGCGTTCTACACCACCGTGCCGTTCGGGCTCACGCCGGGCGAACATGTCGCCTGGATCGAGGCGGGCGGTGGACAGGCGCTGTGGGACGAACTCTATGCGCCATTCGGCGTGAAGCCTTTCATGGCGGGGAATACCGGCGTCTGCATGGGCGGCTGGTTCCGGCGCGAGATCACCAGCCTGGATGATATCAAGGGCCTGAAGGTCCGCTCGCTCGGCCTCGGCGGCGAGATCTACCGGCGGCTCGGCGCGACGCCGCAGACCACCTCGCCGGGCGAGATCCTGGCCGCGATGCAATCCGGCCTGGTCGACGGCGCGGAATTCGTCGGCCCCGGCTCGGACATCGCGCTCGGGCTCTATCGTGTCGCGCCGAATTATTACGCGCCAGGCTTCAACAAGCCGAACGGCACCGGCGAATGCATCATCTCGCTGCGTGCCTGGAATGCGCTCGAGGCCGACATGAAGGCGATCGTCACGCATGCCTGCGCGGCCGAGGCGTCCTATGCCTTGTCGGAAGCGGAACGGCTCAACGCCGAAGCGCTGGCGGCGCTCACCACCCAGCATGGCGTGAAGCTACGCGCCTTCCCGGACGCGGTGATCGCCGCGGCCCGGGTCGAGGCGCGCGACGTGTTCGCCAACCTCGCGGCGGGCAGCGCCATCGCGCGCAAGGTGAATGATTCTTACGTCGGCTTCCGCGAGCGCAACACCGCGTGGTCGCGGGTCTCGCTCAAGGCCGTGCTCGACGCGCGCGAAGGGTGATCCCTCGCGCGCGTCAAGTCAGGACTTGAACGTCAGTTCTTGAACTTGACGATCTTCTGCTGCTGCTCGCCGAGACCGTCGATGCCGAGACGCACGACGTCGCCGGCCTTGAGGAATTGCGGCGGCTTCATGCCGAGCGCGACGCCCGGCGGCGTGCCGGTGACGATGATGTCGCCCGGCTCCATCACGAAGAACTGCGAGCAATACCAGACCAAGTGCGCGACGCCGAAGATCATCGTCTTGGTTGAGCCGGTCTGGCGCCGCTCGCCGTTCACATCGAGCCACATGCCGAGTTTCTGCGGGTTCGGGATTTCGTCCTTGGTGACCAGCCACGGTCCGATCGGGCCGAAAGTCTCGCAGCCCTTGCCCTTGTTCCACTGACCGCTCGAACGGTCGATCTGGAATGCGCGCTCGGACACGTCGTTGGAGAGGAAATAGCCCGCGACCGCATCCATCGCCTTGCTCTTCGACAGGTTGCGCGCGCGGCTGCCGATCACGATGCCGAGCTCCACCTCATAGTCGAGCTTGGTGGAGTCCTTCGGTGTCATGGTGTCGTCATTCGGCCCGCAGATCGAGGTCGGCGCCTTGCTGAAGATGATCGGCTCTTTCGGGATCGGCGCGCCGGTCTCCGCAGCATGGTCGGCATAATTCAGGCCGATGGCGATGAAATGCCCGACTTTGCCGACGCAGGGACCGATGCGCGGCGTGCCACGCACCAGCGGCAGCGTGCCGACCTTGGCCTTGCCGATCTTGGCGAGGCTCTTCGGCGACAGCGCCTCGCCGGCGAGGTCGTCGATCACACCGGAGAGATCGCGGATGCGGCCGTCCTGGTCGAGGATGCCCGGCTTCTCGCGGCCTGGCGCGCCATAACGCAACAGCTTCATGAAATGTCTCCCAATGGTTGCAGAGGTCTAATGATTCAGAACGTGCCCGGAAAGGCGCCGCCGTCGACAAGGATATTCTGTCCGGTGATATAGCCCGCCTGCACCGAGCAGAGAAACGCGCAGGTCGCGCCGATCTCGTTTGGCTGGCCGAATCGTTTCGCTGGAATCGCGGCCTGACGCTCAGCCTTGGCGTCCTCGACGCTGATGCTGCGATTCTTGGCCATCGCCTCGAAATTCTGCTTCAGCCGGTCGGTCTCGATCGCGCCCGGCAACAGATGATTGATCGTCACGTTGCTGCCGGCGACCTGCCGCGCGACACCCGACAGAAACGCCGTCAGGCCGGCGCGCGCGCCGGCCGAGAGGTCGAGGCCGGTGATCGGCGCCTTCACGCCGCCCGAGGTGATGTTGACGATCCGGCCGAAGCGGCGCTCGGTCATCGGCCCGATCGCCTTCTGGATCAGCTCGATCGCGACGATCATGTTGGCGGAGACGCCATCGATCATCTGCTGGCGCGACAACTCGCGGAAATCGCGAAACGGCGGCCCGGCATTGTTGTTGACCAGGATGTCCGGATCGGGACAGGCCGCAAACAGCGCCGCCTGGCCCTCCAGTGTGGCGATGTCGGCCTGGACCACCGAGACCTTGCGGTTGGTGGAGGCGCGGATCGCCGCGGCGGTGGCTTCGAGCTTTGCGGCGTTGCGGCCGTTGATCACCACGTCACAGCCGGCCTCGGCGAGAGCCTGCGCGCAGGCGGCTCCGAGCCCGCCCGACGATGCACAGATGATGGCCTTGCGGCCGGCAATCCCGAGATCCATCGGCACTCCTCCGCACCGAGTCCGGCGCGGAGGCCATCTATTCGCGCATGGGGGGCGCGGTCAATCGGCGGGGGTGGTGGCGGCCGGCGAGGCGTCGACGCTCATGGCGTTGCCGCGCCATTCGAATCCGGCGTCGCGCCAGCCCGCGAAGTAGATGACCGGCTGCAGCAGGTCGCGCATCACGGCCGCCAGAGGCGTGCGCCAGGAGACCGGCCAACCGCAGGCATAGGCGAGCAGCAATTCGCTGCCGTACCAGAACGCCGCGGTCGCGGCGGCGGCGCCGAGAATCGACGTGCCGATCAGCGCCGCGGTGGCCATTGCCGCGAGCACCGCGACAAATCCGCCGGAGATCAACTCGGCCGAGAAATAAAGCGGGAAGCTGGCGCGCCGCAGCCGGGCCCAGCGCACCTGACGCTGCCACACCGCAAGGGCTTCGCGCCGTCCCAGCGGCTGCGGGAACGGTCCGTCGACCAGCCGCACGCGCAGGCCGGCCGCACGCACCAGCTTGGTGGAGGCGGCATCCTCCGCGACTTCCGACGCAAGCGCGCGGATGCCGCCCGCCGCTTCGAGAATGTCGCGCCGCCACAGCATGGTCTTGCCTTGCGCGAAGCCAAGGCCGGCGCTGTCGGCGAAATACTGCCAGCGCGCCTGATAGGGATTGAGGAAGGCGCATTCCACGTCGGCCCAGAACCCGTCGGGATCGCTGCCGACCGGTGGCGAGCAGACCAGCCCGGTGTCCGGCTGCCATGCCGCCAGCAGGCGTTGGATATAATCGCGCGGCATCAGCACATTCGCGTCTGCCAGCACGATCCACGGCGCGGTCGCGGCGCGCCATCCCTTCAGGCAATTATTCAGCTTCGGGTTGATGCTGATGCGATCATTGCCGACCAGCAGCGTCGCGCGAACATTCGGGTGCTCGCCAATCAGCCGCTCGACCAGCGGGACCACAGGGTCATTGGCCTGCGCGACGCAGAACACCAGATCGTAGCGCGGATAATCCAGCGTGAAGCTCGAGCCGAGCGTCTCGGCGATACCGTGATCGAGGCCGCAAAGCGGGCGCACGATCGTGACCGCCGGCGGGCGGCGTGGCCGCCGCAAGGGCAATTCACGCGGCTTGCATCGCACCAGGGCGACGGCGGTCGTGCAGCAGTGGATGGAGAGGGTGAAGATGCAAAAGGCTGCAAGCAGCCAGATCATGATCTGCATTGCGGTTAACTACGAGTGGCCGATGTCAGGCGTGTGACAGCCCCTCGTCCCTGCGTCATTAAACTGCAACACGGCCAAGCTATATCATTCCCATGTCAAATGGTGACGGAATTCATCCCACGTGACGGCAAACGCCACCCGACGCTTTCGCACGCTGTTCATTTCTGACGTGCATCTCGGCGCCAAAGGGTGCCAGGCCCACCGCCTCCTCGACTTCCTGCGCTGCCACGAGGCCGACGAAGTCTATCTGGTCGGCGATATCATCGATGGCTGGGCGCTGAAATCCGGCTGGTATTGGCCGCAATCGCACAACGACGTGGTGCAGAAAATTCTGCGCCAGGCGCGCAAGGGCGCGCGCGTCATCTACGTGCCCGGCAATCACGACGAGTTTCTGCGCAACTATCTCGGCACCCATTTCGGCGGCATCGAGGTGGCGGAGACCGCGATCCATAACGGGGCCGATGGCCGGCGTTACCTGGTCATCCACGGCGATCTGTTCGATCTGGTCGTCACGCAGGCGCGCTGGCTCGCGCTGCTCGGCGACAAGGCCTACGACCTCGCGATCTCGTTGAACCGCATCTTCAACGGCGTGCGGCTGAAGCTCGGCTTTCCGTATTGGTCGCTCTCGAAATGGGCCAAGCTGAAGGTCAAGAACGCGGTCAGCTATATCGGCGATTTCGAGAAGACCTTGGTGGCCGAAGCGCGCCGCAACGACGCCGACGGCGTCATCTGCGGTCACATCCACCACGCCGCGATCCATGATGAGTTCGGCCTGCGTTATCTCAATTGCGGCGACTGGGTCGAGAGCTGCACCGCGATCGCCGAGCATCACGACGGCCGTTTCGAGATCATCGACTGGTCGAATCCGGCTGTTCCGCTGCAAGCCGACGAACCGCATTTGACGGCCCGCGCGGCCTGAAATCCTCTCACGTCCAGCTTCTTCGGAGACTGACATGGCGGCCCGTCCCGCGACCGCGACAGATATCGCCGATCCCGACAAGAGCGTGATGGAACGGGCCTATGCGCGCTGGGCGCCGATCTATGACGCGGTCTGCGGACCGATCTTCAGCCAAGGCCGCCGCGCCGCGGCGGCCGCTGCCCGCGAAGTCGGTGGCCGGATCCTTGAAGTCGGCGTCGGCACCGGGTTGTCATTCGATGATTACGGACCATCGAATGACGTGACCGGCATCGATTTCTCCGAGCCGATGATCGTCAAGGCACGCCAGCGCCTCGCAACCGGACGTTTCCCGCAGATCAGGAGCGTCGAGGTGATGGACGCGCATGACCTCGCTTTTCCCGATGCATCGTTCGACTGCGCGGTGGCGCAGTTCCTGATCACCCTGGTCGCCGATCCCGAGCGTGTGCTCGACGAATGTGCCCGCGTGGTGCGGCCGGGCGGCGAGATCATCCTGGTGAACCACCTCTATTCCGAGCGTGGCGCGATCGCTGCGGTGGAGCGCTGGTCGGCGCGGCCGGCGCGCGTGCTCGGCCTGCGTCCCGAATTTCCGTTCGCGCGGCTGGCGACATGGGCTTTGCGCCACGGCGGCGTCGAACTGATCGAGCGCCGCCGCCTGATGCCGACGGGTGTCTACACCCTGGTGCGGTTCAGACGCACCGGTTGATCATCGGCTGATCCCTTTTTGGCCGCTTGCCCGCGGCCCCGCCGCGGCGCTACCGTCGCGTCATGGGCACGGAAGCCGAGACCTTGTTGCCGACCGCGGCCGATGTCGACCGCGCCGTCGAACGGTTGCGTGGCGTCGCGTTGCGCACCCCGCTGCTGACGTCCGCGCTGTTGGATGAAATCACCGGCGGCCGGGTTTTCCTCAAGGCCGAGACGCTGCAGCGCACCGGCTCGTTCAAGTTCCGCGGCGCCTTCAACAAGCTATCGTCGATCCCACCGGAGCACCGCGCTGGCGGCGTGGTCGCCTTCTCGTCCGGCAATCATGCCCAGGGCGTGGCCGCGGCTGCGAGCCTGCTCGACATGCGCTCGCTGATCGTGATGCCGCGCGATGCGCCGCGTTCGAAGCGCGAGCGCACCGCGGCACTCGGCGCCGAGGTCGTGCTCTATGACCGCGAAACCGAGGATCGCGAGATCATAGCGCGCGGCATTGCCGCACAGCGCGGCGCGACCATCGTGCCGCCTTATGACGATCCATTCGTCATCGCCGGGCAGGGGACCACCGGCGCCGAAATCGTCGAGGACCTTGCCGCGCAGGGTCTCACGCCGGACATCGTCGTGATCACC
>CANKHJ010000210.1 GCA_947481635.1 Bradyrhizobiaceae bacterium
CCGCTCTTCGTGCTGGCGATGGGCATCGTCGCCGCGCTCGGCAATACGGTGCAGAACATCGTGCTGGCGACCGCGGTGGTGAATTTCCCGCTCTATGTCCGGGTCGCGCGCGCTGAGGCCAATGTCCGCCGCGACGCCGGCTTCGTCGAGGCGGCGCGGCTCTCCGGCAACAGCGAGTGGCGCATTCTCACCTTCCAGGTGCTGCCGAACGTGTTCCCGATCCTGGTGGTGCAGATGTCGCTGACCATGGGCTACGCCATCCTCAACGCCGCCGGCCTGTCCTTCATCGGGCTTGGCGTGCGGCCGCCGACCGCGGAGTGGGGGATCATGGTCGCGGAAGGCGCGGCCTTCATGGTGTCGGGCGAATGGTGGATCGCGTTCTTTCCCGGCCTCGCGCTGATGATCGCTGTGTTCTGCTTCAACCTGCTGGGCGACGGGCTGCGCGACATTGTCGATCCGCGAAGGCGCACCTGATGGAATCCCCCGCCCTCGACGTCGACAACCTTTCGGTCGAATTCCGCACCCGCTCTGGCGTGGTGCGCGCGTTGGAGAATGTCAGCTTCAGCGTCGCGAAGGGCGAGACGCTCGCCATTGTCGGTGAATCCGGTTCGGGAAAATCCGTCACCGCCTATGCTGTGATGGGCATCCTCGATCCGGCCGGGCGGGTCAGCGCGGGCAGTGCAATGCTGGGTGGTCTCGACCTGCTCAAGGCCAGCGCGGACCAACTCGACAACGTGCGCGGCCGGGAGATCGGGATGATCTTCCAGAACCCGCGGACCGCACTCAATCCGATCCGGCCGATCGGCCGCCAGATCGCCGACGTGCTGATCCGCCATGGCAACATCCCGCGCAGTGAAGCGCCCGAGCGTGCGATCGACCTCATCCGGTCGGTCGGCATCACCGATCCGAAGCGCCGCGCCAAGGCCTATCCGTTCGAGCTGTCGGGCGGCATGTGCCAGCGCGTGATGATCGCGATCGCCTTGGCGGCGCGGCCGACGCTGCTGATCGCGGATGAGCCGACCACCGGCCTCGACGTCACCACGCAGGCCGTGATCATGGACCTGATCGGAGACCTGGCCTCCGAGATCGGCATGGCGACGATCTTCATCACCCATGATCTCGCGCTGGCGGCGCAGCGTGCGGCGCGGATCGTGGTGATGCATGCCGGCCATGTGATCGAGAATGCGCCGACGCGCGAGCTGTTCGAGCAGCCGCGCCACCCCTACACCAAGATGCTGATCGCGGCGACGCCGGACCGGGTTGCCAATCTCGACGAACTGATTTCGATCCCCGGTGCGTTGCCGGACCTGCGCCGTCAGAACCTTCCGCCTTGCCGCTATTCCGAACGCTGCACCCGCAAGCTGATGGATTGCGATCAGCCCTTGCCGCATGTGATCAACGGCTCGGCGCACGGCGTCGCTTGCAGAAATCCCCTGTCATGACCGCGCTGCTCGATATCGCCGAATTGTCCAAGCGCTTCCCGATTGGAACGGCCACAGGGCCCCTCGGCCGCCTGCGCAAGCGTTTCAAGGGCGGACCGGATCATCTGCCGCATGTGTTCGCGGTCGACGACGTCAATTTCACGATCCAGAAGGGCGAGACCGTCGGGCTGGTGGGGGAGTCGGGCTGCGGGAAGTCGACCCTGGTGCGGGTGCTGACGCGGCTGCTCGATCCGACCGAGGGCAGCGTTAAGCTTGGTGCGCGTGAATTGTCGCTGATGTCGGCGGCGCGTTTCGCGCGCGATCCGGACCGCGCGCGCATCCAGATGGTGTTCCAGGACGCCGGTGAAAGCATCAATCCGCGTTTCACCGCATTCGAGGCCATCGCCGATCCGCTGCGCCGGTTGAAGAAACTGCGCGGCGATGCGCTCAAGGCCAAGGTGGAGCAGGCGGCGACCCGCTGCGGGCTGCCGCTCGAATTGCTGTCGCGCTTCCCGCATCAATTATCCGGCGGCCAGCGCGCCCGTGTCGGGATCGCGCGTGCGGTGGGCGTCGAGCCGGAACTGCTGGTGCTCGATGAGCCGACCGCGGCGCTCGATGTCTCGGTCCAGGTCGTGATCCTGCAATTGCTGCAGCGGCTCAAGGTTGAGCTCGGGATGAGCTATGTGTTCGTCTCGCATGATCTCAGCGTGGTGCGGCTGCTGTGCGACCGGGTGCTGGTGATGTATCTCGGCAAGATCGTCGAGGCGGGACCCGCGCGGGAGGTATTCGACAACCCGCTGCATCCCTATACCAAGGCGCTGGTCTCGGCGGTGCCGAGCATCGAGACCCGTGGCGTCGCCAAGCTCCGGCTCCAGGGCGAGCCGCGCAGCCCGATCGACCCCGATCCCAATGTGTGCCGCTTCTATGGCCGCTGCCAGGTCGGCGTCGATGCATGCAAGACCAGCATGCCGCCGTTGCGGAAAGTCGGGACCGACCGCGAAGTGGCTTGCCACTTCGCGCAAGCTTCCGCTTAAGTCGGACAATGTTGCAGGATAACCGTCCCAAGGCCACGCGCGCCGAAGAGCTGCGGCTGCTGATCGCCGACGAGATCGTACGCGGCACGCTGACGCCCGGCTCGCCGCTCGACGAGACCGAATTGGCGCGCCGTCATGGCGTTTCGCGCACCCCGGTGCGCGAGGCGATCCGCCAGCTTGCGGCGAGCGGGCTGGTGCATACCCAGGCGCATCGCGGAGCGGTGGTGGCGCGCCCGACGCCGGAACGGCTCGAAGGCATGTTCGAGGCGATGGCCGAGCTGGAGAGCCTGTGCGCCGGCCTTGCGGCGGAACGGATGACCAGCACCGAGCGCTACACGCTGGCGACGGTGCATGAGAACCTGCGCGCACTGATCCAGGCCGGGGATCCGCAGCGCTATCATGAGATCAACGAGGCGTTCCACGGCGCGATTTATACCGGCGCGCATAACGCCTATCTCGCGGAATTGACCATCGCGACGCGCACCCGGGTGCAGCCGTTCCGCCGCGCCCAGTTCCGCAACCTCGGGCGCCTCGCGAAATCGCATGTCGAGCATGACCGTGTGGTGGTCGGTATCATGCGCGGCGACCGCGCCCGCGCCGCGAGCGCGATGCGCGACCATATCGAGACCGTGCGCGACGAATTCGCGGCCTATATCGGATCGCTGCGGGCCGACCCGGCGCCCTGATCGACATTGACCGATGGTCGCGCTTCTCAAGCCGTCCGGAACGCGCTACTCCAGCCCGCTCAGCGCAGGGATTCGTCCGTGCTGCAGCATTTCGGCCGTCATTCGCTTCCGGCGCGCCGACCATAAAATCCGAAAGAACATCTGATGATTTCGCGTTACGCCAAGAACGCCATCACGCTTGGTCTGCTCGCCGCGGTCGGTCCCTTCGCGGTCGACATGTATGTGCCGGCGCTGCCGACCATCGCGGCCGATCTGCACGCCTCGACGGCGGCGACACAGATGACGCTGACGGTGTTCTTCGTCGCATTCGGCATCTGCCAGATCGTCTATGGACCCTTGTCGGACATGATCGGGCGCAAGCCGCCGCTCTATGTCGGACTGGTGCTGTTCACCATCGGCTCGATCGGCTGCGCCGTGGCGCCAAGCGTGGAGTGGCTGATTGCCGCCCGCTTCGTGCAGGGCGCGGGCGCCTCGGCGATCATGGTGATCCCGCGCGCGATCATTCGCGATTTGCACACTGGAATCGAGGCAACGCGCCTGATGGCGCTGGTGATGCTGGTCTTCAGCGTCGCGCCGATTCTCGCACCACTGGTTGGCAGCGGGCTGATCGTACCCTTCGGCTGGCGCGCGGTGTTTGTCGCCATGACATTGGTGGCACTGATCGGCATCGCGCTGGTTGCGCTGTCGTTGCCGGAGACACGTCTGGCGCAGGATCGCCTCAAGGTCAGCGTCCGGGAGGTGCTGCGCGGATTCGGGACCCTGCTGCGTGACCGGCATTTCCTCGGCCTGACCTTCATCGGCGCGCTCGGCATGTCGAGCTTCTTCGCCTTCCTGGCGATGTCGTCCTTCATCTATATCGGCCATTTCGGCCTGACGCCGACGCAATACAGCCTGGCCTTCTCGGTGAATGCCATCGGTTTTATCGGCGCATCCCAATTCGCCGCGAAGCTCGGGGGGCGCATCGGCATGGGCCGCATGGTGATTGCGGCGGTCACGGTGCATTGTCTGTTCGCGCTGATCCTGCTCGCTGTGACCGCAGCCGGCGCCGATAGTCTGACGACGCTGATGGTGCTGCTGTTCCTGTCCTTCGCGGGCCTTGGTCTGGTCATTCCTTCGACCATGGTGCTCGCGTTGGAAGGGCATGGCCCGATTGCGGGCATCGCGTCTGCGCTCGGCGGCACGCTGCAGATGGTGACCGGCGGCGTCGCGATCGTCGTCGGCAGCGCTTTCTTCGACGGAACCCCGTTGCCGATGGTGGCGGCAATCGCGCTCTGTTCGGTCGCCGCGCTGCTGGTGGCGGTGGCCACATTGCACCGGCCGGCGCGCAGGACTAAGGCCGCGGAATAGGCTCAGAGCTCGTAGTGATACATCAGGAACGGCTCGGCTTCCGCGCCGCGCGATAGATAGAGCCCCTTGGCCGCGACATTGTCGGTCTCGGTGCCGACCCAGGCCTCCTCGCATCCCAGCGTCTTGCCGAGCGCGAACATCCGGTCGAGCATTCTGCGTGCGAGTCCCTGCCGCTGCAGCGCGGGCGTGACGCCCACCTCGTCGATATAGAGTTCCGTCGGCTTATCCGGATGCCGGTGAATGACCGCGGCGACCTGGGCCACGACTTCGCCGTCACGCAAAGCCACCAGCATGTGATGACCGGGTTCGGCCAGATAGGCCACCAGCCGGCGCTGATCGACCGGTTCGTCGAACACCTCGGCAGCGACGCGCTCGAACAATGCCTCGTTGCCCGGTGTTACCTGAATGATCTCAATGTCCATCATGATGCCGATATACACCTCGCTGGTGTCTGCGCGAAGGCAGGACCGCTATTCCGCGGCAACGCATTCGGCGGCGCGCTGGCGCATCACCTTGCGCTCGCGTTCGTTGCGCGTGAGCGAGGCGGCGCGCTCGAACTCCACCCGCGCCTCGTCGAGGCGTCCGAGCTTGTGCAGCAGGTCGCCGCGTACCGCCGGCAGCAGGTGATAACCGGCCAGCGCGGGCTCCTGCGTCAAGGCATCGGCAAGCGCGAGCCCCGTCGCCGGACCATAGGCCATTGCCAGCGCGACCGCGCGATTGAGTTCCACGACGGGCGAGGGCGTGACCTCAGCGAGGATTTCATAGAGCGTGGCGATGCGTACCCAGTCGGTCGCGTCCGGTGTGAGCGCACGCGCATGGCACGCGGCGATTGCAGCCTGTAGCGCGTAGGGCCGTTGCGCGCCGCCGAGCGCTTCGGCGCGCGCCAGCGCGGCAAAGCCGCGCCTGATCAAGAGCTGGTCCCAGCGCGCGCGATTCTGATTGAGTAGAAGGATCGGTTCGCCGGACGGCCCGGTGCGCGCGCCAAGGCGCGACGCCTGGATTTCCATCAGCGCGACGAGGCCGTGGACCTCGGGCTCCTGTGGCGCAAGCCCGGCCAGGATGCGGCCGAGCCGCAATGCTTCCTCGCACAGCGCCGGCCGCATCCAGTCGTCGCCGGCGGTCGCGGCATAGCCTTCGTTGAAGATCAGATAGACCACCTCCAGCACCGAGGCGAGGCGTGCCGACAGTTCTTCGCCGCGCGGGACCTCGAACGGCACCTGCGCCTCCGCGAGCGTGCGTTTGGCGCGCACGATCCGTTGCGAGACCGCCGACTCGGTCGCCA
Organism: Bradyrhizobiaceae bacterium; assembly: GCA_947481635.1. Taxonomy (GTDB): domain Bacteria; phylum Pseudomonadota; class Alphaproteobacteria; order Rhizobiales; family Xanthobacteraceae; genus CANKHJ01. Next base: position 5,771 of record CANKHJ010000210.1, read on the forward strand.
GGAAAGCGCGCGCGATCTCGTCGGTCGAGAGGCCGCCGAGCAGGCGCAACGTCAGCGCGACGCGCGCCTCGGTGGACAGCACCGGATGGCAGGAGATGAACACCAGGCGCAGCAAGTCGTCGCCGATCGTGTCATCGAGCGCCGCATCGAGATCCGGCGTGATGTCCTGTTCGGTTTCGAGCTCGTGCCCGAGTTCCTGGTGCTTGCGCTCAAGCAGCTTGTTGCGGCGGAAGATGTCGATGGCGCGATGTTTCGCGGTCGCCATCAGCCAGGCCGCTGGATTGTCCGGAATGCCGGTGTCCGGCCATTTCGCCAGCGCGGTGACCAGCGCGTCCTGCGCCAGCTCTTCGGCCATGCCGACGTCGCGCGTCATCCGCGTCAGGCCGGCGATCAACCGGGCCTGCTCGATGCGCCAGACCGCTTCGATCGCGCGATGGGTATCGGTCGCCATGTCGGCATCCGATACACCATCTCCATTTCATCAGCGCAAGGCGGTGCGCTGCGTGATTGTTACCGCTTGTTCCCGGCCTGCATGTCTTCGAAGCCTGCCGCCGCCTTCTGGACGTCCTCCGGGAAGTCCGCCATTTCCTGCACCTGCCGGATTTCGATGATCTCGTTCTCTCCGCCCGGGCAGCGCGAGGCCCAGGCGATGGCCTCTTCCTTCGACTTCACCTGGATCATCCAATAGCCGCCGAGCACCTCCTTCGCTTCGGCGAAGGGGCCGTCGACCACCTTAGGCTTGCCGCCGGGGAAGCTGACGCGCGCGCCCATGGAGGGCGGGTGCAGGCCGTCGAGCGCCAGCAGCACGCCGGCTTGCTGCAGGGATTCGTTGAATTTCATCATCGCTTCCACGGCCTTGGCATCCGGCACCGTGCCCGGCGCGGCGGTCTCGTAGCCCTTCGGGATCATCAGCATCATGAAACGCATGGTCGGTCTCCCTGTTGTCGGAAACGGGCCCCGACCATTCTCGGCCGGCTTGAAGCCTCGCTCTCCCCACCTGACGAGCGGCGCGCCTCGGGATCGACAGGCCGCCGAAATTTTTTGCCGTCCCGAGGGGCGGGCGCTCCGGCTGCAAGTGACCCCCAGGCATGACCAACGCGCGGTTCCAGGCCTATGACACAGCCGCGGGCAGCCGTTATAGTCGGCCATCTTCCGTAAATCGGGGCGACCATCATGAGGAAACGTCTGATTGCCGCCTGCGCGGCCGTCGCGGTCTGTTCGGGGAGCGCCTACGGTCAGGACGAATGGACCAAGGTGGTCGAGGCCGCCAAGAAGGAAGGCAGCGTCGTCTATTACACCGCGCTCGGCGGTCCCCACGAGGACGAGCCGTTGAAGCGCTTCGAGCAGCGCTACGGCATCCGTGTCACCAAGCTGGTCGGCCGCGCCAGTGAAATGCGCGAGCGCGCGCTCGCGGATCATCGCGCCGGCAAGCCGACTGCGGATCTTTATGTCGTGACCCAGCCGACGGTGCCCGGCGTGATCTCCGAAGGCGTCGTCGACGCCAAGGTACAGGTTCCCAACATGGCGAACCTGCTGCCGTCCGTGACCAGCAGTGCGGCGTCGGTGCCGATCTCGATCACGCCCTACGGCATTCTGATCAATACGCGCCTGGTGCCGCCAGCCGAGGAGCCGAAAAGCTGGAAGGATCTCCTCAATCCGAAATGGGCCGGGAAGATGCTCGCGGATGATCTGCGCGTTCCCGGTGCCGGCCAAGCCTTCTTCGAACCGACCTATAAGGCGTTCGGCCGCGAATTCCATGAGAAGCTCGCGGCGCAGAAGGCGGTCATCACGCGCGGCAATCGCGAAGGCGAGATGCAGGTGGCGCGCGGCGAATACGCGATGATCTATCCGCAGATCCTGCCTTTTGCGTTGCGGCTGAAAGGGCTCCCCGCAAAATTCGTGATTCCGGAGGAGGGCGCGACCTATGCACAGCCGGAATTCGCGCTGATCAAGGGCGCGCCGCATCCGAATGCAGCGCGGCTGCTAGTCAACTTCTTCCTCGAGGACGAGACCCAGCTTGCCTTCGCGAATTCAGGCGTCCGGCCGGTGGTGAAAGGTGTCGTCGAGAAGGCGAATGACGATGTGCGCCGGTACCTGACCGCGAAGCTGCTCGGCAGTTCGACCGCGGAGGGCCAGCCGCCCGCGCTGAAGATCGCCGCGGAAATCTACAAATAGATCA
>CANKHJ010000211.1 GCA_947481635.1 Bradyrhizobiaceae bacterium
TCGGCCAGGATTGGCTCGACGGTGGCGCCGGTGTTGCGGTTCACCAGCACGACGCTGGGGCCTTCCGGTGCGAAATGCTTGTTGCCCCAGGCCAGCAGGGCAATCACGACAGGGCGCAGATCGCGGCCGCGCGCGGTCGGCAGATATTCATACCGCGGCGGTTGTTCGCTGTAGCGACGGCGTTCCAGCAGCCCCGCATCGACCAGCGAATTCAGCCGCCGCGTCAGCATGCTCGGTGCGATGCCGAGGCTATTGTGGAATTCGTCGAACCGCGTCAGGCCATGCAGGGCGTCGCGCATGATCAGCATGCTCCACCATTCGCCCACGCGCTCCAGGCTGCGGGCGATCGGACATGTCATCTTCTCGAAGCTCTTGCGCTGCATTGACAGAGAATAGTGCAGTTACTATCATAATGCAAGTCACTAGGTGGCCCGGCCACCAAAGGAGCTCTCATGTCGATGGCCGCCCCCCAATCGACCTCCCAGCCGCCACAGCGAAGCTTCTGGATTGCGGTGATCTGCGGAGCCGTGATCCTCACCATCGGCATCGGCGCGCGCCAGAGCTTCGGCATTTTTCAGAAGCCGATCGCGGCAGATCTCGGCGTCGGGCGCGAAGTGTGGTCGTTCGCGAACGCCCTGGCGATGCTGCTGACGGGCGCGCTCTCTCCATTCGCCGGCAACATCTCGGATCGCTTCGGCACCGCACGCACCGTCGCCGGTGGTGGCGTGCTCTATGTCATCGGCATGTTCATGATCGCCGCGGCGACTGAAAGCGTCATGCTCACGCTCGGCAACTTGGTGTGCGGCGTCGGCACAGCGGCGGCCGGCTTCGGACCGATCTTCGGCGCCATCAGCCGGCAGACGCCGCCCGCCAAGCGCTCGATCGCGCTCGGCGTCACGACCGCCGGCGGCTCGTTCGGCCAATTCGCCATCGTTCCGTTCGCATCCCTGCTGCAATACCGGCTCGACAACTGGCACACCACCATGCTGATCCTCGGCATGATGTCGATGCTGATGGTCCCGCTAGCGCTGGGCCTCCGCGAGGCAGGCGCGCCACCGCCCAGGCCGGGCGCGGCGATTCCGCAGGGCACCAAGGACGCACTGGCGGAGGCCTTCCACACCCAAGGCTTCTGGCTGCTCACCATCGGCTTCTTCGTCTGCGGCTTTCACGTGACTTTCATCGGGCTGCATCTGCCGTCGTATATTTCCGACAACGCGGTCGGCATGTCGTTCTTCGGCAGGGCAGTTTCGCCGATCGAACTCGGTGGCTGGGCCATCGGGCTGGTCGGCTTGTTCAACATCGGCGGCGCGATGATCTGGGGCTGGCTCGGCAGCCAATATCCGAAGAAGGACATGCTGGCGCTGCTTTACGCGCTGCGCGCGCTCGCCTTCGTGATCTTCCTCGCGTTGCCGCTGTCATCGGTTTCGGTGCTGCTGTTTGCGGCTTCGCTTGGATTCCTCTGGCTCGGCACCATTCCACTCACCAGCGGCCTCGTCGGCATCATGTTCGGACCGACGCATATCTCCATGCTGTGGGGTGTGGTCTTCTTCGGCCATCAGCTCGGCAGCTTCCTGGGCGGCTGGGGCGCCGGCCGGCTCTACGACATCCAGGGCAACTACGATCTGATGTGGTGGATCTCGGTCGGGCTCGGCGTGTTCGCCGCGGTCATTCATTGGTGGATTCGTGAGCGCCCGGTGCCGCGCCTCGCGCTGGCTGCGGCGTCGTGAACAATATCGACACGCGCGGCGCTGATGCCGCGCCTCCCGGTCAGGACGCCGAACCACCGGCCGCGAACACGCCCTATTGGCTGCTGTGGTCCACCGGGATCGCCGCCTGTGTGCTCGGCGCCGTCGCTTTCATTTTATGGGGCATCGGCAGCGCCGGCATCGTGCTCGATATGATCGTTGCTTTTTGCACGTGACCCTGCGCTACGCAATGAGCGGCGCTCTCTCAGCCGGTCGCGAGCTTGTCTTGCGTCCTGGTCTCGAAATCGCTGGCGTCGTGCCGCTCGTGAAGCTGGCTTGACGGCTCGCCGCTGACCCGATTGACCATGCGGCCGCGCCGAACCGCCGGCCGTTCGAGCAGCGTGTCCGCCCAGCGCTGGACGTTCTTGTAATCCTGCACGCTGAGAAATTCTGCGCCGCCATAGAGCCAGCCCTTCACGAGCCCGCCGTACCAGGGAAAGATCGCAATATCGGCAATCGTGTAATCGCTTCCGGCGATATACGCGTTCTCGGCCAGACGGCGATCGAGCACGTCGAGCTCGCGCTTGACCTCCATCGCGAACCGATCGATCGCATATTCGATCTTGGTGGGCGCATACGCATAGAAGTGGCCGAAGCCGCCGCCGAGATAAGGCGCGCTGCCCATTTGCCAGAATAACCACGACAGGCACTCGGCCCGGGCCGCTGCCTCATCGGGCAGGAACGCACCGAATTTCTCGGCGAGATAAAGCAGGATCGACCCGGACTCGAACACCCGGATCGGTTTCGGGCCGCTGCGATCGAGCAACGCCGGAATCTTCGAATTGGGATTGACCGCGACGAAGCCGCTGCCGAATTGATCGCCCTCGCCGATCTTGATCAACCACGCGTCATATTCCGCGCCGCTTTGGCCCTGGGCCAGCAGCTCTTCCAGCATGATCGTGACCTTCACGCCGTTCGGCGTGCCGAGCGAATAAAGCTGCAACGGATGCCGGCCGACGGGCAATTCCTTGTCGTGGGTCGGGCCCGCGATCGGACGATTGATATTCGCGAAGCGACCACCGCTCGTCTGGTTCCAGGTCCAGACTTTTGGCGGCGTGTAACCGGACGGATCGCTCATTTTCAATTCCCTCTATCGCGGATCAATCGATATGCGCATCGGTGCGATCGCAATCAATAGTCGGCAAAGCTGGGACCGCATGAAATCGTTGAACTATTTGGCTTTGATCTGCCAATTTCCTAGTCAGCGATCAAATTCTCCGTCTGCGACGCGTTGAATGCGCGGATCGCATACTTGCGTCGCGACAACGCACGTCGCTCGTAACGGTCTATGGTGACGAGGAATTTGCAAATGTCACTTAGGATGGCCGGCCGTCGCTCGAAACTGGCCGGCGGGACGCATGCATCGACAAGTTTTTTGATAACTTTAGTCCCGGCCATTCTCATGAGCGAAACAAGTCTGTTAGTTTCGTACCGCTTCCAATCGCCATCAACGGAGAGATTATCCAGCTCTTTCAGACGCCGTTCGAAGTAAGCGTTGCGGACTTGGCGAATACGAGTGAGGTCAACCTGGGATTCGGCAACATTGATGGCCAGGTCGTATCTTTGGCTGCCAGGGCTATCATTGGAGATGGCCCGCGCCAACGCATGCATTTCTTGAGATAACTTCGGATCGACAGGGATAGGAATACTCAGTCCGTGTCGGCGAGCATTGAGCGCAACTCGCTTTTTACCCGCCTCCGTTTTGGGCCCGGTGCTCAAGCGCGCATTGTTGCGATTGGCGACACTCTTGGCCGTGACGGACTCCTGTTTATTCGGGAGCTTCGATAACGACATCGGCCTGAGCATTTTCAGTTTGAGCAGTGACACGACGCAGCTTCTCAGCAAACACAGCGCGAGAACGTTCGATCTCACGCAAAATATCGTCCCTGCGGACTCCTGCCGTCGCGATGAGGCGGCTCATGTTCTCGAACTCCTTCATGTACAACGACACCGTGAAGGCCATTACGGTGTCCATGGAAAGGTCCGCCGCTTTGAGCAATTCGTTGACCTTGGTGATGGCCTCCGGGTCACGCAATACCCAACGATCGGAAAGACCGTCCTGACCTTGATCAATCTCGTCCAGAAATTCTTGCAGGCCAATAACCAACCTTGCGTCCAAGAATGCCGCTCGCAGTTTACGGAGTCGCTGGACCTCCCAGACGTGATCGATCACATCACGGGCCCAAATCTCCTCAATAACGTCAGTGGGTTTGACCGTGTTGAAGATGGCGTCAGAAAGCGCGGCGTAGGCCTGCTGATCTTCTCCTTCAAAAAACGCGGGCGGTCCAAAGAGCGCACGCGACACGGTTCCTTTGGAAATATTCTTGACAGAGTGAGGTGAGTTTTCCATGGGTCAAACTCGCGTTCGGACGCCGGGCGGAAGCCCGGTCGCATGATTATAGGTATTTGGGAACAGAGGACCGCATCGCCCTCCGGGGGCTAGTCTAGATGACGGAACGTTCCTCGTTCAGGAAAAAATAGAGTTCATCAACAAGAATTTTGAGAGCCCGTCGGCACGCGGGCCCGGCGCGAATCGAACCGGTGTGATGAAACGCCACCAGTCCACGCGAAAGTCTCGCCGCTGTGCAGCGCGAGAGATCGGACGATGCAGTCGAGCTATCGAGACGGTGCGGAACGCCTTCGGAGCTTCACCCCAGCTCCGCCGCCATCTTGAAGAAACGCGATGCCAGCGTTCTCCAGCGCCGCGAGAAGCTTTTGCGAAGTTTCCGGTCGGCCGCCGACCTCACCGTCCGCAGCTTCTAGTCGCTTGACCGTAGGCACAGAAACACCTGCTGCCGAGGCTAGCTGCTCCTGAGACCAGCCCAATAGCGCTCGTGCGGCCTTCACTTGGCGAATTGATACTTTTAGTATTGACATCCTCCGACATCTATGTCGATACTAAAAGTATCGATCCTCATCGCTGCGACGGCAGCGTCGCCTAATTTGAGAATGGTCGCAACGAGCACCTACAGGATACACACCATGATGAATGTCCTAGCATTTGCTGCATCCCAACACTCCTATCTTCGCGATCGCATTCGAGCGCTTGAACAAGGCATCGATGAGGAAACTTTGGCGGATACCGTGGAAGGGCTTACGGATCTTCACGAAATCATTGCTGCGGTAATGCGTTCGGCCTTGGACGATGAGGCCTTGGTCGGTGCGCTTAAGGACAGAATCGGCACAATGCGAGAGCGTCTGGAACGACTTGAAATGCGAGCCACGTCCCGCCGTGAAATTGTCCGAGACGTCATGGCAAAGAGCGAAATCAAGAAAGTCACCGCGCCAGAATTCACGATCTCGATCCGCGCAGGCGCTCCGTCGCTGATCGTTCATGATGAATCCTCAATTCCCGTTCAGTACTGGGTACCGCGCGATCCACGCCTCGATCGACTGGCTGTGATTTCAGAACTAAAACAAGGAAATCAGATCGAGGGCTGCCAGCTGTCGTTACCTCAACCTATTCTCTGCGTGAGGGTGCGGTGATGGGCTTTTCAGCAAAACAGGTACAAGCCTTACGACGCAATCTCAACACCGCCCAGGTTCGTACCCGGCGCGTCGGTGATCGTGAGCTCAGCTATATCGAGGCTTGGCATACGATCGGTGAGGCGAACCGGATCTTTGGCTTCGATGGTTGGGACCGGGAAACGGTTGAATCTCGCTGCCTCTCCGGACGTGAAATCCGCGGCACCTACCAAGCCACATACATCGCTAAAGTCCGGATCACGGTCCATACGGGTGAACGTGGGATTGTGCGTGAAGGGCACGGGACCGGAGAGGGCCGGGGCGCCTCGTTAGCCGAAGCGCATGATATGGGCTTGAAGGGCGCCGAAACCGACGCCACCAAACGTGCTCTCGCGACCTTCGGCAAGCCATTCGGACTTGCGCTTTATTTGCATAGCGGTCGTTCAGCCGTAAGTCCGAGAGTGTCGTCGGGAGCTGCGGCTATCAAGGAGGCGGTCGAAGCACCGCGCCTTACAGTGGAAGAGCCTCTCATCGCCTCAATCGAGGCTCGCACGCCTATCGTAATGCCCAAGCGTCTGCGAGACAAAGCACATCTGTTGTTTGTCGGATCACAGCCTTGTTTGGTTTGCGGACGCCAACCAGCGGACGCTCACCACTTGCGTTTCGCGCAACCGCGCGCGATGAGCCTCAAAGTCAGCGACGAGTTTACGGTGCCGCTTTGCCGCATTCACCATCGACAACTGCATCAGTCGGGCAATGAATCCGCGTGGTGGAACGACTTGGAGATTGATGCCTTGGAAATTGCAAAAGGCCTATGGGACCTGCGCTTGCGAGAGAAGCGGGTCATTGTGCACAATGCCGAACCTGCCCATTGAAGAATGGCGGCCCGCCAAAACGACGCTTATCGAACGGACATTGCTACGGTGCAACTTTTAACTCAAATTGCGTCCTCATGAGCTTTCCACTCGACCACGAGGGCGTATGGTGTGAAGTCTTGCGCCGCCCTGCAAATGGGGCTCCAGCCCTATTTCTCGATCGTGATGGAGTCGTGGTTGAAGAGGTGGAATATCTGTGCCGCGCGGAAGACGTATTTTTGATACCGGCGGCAGAGACTACGATCGCGATGGCAAATGCCATGGATGTCGCCGTGATCATTGTAACGAACCAGAGCGGCATCGGCCGTGCCCGATACGAATGGACCCATTTTGCGGAGGTACAGCGGGAGATCCTCGCTAAGCTTTCTGTTTCAGGTGCTTTTGTGGACGCTGTCTATGCGGCCCCCCATCACCCGGATGGACGCGGCAAATGGCGCCACGCGGATCATCCGGCCCGCAAACCCAACCCAGGCATGTTGACACGAGCCGCAAGCGAATTGGGTATCGACTTGGCTCGTTCATGGCTCATAGGCGACAAATGTATCGATATCGTAGCGGCCCGCCGTGCCGGGTTGGCTGGTGCACTTCACGTCCTGACGGGTCACGGCAAGAGGGAGCGAGCCTCCATACCCAAGCAGCAACCCGCCGCCTTCGAACTCCGCCTCGGCGCTTCAATTGCCGACGCAACATACCTCCTGCAGCGGATCTCGACCAATAGACAGGTGGGAGCTGACGGCCGGTGAAGCGCTCTGTCAATATCAAGTGAAGAATAACCGTAGGGCACCAAATGCAATTTGTTTTCAGACCTCATCCAGCCAAGCCGGTTGTTTGTAACTCAGTATTCAATGCGGGGAATATTTAGACATGCGTATTCCACTCAACAAAAGCACCCTCGGTCAGGAAGAGATCGACGCGGCAAAGGCGGTTCTCGATTCTGGCTATTTCACTATGGGACGTCGCGTTGCAGAGTTCGAACGCGCGGTCGCCAATTACCTCGGCGTCAAGCACGCGGTGATGGTCAATTCTGGCTCGTCCGCCAACCTAGTGGCGCTTTTCGCAGTGGTGAACCACATGCTGCCAACCGACGGCTCGCTGCCGCCGCGCATCACAACCGGCTCGGAAGTGATCGTTCCGGCGCTGACCTGGTCGACCACGATCTGGCCGGTGATCCAGGCCGGCGCGACGCCGGTGTTCGTCGATTGCGATCCCGATACCTTGCAGATGACGCCGGCGATGGTGGAGGCCGCCATCACCCCGAAGACGGCGGGTATTTTCCTCGTGCATGTGCTCGGCGGCGCGGTCGACATGTCGGCGATGGAGGCGATCGCGAAGAAGCATAACCTGTGGCTGCTGGAGGATACCTGCGAGTCCTTCGGCGTCGAATGGAAGGGCAAGAAAGTCGGCACCTTCGGCCAGATCGGCACCTACAGCTTCTATTTCTCGCATCACATCACCACCATTGAAGGCGGCATGGCGGTGACAGACGACGATCGCCTGGCCGATCTGCTGCGCGCGATGCGCGCGCATGGCTGGATCCGCCAGATGGAGGCGAAGGACGAACAGGCTGCGCAGCATCCGAACATCGATCCGCGCTTCCTGTTCATCACCACCGGTTTCAATCTGCGCCCGACCGAGATCAACGCGGCGATCGGCCTGGAGCAGCTTAAACGCATCGAGGGCTTCAATGCGTCCCGGCGCAAGGTCGCGGCGCGGCTCGACGCGGGGCTGGCACGCTGGAAACAAACCGGCCAGCTAACGCTGATGCGTCATCA
>CANKHJ010000212.1 GCA_947481635.1 Bradyrhizobiaceae bacterium
GCAGAAACTTCTCCGCCTGTTCATAAACCTGGACGTCGATGCCACGCATACGGAGCGCCGCAGCTGCGGCCAGGCCGCCCATGCCGGCGCCCACGATTACAATCTGAGGTCGCTGATCGGACATTTATCGCTCCCTTAAGCGGGTTCTTCGCAGACCCTTTGGACGCTTGGCTCAGCCAATGCCGCAAAACGCTAGCCACAACGCCCGGTCTTGTGAAATGCAAATAGCTGCGTAATTGATGCGCGCAACGCATCACTCTAACCGTGCCACTCCGATCAGCCTCTAGGACGGCCCCCGGTCTTATTCCGCCGAACCGCCGGGAGCCAACCCTTTGACCGCTTCCGCGGAACGCAACACCATCAACCCCCGCATCCGCTCAAGGACAGCAGGCGGCGCTGAAATGATGTCATTGACGATCTTCTGCAAATCCTCGCCCGTCGTCAGCCCGATTTCAAAACCTAGGTTCTCGGCTTCCGTAACCAACTCGGGGTCATTGAGGGCGGCTTTGAAAGCATTGCGGAGAGCGTCTACGCGCTCCTTAGGAACACCGCTGGCGACCGCGAAAGGCCGGGACACGGCTGATGCTTTCGAAATCAATTCGAAAATTTCCCGCTCCTCACGAGTTTTGGCGAGATCGGTGAGCAACGGAACGTTTGGATAGGCCGGATGCTTTTTCAGACCGGTCTGGATCAGGAAATTCAGATCGGCGGTCTTGCCGTCCGCGGTCTTGAACGGCGGCGGAGGTGTCGTCGTGTTGCGTCCTTCGAGCTCACCGCGTTCCACAGCCAGCGCGATTTCCGCACCCCCCGGATAACCGTAAATGATTTTGAAGTTAGTCCCGAGTGCGTTGTTGTAGAGAGCAATCAGCTGTGTGGAGGTGGCGCCTATGCCCGTGGCGCCAATGACGGTCTCCCGGCGCTTGGCATCGTCAAGCGATTTGGTGGCCGATACCGGCGAAGTATAAAGTATCTGGCTTTGCTCGCTCATGTTGCCAATCCAGTTGAGCGTGCGGAGGTCCGTATCGAGCGCTTTGTTGATACCGAGCGCCTGATCCATCGGAAAAGGTTGGCTCACCATGATGATCACAGTGCCGTCCTTGGGGCCAACCTTGGCGACATACTCTAGCGCCTTCAGCCCGCCCCCGCCCGGCATGTTGACGGGCACGGGCGTTGGATTGCCTGGCAGGTATTTTACCAGATAGCGGCTAAGCAGCCGGGAGTAGGTATCGTAGCTCCCGCCGGTTGCAGCCCTGATAACGACGCGAAGCTGCTTCCCGCTGTAGAAGTCCGCGACGGGATCTGCCGATGCAGACCCTGCAAAAGCAAGACAAGCCGCTATCATCGTCGCGACAAGTTTTTGATTGTTTCCCATTACATCACCTCCCTTGGGCAGGTTTTGCTACGCCACTTCGGCGCGCGCCCATTTGTCGATGTCAATTTCCCAACCGCGTCCCGAAAGGTCGCAACCGTTCCCCTCCGGATCCCGCATGCGGATTTCGGACTGCACCCGCGACGCCGGACGGTGAGCAACCGTCGCAATCCCTTCGACCGATTTTGCGAGTTCTGCCGGATTGCTGACCAGAAGACCAATATGGGCAATGCCATGACGAGCCTCATGGCCCTCCCGGTCATTGTAGTAAGCCTGAAGCGCAACATTGGTGGCGCCGTCGCCGACATGGCGGTTCTTGTAGCCGGGACGCTTCGCCGACTCCGCATGTGCCAGCAGCAATTCGCGGAAGCCGAAAACCGCATCGTAAAATTCATACAAAGCACTCGGATCAAGTGCACCGAAGGCAATGTGAGCGATGCGGGGCAAACCGGCTTGCGGTTTGTCGATGCCAAAGTTTCGCTCCGACAACGTCACAGGATGACATTCCGGATCATAGATCCGCGCCTCGCCGTGCTGCAGATCACCTGCTTCGCGAACAAAGACGCCACGCGGATTGAATTTGCGATACCGCTTCTCAACCTCGGCAATACTGTCCACCGCAATACCAATGTGATGCTGGCCCAATTCCATATTGGGTTCGTTCAGTTCCGGCCGATGCTTGAAGATGCTGACGTTAAAGGCACCGTCTGTAACCGAGACATCCCCTGCCCCGGACCGGCCAAGTTCTTTGAAGCCGAGACTGCCGGTATAAAACTTTGCGAGCTTGTCGGGATTCTGGCTAAGGATCGCAAGATAGCCAATACGTGCGTTCATAATAGTGTCCTTCTATTGGTTCTTTAGAGCTTCGGCCGTGCTTTGGATTTCGGCCAGCGCTTCCGGCTGTGCTTCAATCCCAGTCCGGCAAGAAGACCGGCCATGCGGATCGGCGCACCGATACCCTCGACGACCGGCACCCCCAACTTTTCCATCAGCCAATCAGGTTTGATATGTACGGGGCACTGTGTGATCCCGTGCGCGATGATTACATCCGCGCCATCCTCGTCGATGAGCTGTTTCGCTGCCTGAACAAAGGCGTCGGTCATCTTGTCCTTGTTATCGGCCATGTCGCGCAAGTGATAGCCCGACGCCCGCCGTCCAGCGATCCAGTTCTCCATTCCGTACATTTTCGTCTGCGTGCGCTGCCTCGGAATGACCGACGGATGGTAGCAAACGATGCCGAACCGATCGCCGAGCTGTGCTGCAATATGAAAGGTTGCCTCGCATGGCGCGATGACCGGAATGTCAACAAGCGAGCGACCACCATCCACGCCGAGGTCAAGCATGCCGAGCGGAACGACGGCGTCGTATCCCTGTCGCTCCGCCTCCAGATAAGCAGCATGATAATACGGCGCGACGAGCTGGATCTCGGCCGGACCCAGTCCGTTGTAAGGACTTGCTCCCACCGACACGATGCCGACTTCCACGTCGGCCGATGCGTAACTTTTCGCCACGTCCTCCCGAAGCTTTCGCTCCTCGGGCGGATATTCTCCAATTGCAAAGGCGATGCGTACCATTTGAATTCCAGTTGGTAATGTCAGCGAAACATCTGAGAGCTCAGTGCGAGGATTGGTTTCCCTTGAGAACTATCGCCGCATCCAGAGCCAAGCACCCGTTTGGCAGGACGACAAGCGGGTTGATGTCGATACTCTGGATCAGATCGCCGCATTCCGCGGCGAGCGTCGCCAACTGCGTGATCGCCAGGCAAAACGAACCTATGTCCAGAGGTGGCTTGCCACGGAAGCCGGTAAGCAACTTCTTGCTCTTCAGCCGGTCAACCATGGCGTTCGCCATCGCGAGACTGATGGGAGGCGCGCCAAATTCAACGTCCTTGATCAATTCGAGCAGAACGCCGCCCGCCCCTGCCATCACCAATGGCCCGACTTCGGGATCGTTGTGGATGCCAAGCGCCATTTCAACGCCGCCTTCGACGAACTGTGCCACGAGATAGCCTTCGTCACGCACACCGTGCCTTTGAACGTTGGCGCGCAGCGTATCGAACGCCGTCCGCAGTTCGTCCGGTGTTCTGATCCCGAGCTGGACGCCGCCGATATCCGACTTGTGCAGGACTTCGGATGACAGCAATTTGAGCACCACCGGGTATCCGATCTCCGCAGCCGCCCGCAGCGCATCGTCAAGCGTTCCAACAACGCGCTCGGCCGGCGACTTAATTCCGTAGGAAGCGAGGAGGGTCTTGGCGTCCGCTTCGTTCAAAATCTGCCCACCCTTCTTGCCGATCAGGTCAGCGACCCGGGCCATTCGCTTGGCTTTTTCCGCAGATGATGCAGTCTCGGAAGGCCGCTCTTTATCCTGCTCGCGAAGCGCGCGAGCCTGAACACCCGCACCGACACGGCCGACCGCGCAAAGACTCTTGTATGCCTCCTGCAGGAACGACACCTTTGGCGCCTGGGACCGAAGACCGAGCGCATATTCCGTAAGGCCGTAAGAGGCGAACGACGTAAAGGCGATCGGCTTTCTGTTGCCGCCTTCAGCAAAGGCGTTGGTGAGGCCGATGTACTTTTCCGCGCGGGGGCTGCCGGCCTCACGCGGAATGCTGCCCTGCACGAGAATGAAATCGATGTTTGGATCATCGTTCAAAGCGTCGAGGCATTGCGTCAGCACGTTCGGATTCGACACCAGACTGAAGCCACCATCGATTGGATTTCCCGCATAAGACCCGGTCGACAAGATCCCTTTGAGCTTCTCTTCGGTCACCGCGGCGAGGCTTGGGAAAGTAACCCCCGCCCTGTCCGCCGTATCGAGCAGGATGCCGCGGAACGCTCCGGACAAGGTGACTGCACCCAATCTTGAACCGCGCGGAATTCCGCTTCGTGTCACCAGCTCTGATACTTCGATGAGATCGTCCAGGGTGTCCACGCGCACGATGCCGCGCGAACCAAACACAGCGTCAAAGCCTTGAACTGAACCGGCGAGCGTGCCGGTATGCGCCAACGCGGCCTCGCGGCCGGCATCCGATTGCCCCAGCTTGTAGGCGACAACGATCTTGCCGGCATCAGTTGCCAAACGAGCGGCCGCCAGAAGTCGCTCGGCGTCAGCGATATGCTCAATATAGACGACGATTACCCGGACCTGAGATCGCGTGGCAAAGTAAGCGATGTAGTCGGCAGTCTTCAGGCCTATTTCGTTTCCGCTGGTGACGAGATAATCGACGTGCAAACCCCTACCCTCAAGGCATTGGTTCAATGCCATCAGTGAGCCGCCGCTCTGGCCAACGAGCGCGATTCCACCACGCCTTAGACTTTGCTTGCGGTCTTCGATCAGGGTCACAAATGACCCTTCTACCGAGAAGTTTCCGACACAGTTCGGACCAGATACGCCCAGTCCAGTCTTGGCGATCACTTCCGACAGCGCGTCACGGATCGCAAGGCCGTCCTCGCCAGCTCCTTCACCGAAGCCGGCAGAAAAGATCGTGGCCGAACGCGCGCCTGCGGCGGCAGCTTTGGTTATGACATCCGGCACCTGTGCAGCGGGCACCATGATCGCGATGTGGTCGGGCGCCTCAGGCAGCGCATCGAAACCGGGATAACACTTCACACCCCATACTTCCTCGCGTGTCGGGTTTATGGGGTATACGGCATATGGATAACCATGCTTGCGCAGGTTGTTCCAGACTCGCCCGCCCCAGGCTCCCGGACGCTCCGACGCGCCGACGATCGCCACATTCTTTGGCGACAGCAACGCCCCAACTTGTTCGTTCGAAGATGCAAACGACGGCGTTCCGGCCACGCGGTGCTTTTCAGAAAGTATCTTCAGCAACCCAAGCTCTCCCATATCGACTTGTTTTTTACGCGTCTTGGCGCGCTTGCACTCTTCCATCCGCCCTACGAGGACGGCGGGATCTGCCCCTTGATAGCACCAAATCGGGTTTGCCACCTGAAGACGAGCAGCCCGAAAACTGTTTTTGCTTTCGCTTAATAATAAACCAAAGCGTAAAATGGCTGCACACGCTGAAAAAGAGCCTGTAAATGCCTCGTTTTCCAAGCAATCCCCCTCGCCCCTCAACCACTCCCCCACTCCGGACTGGATCGATCGCGCCTGCTGACGCCAGACAGTCTCATGCTATATGACCGACACGCGCTACACCTCCGACGGAATTTCGCCAGCCGATGAAACACGATCATAATGCCGACACGCCGAGCGTTGCTCAAAGCCTGGCGGAATGGGCGCTCTCTATTCGCAGCGCCGATGTGCCGGAAGCCTGCATCCAGCAGGCCAAGTTGCTGTTGCTGGATTCCGTAGCCTGCGCGATAGCGGGTGGTGTCGAACCCGTTTGCAAAAATGTTGTCGCTATATGTGAGGAAGTCGGCGCCGCCGGGCCCTGCACGATTATCGGGCGAGCGCGACAGGTGGACATTCCGCACGCGATCCTCGCCAACGGCGCACAGGTTCGCGTTCTCGACCTCAACGACTATGTCGTTATTCCTGGAACGAACGGCCCCGAGATAGGTGGACATCCGAGTGACAACATTCCGGTTGCGCTTGCGGTGGGCGAGGCAAGAAACCGCTCGGGGCGCGATATCCTGGCTTCGATCGCGGTCGGCTACGAAGTCTTCGGCCGGCTCAAAACCTTGATGGATCGCAAGGGAGCGTGGGACGGCTCCAGCATCTCCGGTTTCGTTGCTCCGGTCATGGCGGGACGTCTCATGGATATGAGTGTGGAGCGCCTTACCCATGCGCTTGCTTTGGCCGGCGTTCGCGCCTCCTCGCCCGCCCTCGTGCGACAGGGCGGAATCTCGGCGGCAAAATCCATCGCCAATGCAATGGTTGCGCAAAGCGCTGTGGAGGCCACGCTTCTCGCCGAGCGTGGCGTGACCGGACCGGTGGCCATTCTTGAACATCCACGTGGCGTGCGCAGCGTCTTCCCGAAGGGTGACATCCTAGAAACGCTAATGGCTCCATTCCCCGAGCAATCCTACGTGATGCAATCCAACGTCAAGGCGTACCCTTGCGTCGCCACGGGCCAGTCCTCTGCGGCGGCGGCGATTAAGATTCACGGCATGCTTGGCGGAAGGGTCGACACCATAAAGCGCATCGAGATCGTGATGGTCGATCACCATTTCGTTCGCCATCAGCAAATAGATCCCAGCCGGGCGCGTCCCCGCTCGCGTGAATCCGCCGATCACAGCTTCCAGTACATTACGGCTGTCGCACTCACCGATGGCACGCTTGGTCCTGCGCAATACGAAGGCGAGCGCTGGCTCGATCCGAAGATCACAGCCTTGATCGACAAAATGGAAATGACCACCGACCCCGACCTGACCGGACGTGCCCCTGGTACCTATCCCTCCGTCGTGCGCGTGCATGACACAAGCGGAAAAATCTATGCTGTCGAGCAGTTGGTCCCGCCAGGGTATTCCCGGGGAGGCATCGCAGAAGCCGATGTGCTCGACAAATTCAAGTCGATTACCGACAGCGTGACCAGTGACAAGCGCGACCGCATCATTGCCGCGGGCCTGAAATTTGATCGCACCGCCGATCCAACCGAATTTTGCGCGTCGCTCCGGCCATAACCCAAGCCCCCTCCTTCCGCAACTGCTCCCTCACTCCCACCTAACCGAGAAATAGCGTCCAAATCGATAGCGAACAGCATGTTACCGCAAGGGATTAACGCAGTATGACATTCCGTAACCTCTCATTATGCGAATCTAGGAACGAGAACGATTCCCCGACCTCGATTGCAGTTTGACTGCAATGCACCCCCAGTGGTCTCTTTCTTCTTACTTTCTAAACGAAGTTGCTCGACGGCTTGCAGCCTCGACCTTATCGGCGGCAAGGACTGCATTTCTCTTAGTGCAGCGTCGCTTTCGATCGAGATTACATAACGAAGGGCACCCCAGATGTAATCTTGAGAGCTCATGTACTGCAGAAATATGCGTTCAGGCACGCCCGCTTCAATGAGGGCATCTCGATTGAGGCGATCGACAATCAAGTTACCGCCGTCGTTTACGACGCTGCCAGTCAGCATCTCAGTGAGGTCATTCGCTAGCGGTTTTGGCGCTCTGTTGACGTAGATATTTTTTGCATCAATCAAATATGGACTAATATTCTCAGCTTGACGCGCTGTATCACCTTCGAACAGCCTTTTCAGTTGTTTGCTCTTCAAGCCAATGCCGACGATGATACAAGTCACACCAGCATTGTGGGCTGCCAAGTTAGACCATTTGAAAGAGCGATGAGCAAAGCGGATTTCGAAGCAATCTTTAAGAACAAGCGGCCACAGCTGCGGCAACTGCTGTCCTTGGCATATTGAGTTAGTCACCACAAAGGCGGCAACGCCAGGAGTATGCTCTAGATACTGGCTGGCCCTGATCAGCCAGCAGCCAGCTAAGTCGATATAGCCATCAGAACTCGTCAATGCCGCCAGCACATGCGCCATATCC
>CANKHJ010000213.1 GCA_947481635.1 Bradyrhizobiaceae bacterium
CCTGGCTCGGGCGATGCCGCAGGCTCGCCAAGGACTTCGAGGCGACAATTGCCAGCGCCGTCGCATGGGTTCTTGTCGCCCACATTCGCAACGTCTCGCGACGCCTCGCAAGAGATTGAAATCATAGGCCGCGTTTTGAGTCAGACTCTTAGGACGACGGCCTGAGGGACATGAACATCGCTTCAGACTTCGCGCATCTCGCGAGGTCGCGGTGACATTTGGTCGCTAGACGGCGTCGCCGCAGCGCCGTTACGCTGCCCGTGGGAAAATGTCTGAAGCGGACACAACGTTCCGCATGGCCGGGGGGAACAACAATGACGCCGCTCACGGCATCAGAAAAATCGTCGGTCATTGCGGTCCACGCGCCACGGATCCTCGCGCCAAGCAGGACCGCGCGTCTTGCCATGATGGCTGCGATCGCGGCCGGCTTCGCGTTGCTGCTCGCGCCGGCGATCTGGAACGGCTTCCCGCTGCTGCAATACGACACCGGCGGCTATCTCGCGCGCTGGTACGAAGGCTATCTGGTGCCGAGCCGCTCGACGGTTTACGGCCTGGTTCTCTTTTGGTTGCAAAAGCCGGATTTCTGGCCGGTCGCTGTGCTGCAGACCGGCATGACGCTGTGGACCCTTGCACTGGTGCTGCGCGTCTATGGTTTCGGCAGGCGTCCGCTCGTGCTGTTCGTCACCGCGATCATGCTGGCCCTCGGCACTTCCCTGCCGTTCCTGACCGGCATCCTGCTCACCGATATTTTCGCCGGACTCTCGGTGCTCGCTCTGTATCTGATCGTGGTGCGGCCGAAGGCGCTGACGCGCTGGGAGCGCGCGGCATTGATGGCGCTGATCGGTTTCTCGGTCGCGACTCACAGCGCGACCTTCGCGGTGATCCTGGTGCTGCTCGGCGCTGCGCTCGCGGTGGCGTGGCGGCGGCGCGACCTCGTCACGCTCACCGGCATCGCGCGCGGCGTGCTCTCGCTCGCGCTCGGTGGGGTGATGTTGTTGAGCGCGAACTTCGCGCTGTCGGGAAAGCTCGCCTGGACGCCTGGCGGCTACGGCATCCTGTTCGCGCGCATGATGCAGGACGGCATCGTGAAGCGTTACTTGGACCAACACTGCGCCGAGCACGCCTACAAGCTCTGTCCGTACCGCAACAACTTCCCCGAAACCGCCGACGCGTTTCTGTGGGGCGACAGCGTGTTCAACACGCTCGGCCGGTTCGCCGGCCTCGATCCCGAGATGCGTGAGATCGTGCTCGGCAGCCTGCGGGCCTATCCACTCTGGCAGATCCAGGCCGCGGCAAAGGCGGTGGCAATCCAATTGGTGCGGGTCGAGAGCGGCGAAGGCGTGGTCAAGGAAATCTGGCACACCGAGGGAATGGTCGAGCGCTACGTCCCGGCCGCGCTGCCCGGCCTGCGCGCGGCGCGCCAGCATCGTACGGAATTGTCCTTCGATGCGATCAACGCGATCCATGTGCCGGTGGCGATCGGCTCGCTGCTGGCTTTGCTCGCGCTGATTGCGATCGGCGCGCGGCGCCGACGATTCGCGCAGCTCGGCGGGCTGGCCGCAACGGCGGCGGTCGCGATCCTCGCCAATGCCGCAATATGCAGCATCATCTCCAATCCTCATGCGCGCTACGGCGCAAGACTGGCCTGGGTGGCGACCTTCGTGGTGATCATCGCGGCCTGGGAGATGTTGTCCGACGCATGTCCCGCGTCAGCAGAGGGCTCCGATTCCTAGCATGTGACAGTCTTGCATGGGTCGCGCGCGCCCATATTTCCGCCGCAACGTCCGTGCACCACGCGCAGATGCGAACCCTCATCCTTGCGTCGACACTCGCGGCCCTGTTCATCACGGGGCATGCATTTGCCCAAACGACTCCCGCTCCAGCGGCCGCGGCCGGTGAACTGCGCATCGACTGGGAGGTGAAGAACCGGTTCCGCCTTTTTCGCGCCGAACGTGATTTCCAGCGGCATGTCGTTGCCTCTCGTGGCGACGGTGTGCTCGCCGCAGAGAACCGCCTCGCCGATGAGAGCGACGGCCGTGGCTGGGCGCGCGACACGGTCGAACGGCTCTGCACCGATCGGGCCGGAACCCTCACCGAGACCTGCGAGCGCGACGGCGTGCGCGAGAATTATCTCACGCCGACGGATCATCGCATCGGCGTCGTGCTTGGCGGCGCGGCGCCGCAGGGCGCGCGCTGCATCTGGTCGTTCGACGATGGACAAGCCAGTCCGCAGCAGCAGCCGGCCGTCGCGTGCGAGGAGGAAGTCCGGCTGCGCGTCAGCTATGGCCGCAAGACCATCGCGACCGCGAATGTGATGGTGAACGACCAATTGCAGCAAAGCATCAGCGCCGAGATCGAGGTGCAGGACATGCTGATCGCCGGCCTCGGCGATTCGATCGCGGCCGGCGAAGGCAATCCGGACCGGCCGATCGCGCTGTCGGATAGCGGGTTCTGCTTCCGCCGCTTCGGCACCGGCAGCGAATATTACCGCCCCGGCCGCGCCGGATTTCGCGGCGCCAGAGCCTGTGGCACCGGCCCTGGCGATGCCAGCGCGGCCGCGGAATGGGCGCGCAACAGCGCGCGCTGGATGAGCGGGCCATGCCACCGCTCGCTCTACGGCTATCAGATGCGCACCGCGCTCACGCTCGCCGTGGAGAACCCACATCGCGCGGTGACGTTCATTCCGCTCGCCTGCACCGGCGCGACCATCGAGGCCGGGCTGCTGGCGGCGCAGCGGGCGCGTGAATGCGCCACGCCGGGTCAAGCGTCGTGTTCCGGCAGCGTGCGCGGTCAGGTCGAGGCGCTGAAGCAGGCGCTGGCATCTGCGCAGCGCCGACAGGCGGACCGCGCGCTCGACCTCCTCCTACTCACCATCGGCGCAAACGACATTCATTTCTCCGGACTGGTCGCGGATGTGATCGTCGACGACAGCGCCGAGCGCGTGCTGTTCAAGCAGGGCGGCGTGATCGTCTCGCCGGATGAATCCGAGAAGGTTCTCGAAACCCAGTTGCCCGGGAGCTTCGCCAAGCTGCGCACCGCGTTGAAGCCGCTGGTTGGCGGCGACCTCAAGCGCATCGTCTATGTGTCCTATGGCCATCCGGCGCTGGCCGGCCCCGGCACGCCCTGCCCCGGCGGCCGCGACGGGTTCGACGTGCATCCGGCCTTCAACGCCGATCCGGCGCGGCTGGCGCGGGTCTCGGAATTCGTATCGCGGCGCTTCCTGCCGCGCGTCAAGGCGCTGGCGTTGTGCGAGAGCGGCGTGCTCTGCGGTAATCCGGCAAGCGAACGCATGACCTTCGTCGACGCCCATCAGGCCGAATTCGTCGCGCATGGCTTCTGCGCGCGCGGGCCCGACGATCCGGATTTCGACCGCGAGTGCTTCTCCGCCAGCGGCGAGAGCTTCCGCGCCGACCCGGCCGACGCGCCGACCGATCCGATGGCATGCGGAGAATCCGCCAGCGAATTCCGCCCCTATGCCTCGCGCAAGCGCTGGGTGCGCACCGCGAATGACAGCTACTTCGCCGCGATGACCTACCCGGAAGGCGTGCCGTCGACGATGCAGCCCGCCGACATCCACGACGCGACCTGGGCCGTGCTGGCGTCGGTCTATGGCGGTGCGGTCCATCCAACCGCCGAAGGCCATGCAGCGATGGCGGATGCCGCGCTTCCAGCGGCGCGCGCGGTGCTCGGGCTCGACCAGCCCCCTGCGGTACAGGCCGAACCGCTGCCGCCGCCGACTGTCGGTGGTGGGCCGAATTAAACCGACGCGTGGATCAGGTTTGCGGCCGGTGACGCTTCACCGCTTCGGGATTGGTGGAATCCGCGCCCATATAGACGCCGCGCTCCCATGAGCGCTTGAGCGGATCGCGCACCTTCAGCGCCATCTTGCCGATATTCTGGATTTCGATCTCGACGGTCTCGCCGTCCTGGATCGCGCCGAGTCCCTCGTGATTGGTGCCGCACATGATGACGTCACCGCTATTCATGGTCATCACGGTGGTCGCGAATTCGACCAATGCGGGGACACGGTGTTCCATGTCGTCGGTGTTGTAGTGGTGGCGCAGCTGGCCGTCATTCCAGAAGCGCACCACCAGATCATTCGGCTCCGGGATCTCATCGGCGGTGGTGATGCAGGGCCCCATCGGGCCGAATGTGTCAAATGATTTGCCGAGCCAGCTCGCGATCGGGGACGACGGCCAGGTTCGCCGGCCGTCCTGGCGCGCCGAAACGTCGATCATGGCGGTGTAGCCGAACACAGCCTTACGCCAGTCCTTCGCCTGCACCATCTTGGCCGGGCCCTTGATCACGAGCCCGAGCTCGGCCTCATGCATGAACATATGCGGCACGGTGAACTCGGGCAGCATGATGGTGTCGCCAGGCCCGACCACCGCGTCGGGATTCTTCATGAACATGTTGAGCATGCGCGGCTCGCGCTGGGCATGCTCCCAGTAATTCGCGATGCAGGCGAGGATCTTGCCCGGTCGCGGCAACGGCGCACGCAGCCTTACCTGATCGAGCGGGATCGCGGCGCCGCTTGCGGCGATCGCCTCGAGCGCCGGCCGCAGGCGCTCGAAGTCGTCGATGATGCCGGTCATGGTGAGCTGGGGGGTGTAGCTCAGCTTCACCGCAGCCGAGATGTCGACGATGCCGCGATCGGTCATCAGCCCCGGAGCGATGGCCTTCCCGGCCGCCTCGAACAGAACCAGCTTCATGACATCCCCCGATGATTTTCCCCGCGACGCTTTAGGCGACGCCGAGCTTCTTCTGCAAACTGGTCGATGAGGTCGTGTATTGGAACACGAGCCGCTTGTCCGGATAGATGTAGCGATGCGCCTTCTGCGCCATCAGCGCAGCCTCATGGAATCCGGAGAGGATCAGCTTCAGCTTGCCCGGATACCAGTTGATGTCGCCGATCGCGAAGATGCCGGGCTGGCTGGTCTCGAAGGCTTCGGTATCCACCGGAATCAGCTCGCCGTCCTTCAGGTCGAACCCCCAATTCGCCACCGGGCCGAGCTTCATCGTCAGTCCGAAGAACGGCAGCAGCGCGTCGGTTTCGAGCGACACTATCGCGCCGTCGCTGCCCTTCACCTGAACTTTGCTCAATTGTCCGTCGGCGCCTTCGAGGCCAGTCACCTGGCCCGCCAGGAAGTCGATCTTTCCGGCCTCGACCAGCGCTCGCATCTTGTTGACGCTGTCCGGCGCGGCCCGGAAGTCATTGCGCCGATGCAGCAGCGTCAGCCGCGACGCGACCGGGGCGAGGTTGAGCGTCCAGTCGAGCGCGGAATCGCCGCCGCCGACGATCAGCAATTTCTTGCCGCGGAACGCTTCCATGTGGCGCACCGCGTAGAACACCGATTTGCCCTCATAGGCCTCGATGCCCGGCATCGGCGGGCGCTTCGGCTGGAACGAACCGCCGCCGGCCGCGACCACGATCACCTTCGCCTCGAACACACGGCCGCGGTCGGTCACCGCCCGGAATAGCGGATCGCCGATCCGCTCGATGGTCTCGATCATCTCGCCGTAATGGAAGGTCGCGCCGAATGGCTTGATCTGCTCCATCAGCGCGTCGGTGAGCCCCTGCCCGGTCACGATCGGCACCGCCGGAATGTCGTAGATCGGCTTCTCGGGATAGAGCTCGGCGCATTGGCCGCCGGGGCGGTCGAGGATGTCGATCAGGTGGGCCTTCATGTCGAGCAGGCCCAGTTGGAATACGGCGAACAACCCGCATGGCCCAGCGCCGACGATCAGGACGTCGGTCTTGATGGGTTCGGATAAGGCGTCGGATAAAGCGTTCATGGGTTTCATCTAGCGGCCCTGGCGCGTTCCGGCAATTGCCCGGCGCGCATGCGGCCGCTATGTCAGCGTTGGGGGTGACTCTTGAACGATTCCAGCAAGCCCGCGCGACATATCCCGCAATTGGCCGATTTTCCACACCGGATCACGGACAATATCCGGCACACCGATCTCGACTCCCAGGGCCACGTCAACAACGCGGTGGTGGCCAATTATTTCGAGAATGGCCGCGTCGGCCTGTTCCGGCTGGACGACGCCAGTATCGGGTTTCCCGGCGTCGGGGTGGTGCTGGCCCACACCGAGATCAACTACGTGCGCGAGCTCAACTGGCCCGGCACGATCGAGATCGGCACCGCGGTGGCCGAGATCGGGCGGTCGTCGTTCAAGTTCGCGCATGCGGTGTTCAACAACGGCGCCTGCGCGGCCCATGGCAGCGCCACGATCGTGCTGATCGACCTTGCGACGCGCCGGTCGACGCCGCTGCCGGATGCACTGACCGAACGGCTGCGACCCTGGATGCGCAACCGATGACGCCGCGCCGCGCCGGCCTCTACGCCACGGTCGCGCTCGTGTTCGCATCCACGACGCCGGCGCAATCCCAGGGCATCACGCGCGAGGAACTTCGCATTCCGATGACCATCGCGGGGTCGCGCGGCCTCGAGGCAGTGATCGTGAAGCCGGAGGGCGGCGGCCGTTTCCCGCTGGTCCTCATCAGCCATGGCGCGCCGCGCAAGCCGGACGAGCGGCCGAACATGACGCCGCTTGCATTCGTGCCCCAGGCCAGCGAGTTCGCCCGGCGCGGCTTTGCCGCGGTGGTGGTGATGCGACGCGGCTATGGCAATTCCGGCGGCGACTATGCCGAGAGCAACGGCAATTGCCGCGACCCGGATTACCTGCGCTCCGCGGCGGCCTCGATCGCCGACCTGCGCGCGGCGCTGGCGCATCTCGGCACGCGCCCCGACGTCGACACGTCGCGGATCGTCGCGGTCGGCCAGTCGGCCGGCGGCTTTGCCAGCGTCGCGTTCGCCGCGGAGCAGCCGAGCGGCCTGCGCGCCGTGATCAATTTCGCCGGCGGCCGCGGCTCGCAGGCCGACGATGAGGTCTGCATGCCGGATCGCCTGGTCGAGGCGTATCGGACATTCGGGCGCAATGCGCGGGTACCGATGCTGTGGGTCTACGCCGAGAACGACCATTATTTCGCGCCGCCGCTCGCGGAGCGGTTCCGCTCGGCCTTCGTAGCGGGGGGCGGCATCGTCGACTTCATCCGCGCGCCCGCATTCGGCGAGGACGGCCACCGGCTATTCCCTGCCGCGGCGGGCATTCCCAAATGGACGCCCTATGTGGACGACTTTCTGAAACGGCACGGACTCGTGAATAATATCTCGCTGGCGGCGCCGGCGACGACGCTCAAACCGCCCACGCATCTATCAGCCAGCGGTCAGCAGGCGTTTGCGGATTATCTCGTCGCGGCCCCCCACAAGGCCTTCGCCGCAGGCGCCAGGAACGGCTTCGCCTGGCGGACGGGGCGCCGCACCATCGAAGAGGCGAAGGCGGCAACGCTGGAAGCCTGCGCGAAATTCGCGCCCGACTGCCGCCTCGTCGCGGCCGATGACGCCGCGGTGCCGTAGCGGCTATTGCTTCGCGCCGGTCCTGGCCGAATAGACCGCCCGCAGCGTGCAGCCCGAGAACCCGGCGTCGTCGAATATCTCCTGGACGCTCGCGACCGCCTTGCTGCGCGATGAATCAACGGCCGAGGCGCAGCCCAGCCGGGGGTTGCTGCAGCACATCAGCGCGAACACA
>CANKHJ010000214.1 GCA_947481635.1 Bradyrhizobiaceae bacterium
ATCCTTCAGCGGCGCGAAGAACGCATCCTCGGCCGACCCGAGCGTCGGAATATGCAGGAATTCGACACTCCGGCCGGAGGCGGCGACGGCCGCATTCGCCAGAATCACCGAGCCCGCAAGACTCGGCGGCTGCCGGCTCGGCCATCCATTCAACGTGCCGAAGCACATATGGTGGCCGAGATGCACCGCCTTCGGCATCCAGGCGCAGACTTCGTAGGCCGGCGCGCAGATCCGTGCCGCTTCCTTCTCGGCTGCTTCCGCGCCTTGCTCATAGAAGGCCGTGTCGACATAGCGGTTCTCGACCGCGAGATCCCATTGGATCGCCAGATCGTCATTCGGAATGAGCTCGACGATCTTGGCCACCTCTGCGCGTAACGCTTCCGTCACTCCCGGAACCAGCTTGTCGGTGTCCTCCGCCGGAAAGAAATATCCGATCGCGCTATAGCTCAGCGGGATGCAGACCTGAAACCGCACGTGCTGCGGGATCACGCCGTCCTTTTTCATATAGCGGAACAGCGCGTAGGAATTGATCGCGTCGCGCGCGAAGCCAAGCCGCCAGCCGGGATCGCCGAAGCGCACCGCCTTGACGCCTGGACGCACGCGAAAGGCGAATTCATCATGCCGTCCGCGCGGCCACCATTTCTCGACGCCATTCTCAGGCTCGGGATATTTTGTCGTCTCGATGTCCGGATGGCCGTTGAACACACGATATGCGATGCCATCGACCCAATAGCGCCGCGTGCCCACTTCACCGTCGGGCATGTAGTCGAGCCATTGGCCAAGCGCCCCGCCAAATACCCGGAAGGATTGCTCCGCGGTTTCACAGGGAAGACTTCCGGGCAGGAATAGTGCGGCGGGCATCTCTCAGTCTCCTTCAGGCCTATGTCCGCGCGGGCTGGCGTATGATCCGGTTCTTCAACACGCCAAGACCGGTGATTTCCAGTTCGATCACATCACCGTCCTTGAGCCAGCGGCCCAGCTCCAGGCCGCATCCATTTCCGACCGTTCCCGAGCCCAGAAACTCACCGGGATGCAGGGTCTCTTCGTCGGAGACATGCGCGATGATCGCCTCAAACCGGTGATGCATCGTGCCGGAATGGCCGCGCGACCATTCCTCGCCATTAATCTTCCCGGTCATGGTGAGGTCGTAGGGATCGGTCATCTCGTCGCTGGTCACCAGCCACGGGCCCATGATGTTTCCGGTGTCGAAGTCCTTGCCCTTCGCGGGCCCCAGCCGGACCGGATACTCCTTGTATTGCGCATCGCGCGCACTGATGTCGTTGAAGATGCAATATCCGAAAATATGGGCGCGCGCGTTGGCGGCCTTGATGTTCTTGCCCTTCTTGCCGATGAACACGCCATATTCCAGCTCATAGTCGAGACGCTCCGCATAACGCGGCCACAGGATATCCTGCCCGGTGCCGATCACGCTGAAACGGTTGCCCTTGTAATACACCGGCTGCTGGTACCACACCTCCGGGATCGAGAACTCACCGGTCTTTTCCAGTTCGATCGCCGCTGCCGCCGGATCCGCGTAAGTCGCGGCGCGCACCTTGAGCGCCTGTGCGCGGGCCTGACGATAATGCTGCTCGAACGCGAGGCAGTCGCGCATCTGGCGCGGCTGCGGCACCGGAGCCAGCAGGGTCACGGAATCCGGCCGCCGCAACGCGGCGCTGACGGCCTTTTCAAACGCGCCCTTGATCGCGGCCCGTGCTGCATCCAGCGCATCCGGCCCACCATCGATCAGCGCCAGCATGTCGCGGAAGTCGGGGTTGGCCTTGCCGTGAAGGGCTTCCGACGCCGCCTGGAAATCGACGATCCGATCGCGTTCGACGTCGAGCGCGCCGATCCGCTGCTCTGCTCCTGCAAGAAAGGTAACGAGCTTCATGAAACGTGTCTCCTCTAGCTCTCGATGAGCGCGATGGCGCGCGTCCAGCCTGCCGAAGCGCCCGCGATCTTTGTCGGAAAGCAGATGACCTGGAAATTATCCGAAGGGAGCACTTCGAGATTATGCAGCTTCTCCATATGGAAATATCCAATCTCGCGGCCGGCTTTGTGCCCTTCCCAGGCGAGGCTGGCATCACCGGTCTGTTTGATCTTGTCGGCAGTGAACCGGAACGGCGCATCCCAGCCGAAGGCATCGGTGCCGGCCACCCGGACGCCGCGTTCCAGCAGATACAGCGTGGCCTCGCGGCCCATGCCGCAACCGCTCTCCCAGTAATCGTCGTGGCCGTAGCGCTTTCCGGCCGCAGTGTTGATGAGGACGATCTCGAGCGGCTTCAGCTCATGGCCGATCCGCTTGAGCTCGTCTTCAACGTCCTTGGCGGTCGCCACATATCCATTCTCGAATTTCCGGAAGTCGAGTTTGACGCCGGGCTGATAGCACCAGTCCAGCGGCACCTGATCGATCGTCGATGACGGCTCGCCGCCGGGCGTGAGCGCGTGGTTCATCGTCGCGCTCGGGATGCTCGGATACGTCCTCAACATCAGTCTGGAACGCACCGAGCGCTACATTCTGCGGTGGCGAGGGTAGAACTGAAAGTGCCTCGTGTTCTCTCTGCCATAGCCAAAGGTCCCCCGCGTGTCAGACCGCTCGAAATCCGACGTTGACGGCGACCGGGACCCAAGCAAGACCCGCACGCACATCTTGCGCGTCGCGGAGCGGCTGTTTGCAAAGCACGGAATAGACGGGCCGACGATGCGACAGATCACCGCCGCGGCCGGAACGAGCCTCAACGCCGTCAATTATCACTTCGGTTCGAAACTCGGGCTGACTTACGCCGTGTTTGAAAAACTGGCACGGCAAGTGTCGGAGAGCCGCGCGGCGGAATTGAAAGCGTTAAAAAATGCCGCCGGGGAGAAGCCAATCCCGCTCAAGGCGATCATCCGCGCCGCGCTGCGCCCTTATATCGAGGGCGATAAATCCCATCGTATTCTCGTTGTCCGCTTGATCCAGCAGAATCGATTTTCCCCCTCCCCGCTCACGCGCCGCATCGTCGAGACTCATTTCGATCCGCTTGCCAAAGTGATTACTGGGATGTTGCACGATGCGGCCCCGCACCTGTCCAGGCGGGACATCTTCTGGCGCTATTATCTGATGATCGGAACGGCAACCGCCGCGGTGCTGGACACCAAGCCTGACAATCGCATGACCAGATTGTCCAAAGGCGTGGCGGATGCGGCGCGCACCGAAGAACTCGCCGAACAGGCCCTCGCCTTCATCGTCGCCGGCTTTGAAGGCCCGGGAACCGAGGCGGCGCAATCTTCCGCGCGGCCGACAAGCCGATCGAACGGAGCGCATGGCCGCAGCCGCATCCGGACGGTCAGAGCGTATTGATGTGACGCTGGATGAAGCGGGATTGAGCCCAGCGGAACAGGATCACCAGCGCCATCATGAAGAGTCCGATGACGCAGACCTCCTCGGCGCGGCCGTTGGTCCAGAGCTTGAGCACGACCACCGAGAGCACCTCGGAGCCCGCCGAGAACAGCAGGATCGAGGCGGATAGTTCGCGCAGGATGCCGAAGAATACCAGCACCCAGCCGACCGCGAAGGAGGGCCATGCCAGCGCCACCAGGATGCGCCAGAAAGTCTGCCACCAACTCCCGCCGTGAACCCGCGAACACTCTTCGAGGTCGTAGCCGAGTTGCGAATAGGCGCCGGACATCACGCGCACCGATATCGGCGTGTAGAGGGTCATATAGGCGAGCAGCAACGCCCATATGGTGCCGTAGATCTGGATCGGACCGGGAAGCAGCGCAAAGCCCCACAGGAAGCCGATACCGAGCACGATCCCCGGCATCATCCAAGGCGTCCATGCCATGGCTTCGATGATGCGGCGCCCTTTGAGCTGCGTCCGCGTAGTGACGTAAGCTGTCAGTCCGCCGAGCACCATCGTGGCCGACGCGCCGATGACGCCGAGCAGCAGGGTATTCTGGAATCCACGCCGGAATTCGTCGTTGCGCAGGACCTTGGCGTAGTTATCCAGCGTCAGCATATTCCAGCTGTAGAAGCCGAAGAATTTGAAGAACGACCCGACGAAGAGCTGCCCCACCGGCATTGCCACAGTGATGAAGAAAAACAGGATGCAGAAGGCAAACGTCGCCCAACGCCACGGCCCAAGCTTGGTCACGGTGGGGCGGTAACCCTTCCCGGTCACGGTCGTGAAATTCCGTCCGCCGAGAATGCGCCATTGCATCAGGACCAGCAGAAACATCAGCCCCATCACCGCGAGCGCCAGCGCGGTCGCGTATTGATAATCCGGCCGCGCACTCTGGTTGATCGCGTCATAAACCTGGGTCGTGACAACCCGGATGCCGACCGGCGTGCCAAAGAATAGGGGCGATTCGAAACTCTCGATGCCGCGGATCAGGCTGAGCGTGAATGCGCTGGTGATAACCGGCAGCATGAGCATCAACGTGACGCGCCGGAAGGTCTGAAACAGGGAAGCGCCGGACATCCTGCTCGATTCCTCGAGCGACGGGTCCATGGCGCGGAAAGCGTCGACAATGAACAGGAACAGGAAGGTCGTCGCGTATTGCATCATGTGCCAGACGACGCCGAAATACGAATAGACGTTGATGATCGTCGTGTTGGTGCCGGTGAGCCAGCGCCAGACCGAGTTGATTCCACCGACCTGGGGATTGCCGAGCATCCCCCACGCCATCGCGGTGAGGACCGGCGGCAGAAAGAACGGCAGCGTCAGCAGCATCTCGAGCACGCCACGTCCCGGCGTGTCGGTGCGCGCGATGATCCAGGCCAGGAAGATCGCCAGCGCCAGCGAGACGACGGTGTTGATCAGCGCCATCACGACGGTGTTGAACAGGACCAGGCCGTTCTCCGCCGTCGCCATCCGGCGATAGCCGTCGAGGTTGAATTCGCCCGCCATCCCCGGCGGGGTCGAATGCAGGCTGCCATAGAGCAACATCGCGAGCGGATAGATCGCCAGAAAGGCCAGGATCAGGCCCAGCCCCAGCACCGCCAAGCGGCCCTGAGGTGCTGCCGCCCATAGACGTTCCGCCCGCGCCATCAGGCGCGAGGAGAGAACCTCACTTTGTCCAACGGCAAGCGGCCTGCCATCAACGGATGTCGTCGTCATAAGGAACCGTGGCTGTGACGCGGCAAAATGCGATGGCTATTTGTAGATTTCCTTGGCGGCGGCCAGCATCGCGTCGAGGCGTTCCGGCGCGCTGGTGCCGAGGAGCTTCGCCCCGGTGATCGAACGCCACCGCGGGTCGGCCTTCTCCGATATCCCCATGGCGACCGGCACCAAGGCATTATTCGCGTAGATCACTTGAACGGTCTCGCCGATATAATGATCGATGAAGAGCCGGGCCGCGTTCGGATGCGGGGCGTTTTTCAGAACGCCGGTGTCGAACTGCACGTAAGACGCGCCCTCGACCGGCTGGACCAGCTTGACCGGCAGGCCCTCGAGTTGCGGGAAGTTGGAATAATGCTGCGGCAGCCGCATGGGATATTCGCCGCGGGCAACGCGACGCTGATCGTTGCCGACGTCGCGCGAGAACACGATGTTCTGCTGCGCCAGTTTTTCATGGAATTCCCGACCAAGCGCGCCAAACATCACGTCGAACCAGACGCTGCCGCCGCCAAGCGCGCGGAAGTCGTCGGCCATGATTTTGCCTTTCCATTTCGGATTGAGCAGGTCGCGCCAGCTTTTCGGTTCATCCTCCCCCTTCACCAGCTCGCTGTTGATCAGGAGGCCGTAGGCCGAAACATAGATCGGGACGCGGACCTTGCTCGACTTTTCCTTGAAGATTTGTTGGAGGTTCTGGAAGTTCGGCAGCGAGATATAGGGCTGGAACACGCCATTCTGCTCATGGCGCAGCGCCGAGGCCTCGCCGTGCTGCAACACGTCACCGACATAACGGCCCGACGTCTGCTCGGTCTGGATGCGCTGGTCGAGCTCGCTCGCCCGCACGTCAAGCAATTCGGTGGCGATGCCATATTTCGCCTGGAAGGACCGCAGCGCCTGATTGTGAAACTCCACGCCCTGGGTGGAGGTGTAGAGCACCACCTTGCCCTCTTTCTTCGCGGCTTCGATGACCTTGGCCCAGTCGGCGTCCTGAGCCGCCGCTTGCGCGACCAATGACAGGATAAAGGCGGCCGTCGCCGCCATCAGCAGACGAGCTTGTTGTGTCATGATGCCCTCCCGATCGTCAGTTCGCCCCGGTTCTCCCGGTGGGTGACTTAAAGCCACCTTCCCCGGTTTGAACCCGACCGACAAACCTGTAATGTTTGCCGAATAGGATAGGAAAATTGACGGATGGCTCGGCGTCGGCTCCCGCCGCTCAACGCGCTGCGCGCCTTTGAGGCTGCCGCGAGGCTCGGCAGCTTCAAGGCCGCGGCGGATGAATCATTCGTTACGCATGGGGCAATCAGTCGCCATATCCAGCTGCTGGAGAAATGGCTTGGGACGGCGCTGTTCGAGCGGCGCAACCGCCGCGTGGTTCTGACCGATTCAGGAGCCGCCTATCTGTCGGAAATCGGCGACGCGCTGGATCATATCGCCGCCGCAACCGACCTTTGCCGGTCCCAGCGCGGCCGCCGCAGGTTGAAGGTCAATGCCAACGCGACCTTCACGGTGCGCTGGTTGCTCCCGCGACTGGCGGAGTTTCACGACAATCATCCAGACATCGAGATCGAGGTGATCACCGCGAACGACCCCGTCGAGTCGATCGACGAGAGCTTCGACGTCGTGATCCGGACCGGTCCGGACACTTTCGACGGATACACGACCAGACCATTTCTCAAAGACTACCGGCTTCCCGTTTGCAGTCCGGGCTTGCTCACGCGCATTCCATTACGGCAGCCCGAGGACCTTCAGGATCATACGCTGCTGCATTGCGCGACCCGGCCGCGGTTCTGGAATCAATGGCTCGAGGCCGCCGGGGTTCCTGAGCTCAAACCCGCGAAGAGCATTACACTCGATCATTATTATCTCGCTTTGGAAGGGTCCCTCGGTGGTCTTGGCGTTGCGATGGGGCCGGTGTCCTTTGTCGCGCGCGACCTGGCCACGGGGAGGCTGGTGATGCCATTTCCAGAATTGTCGGTTCCGGCCCGCTCTTATTGCACCTACGTTCGCAGCAGGCTTTCGAACGAGACCGCCGTCCGGTCTTTCGGAGAATGGCTCGCCACGGAGGGTGGGGCTTCGGGCTTGCTCGGTCCGCCCCAAATATCGACACTCGCCACACTTTCTGAACAAGTGTGACGGATACGATCCGCGCTTGTTGCATCTGCGTTTGAAGTCCGAAGATATCGAGCGCTGCTTGCGGGTAGCGTTGCACGATCAGCCAAGTCCGGATCTGCTTGACCTATCGCGGCGACATACAGGGACTGCGGGGCGTTTCCGTCCTGGCGGTGATCATATTCCACCTGGCCGGCGCGCTTCCCGGCGGCTTCGTCGGCGTGGACGTGTTCTTCGTCGTCTCCGGCTTCCTGATGACGAGCCTGATTTCCGCCGAGTTCGCCCGGCGCGGCAGCTTCTCCTTCGGCGAATTCTACAGCCGCCGGATCCGGCGCATCTTTCCGGCGAT